>NZ_JANMBF010000147.1:0-32254 GCF_031360265.1 Phenylobacterium sp.
ATTCGGACATCACCACGCGGCAGCCCTGACGCCTCACTCAGCGTGAAGATGACGGGCGGCCCGCCCGCGCCTATATCCCGCCCATGACCCAGACCTCCGACCCCGTCGTCATCGCCAGCTACGCCCGCACGCCCATGGGCGGCTTCCAGGGCGCGCTCTCGGGCCTCAAGGCCACCGAGCTCGGCGCCGCCGCCGTGCGCGCCGCCGTCGAGCGCTCCGGCGCCGACCCCGCCGCCATCGAGCAGATCATCATGGGCTGCGTGCTGCCCGCCGGCCTGGGCCAGGCGCCGGCGCGACAGGCGGCGCTGGGCGCGGGCCTGCCCACCTCGGTCGAGGCCACCACCGTCAACAAGATGTGCGGCTCGGGCATGCAGGCCGCAATCATGGCCCACGATGCGCTCGCCGCCGGCTCTGTGGACGTCATCGTCGCGGGCGGGATGGAGAGCATGTCCAACGCCCCCTATCTGCTCACCAAGCACCGCGCCGGCGCCCGCATCGGCCACGACACCGCGTTTGACCACATGTATCTGGACGGCCTGGAGGACGCCTATGAGCCCGGCCGGCTGATGGGCTCCTTCGCCGAGGAGACCGCCAAGTCCTACCAGTTCACCCGCCAAGCCATGGACGAGTTCGCGATTCGCTCGCTGACCAACGCCAAGGCGGCCAGCGAGAGCGGCGCCTTCGCCCGCGAGATCGTCCCCTTCGAGGTGGTCACGCGCAAGGGCGCCATCCTCATCGACACCGACGAGCAGCCCGCCAAGGCCGACCCGGCCAAGATCCCCACCCTGAAGCCGGCCTTCTCGAAAGATGGGACGATCACCGCCGCCAATGCGTCCTCGATCAGCGACGGCGCCGCGGCCCTGGTCATGACCCGGGAATCGGTCGCCCGGAAGCTCGGCATGACCATCGTGGCGAGGGTGGCGGGACACGCCGCCCATGCCCATGAGCCGGGGCTGTTCACCACCGCGCCGGTTCCGGCGATCCGCAAATGCCTGGCCCGCGCCGGCTGGTCGGTGGCCGACGTCGACCTGTTCGAGGTCAACGAGGCTTTCGCCGTGGTCGCCATGATCGCCGAGCGCGACCTGGAGAACGACCGAGGGAAGCTCAACGTCAACGGCGGCGCCTGTGCGCTCGGCCACCCGATCGGCGCATCCGGCGCGCGCATCCTGGCAACCCTGCTCTCCGCCCTGGAAGCCCGCGGCGGCAGGCGCGGCGTCGCGGCCCTCTGCATCGGCGGCGGCGAAGCCACGGCCATGGCGGTGGAGCTGGCCTGAGGGATAGCCTGGCAAGATCGAGCGCCGGCGCGTTCGTCTTGAATCCTTTACGGTGATCCCCAGTTTGGGACAGAGGCCGGACGCGATCCGGCGCCAGGAGACCTGCCATGTCCGAACCGCAAGCTGAGCTGCGCGACACCGGCGCCCGCTACGAGCTGGACGAGCAGGGCCACACGTCCTGGGCCGACTATCGCCGCGACGGCCGGCGCCTCTACATCGACCATGTCGAGAGCCCGCAGGCCCTGCGCGGCACGGGCGCCGCCGGCCGGCTGATGGCCGGCCTGGCCGCCGACGCGAGAGCCAAGGGCCTGCGCCTCACCCCGATCTGCCCCTACGCGGCGGCCTGGCTCAAGCGCAGCAAGGACTACGCCGACCTCGTCGGCTAGAACCCCGCCCTATTGGCGCGCGTTGATGGCGTCCAGGGTCTGGACGCGAGCCCGCACGTCCTCGGCGAAGCGCCGGGCCAGGTCGCGGATGCCGGGCGGATAGGCCTCGCCGCCGCCGGCGATGTCGGCCGCGAGGGCCTCGGCGCCGAGGATCGCGGCGGACAGCGAGCGCACGTGATCCTTGGCCAGCTGGCGGGCCTCGGCCTGCAGCCGGCGGACGCGCTCGCCGACGGTTTCTACTCGGGCGGCTAGATCGTTGTCGGCAACCACACTGAGAGACGGTGACATGCGATAAACCCTCAAATTCCTCAGCCCAGGTCTTTGGACCGCCCCCGCCGGTTCACCATGAACCGGAGTCTGAGCGGCTGGCCTGTTGTCTCGCTTAGGGACGAAAACAGCACAGGTTCCCTGTCCGCAGCATGAACGGCGCCGGTCGGCGGACAGGTGGGAATTTGCGGCCACGACGGGGATTCGCGGCGTGACGGGGGTCACAGGGTGGGGCGTGCAGGATTGTCTTCGACGCCTCATCGGCGCCGAGGCGGTTCCTCGACCCATGGCTCGCTACCGCCCAGCCGCGCCAATCGCCGCGCGGCCTCCCGCTCGACCAGCGCTGTCAGGGCGGCGTCGACGATCGCCGAGGTCCGGTGCAGACCCGTGAGCTCTCGCGCCGCGAGCAGATCGTCATCGAGGATGAGGGTGCTGCGCATCGGAATGATCGAGACGAGATAACCCTGTGCGCTCTCCCATGACTATATTTGCGATCCTCATCCACAACTCCGTGGCTGCCCCGCCGTTCACGGCGCGAAGCTGGACCTGATCTTGACGCCCCAGTGGCCGTCCTGGCGGGTGACCACATAGATGGAATCGAAGCCGCCGATCACCGAGCCGTCCTTGCGATAGCGGGTAAAGCGGGTGTCGATGTGCACCTTGTCGGACCCGGCGTGGATCACCTCGCGGCGGTCCCAGGCGGACCGGTCCCATTCGGCCAGCGCCCCGGTGGTGAACCGCTCGGCGGTCATGTCGCCGGCCTTGAGGATCACCAGACCCTGGCTGGCCAGCCGCACGCTGGGAAAGTTGAAGGTCGCCTCGAACGCCGTCACGTCGCGGGCGTTGAAGGCGGTCATGAAGGCGTCCAGCACTCCTTGCGCGGCACGGATGGCTTCGGCGTTCAGGTGGTCGGGCATGGGGCGCTCCTGGCAGAGGGCGGGCGAATTGCGGTGTCCGCCGGGCATGGGGAACGGGAAGGTCACCCCTTCTCGACGAAACTGTCGATCACCTTCTTCTCGCCGGCCTTCTCGAAGGCCACGGTGAGCTTGTTGCCCTCGACGGCGGTGACGGCGCCATAGCCGAACTTCAGGTGGAACACCCGCTCGCCGCGCTTGAAGTCGCTGGCGGCGCTGTCGGCCGAGGTGGCGACCAGCCGGCCCTCGCCCTCGATCACAGCTTGCCGGCCCGGATGGCTGCCCTTGTAGCCGGCGGCCTGGGCGCGTTTCCACCCCGGCGAGGCGTAGCCGCCGCCGAACGACGGGCTCTCGTCCCAGCGGCTGCCGTGCTGCTGCATGCCGGGGCCGCCCCCGTAGTAGCCGGTCTCCGACGACGCCTCGACGTTGGCCAGCGGCAGTTCGTCGACGAAGCGCGACGGCAGCTGGCTGGTCCAGCGGCCATAGACCTGGCGGTTGGCGGCAAACGAGATGCGGGCCTCCTCGCGGGCCCGGGTGATGCCGACGTAGGCCAGCCGGCGTTCCTCCTCGAGCCCTTTGTCGCCCTGCTCATCCATGCTCCGTTGCGAGGGAAAGACGCCGTCTTCCCAGCCCGGCAGGAAGACCAGCGGGAACTCCAGGCCCTTGGCCGAGTGCAGGGTCATGATCTGCACCGCGTCAGCCTGCGGCCCGCGATCGAGGTCCATGACCAGGGCGACGTGTTCCAGATAGGCGCTGAGGGTCTCGAAACTGCCCATCGACTGGACCAGTTCCTTGAGGTTCTCCAGCCGGGTCTGGGCGGTGGGGCTCTTGTCGAGGCGCAATGCGTCGGTGTAGCCGCTCTCCTCCAGCACCGCCTCCAGGATGCGCGGGTGAGGCGTGCGCTCGGCCTCGGCCCGCCAGCGGTCGAGATCGCGCAGGAAGCCTGACAGCGAGGTCCGGGTGCGCGCGGCGAGCTCGTCGGTGGCCACCAGCTGGCGCGCGGCCGTCACCGCGGTGACCCCGCCCAGCCGGGCGACCTGCAACAGCTTGGCGACCGTGGTCTCGCCGATGCCGCGCTTGGGCGTATTGACGATCCGCTCGAAGGCCAGGTCGTCGTCCGGCGACTGGATCAGCCGCAGGTAGGCGTGGGCGTCGCGGATCTCCGCGCGCTCGAAGAACCGGGGCCCGCCGACCACGGTGTAGGGGATCTGCAACAGCACGAACCGTTCCTCGAACGCCCGCATCTGGAACGAGGCGCGCACCAGGATGGCGATGTCGCGGTACTTGCGGGCGTCCTTGTCCGTGGACCCCTTCTTCGCCCGCTCGATCTCGTCGGCGATCAGCCGGCTCTCGGCCTCGCCGTCCCAGACGCCGCGCACGACGACCTTCTCGCCGCCTTCGTCCTGGGTCCACAGGGTCTTGCCGAGCCGGCTCTTGTTGGCGGCGATCAGGCCCGAGGCGGCGGCCAGGATGTGGCGGGTGGAGCGATAGTTGCGCTCCAGCCGGATCACCTTGGCGCCTGGGAAATCCCGCTCGAAGCGCAGAATGTTGTCCACCTCGGCGCCGCGCCAGCCATAGATCGACTGGTCGTCGTCGCCGACGCAGCAGACGTTCTGGCGCTTCTGGGCCAGCAGCCGCAGCCACAGGTACTGGGCGACGTTGGTGTCCTGGTATTCGTCGACCAGCAGATAGCGGAACCGGTCGTGGAACTCGGCCAGCACGTCGGGGCTGGAGGTGAAGATCGTCAGGTTGTGCAGCAGCAGGTCGCCGAAATCGCAGGCGTTCAGCACCCGCAGCCGCTCCTGATACATGCGGTAGAGCACCTGACCTTTGTTGTTGGCGAAGTGCGCGCTTTCGGCCGGCGGCACCTGGTCGGGACGCCAGCCGCGGTTCTTCCACTGGTCAATCAGGCCGGCGAGCATCTTGGCCGGCCAGCGCTTGGCGTCGACGTTCTCCGCCTCCAGCACCTGTTTCAACAGTCGTTCGACATCGTCCTGGTCGATGATCGTATAGTTCGACTTCAAACCAACAAGTTCGGCGTGGCGGCGCAGGATCTGGGCGGCCACCGAATGAAAGGTGCCAAGCCAGCGCAGGCCCTCGGCCTGCGGTCCGATGATGTGGGTGATCCGCTCGCGCATCTCGCGCGCCGCCTTGTTGGTGAAGGTGACCACCAGCAGTTCCCACGGCCGCGCCTTGCCGGTGGCCAGGATGTGCGCCAGCCGCGTGGTCAACACCCGGGTCTTGCCGGTCCCCGCGCCAGCCAGCACCAGCACCGGCCCCTCAGTCGCCTCCACCGCTGTCCGCTGCTCCGGATTCAGGCCCTCGAGATAGTCGGCCGGCCGCGCATCGGCGCGGGCCAGGTCGCTGACGCGCAGCGGGGCTGGGTCGGGGGAAAATGGGGTTGGGGAGTCGGACAGGGACATCAGAACATATGTAGCACATCGGCGCCTGATTCCAGCGGGTGCGCGTCTAAGCCAAGCCGATAGTTGTTTCCCGCGACGGGAAATGCTAGCATTTTTTGGCGTGCGGATCATCGCCCAAAGCTCCTTGCAGGCTTTCTGGCGGCGCCACCCGGAGACGGAAGCGGCGCTGCGGCTTTGGCTCGAAGTCGCCCGCATGGCGCAGTGGCGATCGATGGATGATGTCTGCCGGCGTTGGTCGAAGGCGAAGGCGCTAAACGCGGAGCGGGTGCGGTTCGAGGTGTCCGGCGGCGACTACCGGATGATCTGCGCGATTCAGTTCAGGGCCGGGATCGTGTGGGTGAAATGGCTCGGGACGCACGCGCAATATGATCGGATCGATGCCCTGACTGCGAGCAACCTTTAGGAGGCGACGATGGAGCCACGACCGATCCACAACGAGACGGAACTCGGCATCGCCAAGGCCGAGGTCAGCCGGCTCTGGGAGCCCGCGAGCCCCGAGGAGGCCCGCTGTCTCGATGACTGGGCGGTCCTCATCGACGCCTATGAAGCCAGCGCGATCAAGCCGGCTGAAAATCTCGACCCGGTTTCGGTCATCGCCGCGGAGATGCGGATGAATGGCCGCTCGAGGGCCGATCTGGCGGCTCTGCTTGGCCAGAGCCGCGCGACCGAAATCCTCAGCCGCAAACGTCCGCTGACTCTGCCCATGATCCGGACTCTCAGCCGGGAATGGTCGATCCCGGCCCAACTGCTGATCGCGGAATACGCGACGGCCTGAGCCTAACGCGTCGCCGGATCCCGCCATTGTCCGGCGAAACCCAGCGCCGCCACCCGGCAGGCCGAGGCCAGGGGGCGGCCGGCGCGCGCGTCGTCGATGCGGCCTATCAGCCGGGCGAGGCTCAGGTGTTCGGACGCGGCCATCGCCTCCAGCACCGCCCAGAATTCCGGCTCGAGCGCGATCGAGGTGGCGTGGCCGGACAGCTGGACGGAACGTTTGCGCAAGGTCGGCATGTCGCGTTGTCATACGCTTCGCCAGCTCGATCAAACCCCTTGCATAAAGTTGACGCAGGCGTCATCTTTGTCGGCAAGACTTGGGAGTTACCCTGTGGCCCTGATCGACACCGCCGCCCGCCCCGCCTTTCGCGCGACCCGGCCGAAGCTGAACTGGCGGCAGGCGCTGCGGTCGCTGAGCCGCCTGCTCGCCGACAAGGAGGACACCAACGCGGTCTTCGAGATCATGCGCGCGCTGAACGGGACCTCGACCGCGCGCAACTATGACCGGCTGCTGGCCACGCCGCAGGGTGGCCGCATCGCCTATGAGCGGTCGGAATTCGCCAGGCGGCTGATGGACGACGCCTGGCTGGACGCCCTGCCGCCGGGCAGCGTCGGCGCCGCCTACCGCGGCTTCATCCGCGCCGAACAGCTGTCCGCCGACGGCCTCGCCGAGATCAGCCGGCAGGGTGAGACGGCGATCGACGAGCCGCATCCCTACGCCTGGATGGGCCGGCGCACCCGCGACGTCCACGACATCTGGCACATCCTCTCCGGCTACCACCGCGATGCGCTGGGCGAGGCCTGCCTGGTGGGCTTCTCCTATGCCCAGACCGGCGGCCTGGGCTGGGCGCTGATCGCGTTCGGCGCCGCCTTCCGCACCGGAGCCTCGGTCTATCCAGTACGCCGGGCCATCTGGCAGGGGTACCGGCGCGGCCGGGCGGCCAGGTGGCTGCTCGCGGAGGACTATGAGCGGCTGATGGCCGAACCGCTGGACAGCGCGCGGCGGCGGCTGAAGCTGACGCCGCCGACGATCTACGACGCCATCCCCGCCGGCGTTCGCGACGGGGCGCGTCCCGCCGCCGCCTGATCGCCGCCCGATCGCCAGTTGAGCCGCTAACCCGGGCCTTCTACGGTCGGTTAGCGGTGACCTGGAGCGTGACATGGCGGGACAATGACCGACGAGCCCATCGACGCCATCGACATCGCCGAGCGCCACCCGGGGCTGGCGCCCAATGTGCGCGGCGCCCTGTGGATGCTGGCGTCGGCGCTGGCCTTCAGCGTGATGACCACGCTGGTGAAATACCTGGGCAATGACTACCCGGCGGCCCTGCAGACCTTCTACCGCCAGGCGGCCGGCTTCGTGATCCTGCTGCCGATCATCCTGATCCGTGGCCGCGCGGTCTACGCCACGACCCGGCCTTGGATCCTGTTCTTCCGCTCCAGCGCCGGCACCGTCGGCCTGATCCTGTCGTTCTATGCGTTCCAGAAGATGCCGCTGGCCGACGCCAACGCGCTGTCGTTCACCCGCACGCTCTGGCTGGTGCCGCTGGCGGCCTTCGTGGTGCGCGAGAAGATCGGGCCGCTGCGGATCGCCGCGGCCCTGGTGGGGTTCGCCGGCGTGCTGCTGATGGTCCGCCCCGGGTCCAGCGGCGGCTTTCCCATCGGCCTGCCGGCGCTGGCCATGCTGGCCTCGTCCTTTCTGTTCGCGCTTACCGTCACCGGCATGAAGGTGATGACCCGGGATCATTCGCCGACCGTGCTGCTGGTCTGGGCCGCGACGCTGGGCCTGATCTTCGCGATCCCCGGCGCGGCCCTGACCTGGCGCTGGCCGCATCCCGCCGATCTTGGCCTCCTGTGCCTGATGGGCGCGCTCGGGACCGCCACCCAGGCCTGCTACATCAAGGGCATGCAGATCGGCGACGCCGCGGCCATGGCGCCGATCGACTATGTCCGGCTGGTGTTCACCGCCGGCGCCGGGTTCCTGCTGTTCCACGAGGTTCCGGGGCCCTGGACCCTGGCCGGGGCGGGGGTGGTCGTCGTCTCGACCCTGTTCATCACCTGGCGCGAAATGCAGCTGGCGCGGCGCTGAACCTTGGCTCAGCGGTCGCGCAGCCGCTCGATCTCGGCGCGCGCCGCCTCGCGATGGCGGGGCTTCAGATGGCGGCCGACCAGGGCCAGCATGGCCATGAACACCGCCGCGTCGTCGGTGTAGCCGACGCCGGCGAGGAAATCGGGGACCGCGTCGAGCGGGGAGACGAAATAGGCCAGGGCGGCGAACATCATCCCCTTGGCCGCGACCGGCGTCGCCTCGTCGCGCGCGCAGAACCAGACGGCCAGCGCGTCGGCGGCAAAGGGCGCGTGGGCGGCGACGCGGCGGATCTTCGGCCACAGCCCGCGCGCCACCCGCTGTTCGTTCAGCCGCGCCACCGAGGGGACCAGCGCGCGTTCAGGCGCAAGGGCGCGATGCGGGTCGAACTCGCCGTTGACGTCGGGTGACGCTTTTTCGCGCGCGCTCATCAGGCTAAAGCCTCGCTGGTACGGCAACAATGATAGCGGGATCGGGAGCCCAGCGTCCATGCAACTGAATTCATCGGTGTCCGCGGTCGTCACCGGCGGCGCCTCGGGTCTCGGCGAGGCCACCGTCCGCGCGCTCGCCGCCCACGGCGTCAAGGTCGCCATCTTCGACATGAACGAGGCCAAGGGCGAGGCCGTCGCCAAGGAGATCGGCGGGATCTTCTGCAAGGTCAACGTCACCTCCGACGCGGAGGTCGACGCCGCCTTCGCCAAGGCTCGCGCCGCCCACGGCCAGGAGCGCGTGCTGGTCAACTGCGCCGGCACCGGCAACGCCGCCAAGACCGCCAGCCGCGATAAGCAGACCGGCGAGACCAAGCACTTCCCGCTGGAAGCCTTCAACCTGATCATCCAGATCAACCTGGTCGGCACCTTCCGCTGCATCGCCAAGTCGGCCAAGGGCATGCTGGACCTGGAGCCGATCGAGGGCGAGCGCGGGGCCATCGTCAACACCGCCTCGGTGGCGGCGGAGGACGGCCAGATGGGCCAGGCCGCCTATTCGGCGTCCAAGGGCGGCGTGGTCGGCATGACCCTGCCCATCGCCCGCGATCTGGCCGGCGACGGCATCCGGGTGAACACCATCCTGCCCGGCATCTTCGAGACACCGTTGATGAACGGCGCCCCGCCGCAGGTGAAGGAGGCGCTGGCCGCCTCGGTGCCGTTCCCCAAGCGCCTCGGCCTGCCTCAGGAATACGCCCAGCTGGCGCTGACCATGATCACCAACGGCTATTTCAACGGCGAGGATGTCCGCCTGGACGGCGCGATCCGGATGGCCCCGCGCTAACGGAGCGTCGCCCGGAAGAACCGTACGACCTGCGCGTTGAAGGTCGCGTGGAAGGCCGCGCGGTCGATGTGGCTGCCACAGATCTGCGGAGCCGCCGCCTTCAGGCCGTCGCTGCAGGGCGGCAGGAAGTCGAAGTGATCGGCGCCCGGGACCACGTGATACTCGGGCCGTCGGGGCAACAGGCCGCGCACCGCCTCGGCGTAGAGCGGATTGGGCAGGATCGTGTCGGCCTCCGCGCGCCATAGCTGCACCGGGATGCGCACCTTCGCCAGTCCCGAAGGCGCGAAGCTGAAGCCCACCGCCGGGGCGGCGACCACGGCGGCGCGCACCCGCCGGTCATGGGCCACGGGCGCCGGGACCGTGGGCGCGACCGCCCCCATCGTCGGCGTCAGCTGACAGTCGAAATAGGCCGGATGCTCGCGACAGTGCGGGGCGACCAAGGCCATGTCCGGCTCGCCGCCGATCAGCGACAGCACCGTAAAGCCGCCGGATGAGAATCCGAAGGCGCCGATGCGCCGGGCGTCGACCGCCCCATGGTCGCGCCATTCGGTGGTCATGTAGTCGATCGTCCGGACCAGCTGCCCCGACCGTTCGGTGATCCGCAGGGCGCGACTGCGATCATCATAGGTGTCGCCGGTGTGCGACACCGCCACCACGATGAACCCGGCTCGCGCCAACGCCTGGGCGGTGTCGAAGTGGTCGGCGAACGACCCGCCTGTTCCGTGCGAGATGACGATCAGCGGGTGGCGGCTCCCGGCCATGGCCGCGTCGGGGGCCACGATCTGCATCGACAGCGCCAGTGGCGTGGGCGCCTCGGCGGCGTCGCTGGGATACCAGATGCCGACCCGCAGCGGCCGGTCGCCGGCCACCGCGATGCTGGCGGTCTGAAAGCCGACACTGGCGCCGGCCGCCGGCGCCAGACAGAGAAACAGGGCCACGGTCCAGCCTGCGAGCGTCATGGCGTCCCCTCCGGTCCTCAGGCTGCTTAGGCCAGGCCGTGGCGCGAGGCCAGGGCGCCGCGAGGGGTGATCACCGCAGCGGCGGCCCGCGATCCGATGCCTAGCGCGCTAAAGCCTCGACGTCTCCAGAGGCGTGTCGCTCATCCGCCAGGCGTCGGCCAGGGCCTTGCGCGCGTTGGCCGCCTCCACTGTCTTGCCCTGGCCGTCGAGCGCCCGGACCAGACCGGCCAGCGCCCAGCCATCGTCGCGGTAGGTCTTCAGGCTCTGGAGGTAGACGGCCTCGGCCTCGGCGGGCCGCCCGGCCTGCAGCAGGGCCGCGCCCAGGAAATGGCTGGTGGGCTGATGCCAGTAGGGTGGCTCGGTATAGGGCAGCGCTAGCTCCAGCGCCTGGGCGGCCTGGAACTTCGCCACTGCGCCCGCGAGGTCCCCGGAGGTCCGCGCAATCTCGGCGTCCAGCAGGGCCAGCGCCAGCTGCGCCATCGGCTTGGCCGGCACGCCGGAGGCCTCGTACCTTCCGAAGTCGCCCTTGAGGAGCGCGGCGAGGTTGGCGGCGTCGGTGCGGGCCCTGGCCTGGTCCCCGGTGTTGGCGTAGGCGAAGCCGCGGGCGTAGTACGAGATGGCCCGGTCGAGGATCAGACCCTGCGGCGGCCGGCGCTCGGCCAGCACCGCCTGCCACTTGCCGAACCGCAACTGGGTGGCGACCGGGGTGAAGGCGTAGAGCTCGGCCATCGGCAATTGCCGGGCCAGCGTCTCGGCGTCCACCGCCCTGACCAGCCGCCGCGCGGCGTCGATGGCCGTCCGGTAGCGCCCCTGCATCTCCGCCGAGGTCCACAGGAAATGGATGTTGTGGCCGTAGTAGCCGGCCGGATAGAAACCCTGCGCCCGGCACGAAGCGATGTAGCCCTCGTCCACCCGGGCGGCGAGTTCGTTGACCCGCGCGGCGTCGGCGTAGCGTCCCACGCGATAGTAGATGTGGCTGGGCATGTGGACGATGTGGCCGGCCCGCGGCATCAGTTTCAGCAGCACATCAGCGGCGTGCTCGGCCCGCTCCGGCGTGGTCGAGGCCTCCACGGCGTGGATATAGAGATGCAGCGCCCCGGCGTGCTCCGGCGCCTGGCGGATGACCGTCTCCAGCGTCGCGACGATATCGCCGCCGTGGCCCTTGGGCGCGACCCCGTCAGCCTGCCAGTAGTCCCAGGGCTGGGTGTCCATCATCGCCTCGGCGTAGAAGGTCGCCGCGTCCAGGTCCTCGGGGTGGTCGCGCCAGAGCTTGCCCATGGCCTGGGCCCAGGCCTCGTCCAGCGCGTGGCGGTCGGCCTTGGGGTCGCTGGAATATCGCGCGGAGAGGGCCGCGATCCAGGCCTGTTCCCGGGGCGAGGCCTTGGACGCCAGGGCCTTGGCGTGCTGCAACGCCTGCCAGGCGGGAGCGACGGCGTCGGGCGGCATTGGCAGGTTGATGTTCGGTCCCAGCGCCTGCGCCATCCCCCACCAGCACATGGCGCAGCCTGGATCCAGCCTCGCCGCCTCGCGGAACGAGCGGATCGCCTCGGCGTGGTTGAACCCGAACAACAGGTTCACACCCTGGTCGAAGAAGGCCTGGGTGCGCGGAACCCGGGTCGAGATCGCCATGTGGTGCGAGCCCAGGCCCCGGAACACCGGGGCTCCGAGCTTGTCGGCCTGGCCGGCGTAGACGCTGGGCATCGGCGAGAGCGGCAGGCCCAGGCTCATCGGCCCCGACATGACCATACCGGCCATCTTGTCGGCCGGCCGCTCCTGGGCCAGCGACGGCTGTTCCGCCAGCAGCACGGCGACGGCCGCAGCGACCGACTGGATCGTGAACTTCACGGCGAAAACCCTCCCCAGGCTTGGCCGTGTGAGCCTAGGCCGGCTGCGGCTGTGGGGGCAACAGGGCGTCGTCGATCGCGCGCGCACGCGCGCTGGCGGGACGGTTGAAGAGCCTCTCCCAATAGGCCGTGAAGGCCGGGCGCTTCTCGATGGAATTGAACTGCATGCCCCAGCCGATCTGCGAGCCGACGTAGACATCCGCGGCGCTGAACCGGCCGCCGGCGATGAAGTCGCGGGTCTTCAGGGCGCCTTCCAGCGCATCCGTCACATGGGCGAGGCTGCCAAATCCGGCCATCCGCTGCTGTTCGGCGGTGGGCTCGAAGCCCAGGCTCTTGGCGGTGACGGCGGCCTCCACAGGCCCGGCGGCGAAGAACAGCCAGCGATAATAGTCGGCCCGCTCGGTCAAGGGCGGCGCGAGGCCGGCCTGCGGGAAGGCGTCGGCCAGATAGGCGCAGATCGCCGCGCATTCGGTGACCACCGCGCCCTTGTGGGTCAGGGCCGGGATCTTGCCCATCGGGTTGATCGCCAGATAGTCTGCGCCCTTCAGCGTTGTCTCATAGTCGAGGATTTCGGTGCGGTAGGGCTGGCCGACCTCCTCGAGCATCCAGCGCACGATGCGGCCGCGCGACATCGGGTTGGTGTAGAAGACCAGTTCGTTCGACATGCCGCGTTCCTTCAAGGTTCGGCCCGTTGACGGGCGTTGACCGGCAGACTGCGCCCGCCTTGCTGACAGCATCATGTCAGTAGCGGTCCAGAGCCTGTTAGACCTGCGTCGCGACCCACTCCGCCACATGCCGCTCCAGCACGGTCAGCGGCATCGAGCCGGAGAGCAGCACCGCGTCGTGATAGGCTCGCAGGTCGAACTTCGGTCCCAGCTTCGCCTTGGCGTCGGCGCGGACCTTGGCCCAGACGGTGTGGCCGACCTTGTAGCTGTTGGCCTGGCCCGGGCCGGCGAAATAGCGCTCCACCTCGCGCTGGGCGCGGGTCCTGGTGTTACCGATGGTCTCGACCATGTAGGTCGTCGCCTGCTCGCGGGTCCAGCGCTTGGCGTGGATGCCGGTGTCTGTGACCAGCCGCGCGGCGCGGAACAGCAGGGACTGAAGGTAGCCCACCTCGCCCAACGGGTCGGCGTCGTTGGCCCCCAGTTCCTGGGCCAACTGTTCGGCATAGAGCGCCCAGCCCTCCGAGAAGGCCGAGAACCCGCCGAAGGTGCGCCGCAGGATCGGGATCTGGGTGGATTCCTGCGCCAGGGCGATCTGCAGGTGGTGGCCGGGAACCGTCTCGTGGTGCGCCAGCGTCCACAGGTTGTAGCGCGGCCAGTCCGCCGTTTCCTTCAGGTTGATGTAGAAGGCCGCCGGCCGCGAGCCGTCGAGCGCCGCGGAGTTGTAGTAGCCGTTGGCCGCGCCGTCCTGGATGAACACCGGCACCCGGCGCACCTCGACACTCGCCTTGGGCAGGGTGCGGAAGGCTTTGGGCAGCAGCTTGTAGACCTCGGCGATGTGGGTGTTGAGCAAGGCCAGCATCCGCGCGCGGCCCTCGTCATTGGCCGAAAACACCTGATCGGGCTGGGTGTTCAACGCCATCAGCCGCGCCCCCACGGAGCCCTGGCTCAGGCCGCGCGCCCTGAGGATCGCGTCGATCCGCCCGGAGATCTCGGCGACCTGGTCCAGGCCCAGCTGGTGGACCTGCTGCGGCGTGTAGTCGGTGGTGGTCGAGGCCTTCACCGCGTCGGCGTAATAGGCCTCGCCGTCCGGCAACGACCAGGCGCCGACGTCGGGCCTGGACTGGGCCCTGATCGCCTGCATGGCGGCGATCTGGCGGTCCAGCGCAGGGAAGATCTCCCCGCTGACGATCCTCGTCGCGCGGCCCTCCCAGTCGCCGGCGAGGTTGGCGGCCTTGGCCTTGCGGACGAGCGAGGTCACCAGGATCGTCGCCGCCGCCGGCTGGTCGCGTAGCGCCTTCATCTGGCCGATCGACAGGTCGCATATGAACGACGCGGGGATCGCGCCCATGGCCGCGTCGGCTTTCTGGCGGCCCAGATCCTCGTCCATGGCGCGCACGAAGTCGTGCAGGCGCGCCAGATAGGCCTCGGCGTCCTCGATCGTGGCGACCTTGTGCTGGCTGTCCAGGAAGTCGGGGATCTCCTGATAGGCGCCCGACTGCTGGCTGATCACATAGGGTCGGAAATTGCCGCCGACGTCGCCGAACTTCCACTTGTCGCCGTTGGTGACCGCCTGGGTCTGCTGGTACAGCACCACGTCCAGGTCGACCTTCGACGCTGGCGAGAGCTTCGCGCGGTCGATGGCTCCCAAGTCCTTCGCCCATTGCCGCGCGCGCTCCAGCCGGCGCGCCTTGGCGGCCGCGGAGTTGTCGTCCAGCCTGGACTTCAGCGCCGCGCGTTTGCCGACATCGAGGCCGAGGCCGGTGGCGCGCCCGGGACTGTCGTCGACCAGGCTCTCGAACATGGCGTCGAGCTTGGCGCGCAGCCTGGCGTCCTCCGATCCGGCCTGGGCCAGGGCGGGCGCGGCGGTCAGTAGCGCCATCCCGGCGCTCGTGACGAGAAACCCTCGTCGATCAAGATTGCTCATGATTTTCTAATCCCTGTCCGCGTATTCTTAGGTTTTACGTGCGGCGATATAGTTGTCGACGGCGTGTTCCAGCACGGTCAGCGGCATGGAGCCGGCGAGCAGCACGGCGTCGTGGAACTGGCGGATGTCGAACCGGGCGCCCAGCGCGGCCTTGGCCTTGGCGCGCAGCCGCAGGATGGTCAGCTTGCCGACCATATAGCTGCAGGCCTGGCCGGGATTGACGCTGTAGCGCTCGATCTCCTGGCCGGCGAGCGCGATGGGGTCGCCCTCGATGCCGCTCAGCGTCTCGACCGCCTTTTCGCGGCTCCAGCGCAGGGCGTGCAGGCCGGTGTCGACCACCAGCCGGCCGGACCTTAGCAGCGCGTCGTGGATATAGCCGAGTTCGCCCGCGGGGTCGGTGGCGTAGACCCCCATCTCCTGGGCCAGCTGCTCGGAATAGAGCGCCCAGCCCTCGATATAGGCCCCGAACCCGCCCGCCTTGCGCAGCATCGGCAGGTCGGCCTGCTTCTGCAGCGTCAGCTGCAGGTGATGACCCGGAATGCCCTCGTGGAAGGTGGTTGTCGGCATATCCCAGTAAGGCGCCTCGCCAGTGTCGCGCAGGTTCAGCCAGTAGATCCCGGGCCGGGTCCCATCGAGGCTGCCGTCGGTATAGTGGGTCGAGGCGCCGGCTTCGGTGGCCGCCGGGATCCGCCGGATCTCCAGCGGGGTCTTCGGCAACACCCCGAAATACTGTGGCAGTCGCTTCTGCATCGCCTGAACCAGCAGGTTGAGATCCTCGATTTCCTTGGCTTTTCCGGCGTCGGTGTTGGGGTAGATATACTTCGGGTCCTTGAACAGCGCGCTGTAGCGCTGGCCGACCGTCCCCTGGCTCATGCCGATCTTCCTGAACAGCACGTCGGCGCGGGCGGAGAGCTCGGCGGTGACCTCCAGGCCGATCCTGTGGACCTCGGCGGGAGTCAGCGTGGTGGTCGTCTGGATCTGGAGCGCCATCGCATAGAATTCCTCGCCGCCGGGCAGGCGCCAGACGCCGGCGTCGTGCACGGCCTTGGGCCTGAGGTTTTCCAGCAATGCCATCTGCCGCTCCAGCGCCGGCAGCACCTTGGCGGTGTAGACCGCGGTCGCCCGCCCCGCCCAGTCGCCGGCGATGCCCCTGGCCCTGGCGCGGTCCACCAGGGCTGAGATCAGGCTCGACTGCTCCGGCGGCGCATGCAGGACCTTCATCTGGGCGAGCGCGCCGGCGATGGCGAAGTCAGGCGCGATCACGCCGAGCCCCACGTCGTGTCGTGCGCGCTCCAGCTCGTCGTCCATCAGCCGCGCGAACTCTCCCAGGCGGGCCACATAGGCTTCGCAGTCGGCGGCGCTCTCGATGGTGTGCTGGCTGGCCAGGAAGTCGGGGATGTAGCTGTAGGCGCCGTCGATCTGGCTCAGCACATAGGGCGCGGTTCCCGAGCCGTAGGCAAAGCGCTTGCCGATGCGATCCTGACTTTGCAGGTCGTAGAGCACGGAATCGTAGTTCACCGCCGGCATGCCGGTCAGCGGCTGGCGTGGGACGGCGCGGAGCCGCGCGAGGTTCTCCGAGGTCTCGCGCTTGTAGCGCGCCACGTCGGCCAGCGAGCTCTTGTGCAGCAGGGATTTCGACGCCGCCCGCACGCCGGTGTCGAGGCCCAGCGAGGTGGCCAGTTCCGGATTTTCGTCGAGCGACTGGGCGAAGAAGTCGTCGAGCGCCGTGGTCAGCTGGGCCTCGGCGGCACGCGCGCCGGGCGCCGGGGCGGCCGCGGCCAGCGCGACCGACGCGCCGGCGGTGAGAAGGACGTTGCGACGGTTGAGCACGGGCGAACTCCTGGCGACGTGTGGCCGCAAGGCTTAGGGGACCGCGGTCGATGCGCCAAGGCCGCGGGGTGGAAAATCCGAGGCTGCAGCCTGTCTCCGGGTGAGATATGCCAGGAGCTTCGCATCTTGAGGGCGCCACATTCCATGTTCCTTCCGAAACTGCCGTCGCAGCCCGATGGCGCGCCCTGGCCGACCGTGGCGTGGTCGCAAGGCGGTCAGCCCGCCGGACTGGCGCGGACACCCTTCGCCCGCCTGATGGACGAGGCGTTCGACGGCCCCGAGACCCCCGGCCTCGGCGAAACCCACGCGGTGGTGATCGTCCAGGGCGGCCGCCTGATCCACGAGCGCTATAACGCCGGCTTCGGGCCGGAGAACACCTATCCGTCCTGGTCGATGGCCAAGAGCATCACCCACGCCCTGGTGGGGCTGGCGGTGGCCGACGGCCGGCTCGACATCCAGGCTCGCGCCGACGTTCCCGAATGGCGCACGCCCGGCGATCCGCGCGGCGCGATCACCCTGGACCAGCTGCTGCGCATGTCGAGCGGCTTGCAATGGGTCGAGGAATACCTGCCCGACCGGCCGTCCGACGTGATCGCCATGCTGTTCGGCGCGGGCCAGACAGACGTGGCCGCCTTCGCCGCCAGCCAGCCGCTGGCGCAGGCGCCCGACAGCGCGTTCTACTATTCCAGCGGCGCGACCAATATCGTCGTCCGGGCGCTGGCCCGCGCGCTTGGCCTTGAGGGGCCGGGCTTCGAGGCGTTCATGCGAAGCCGGCTGTTCGAGCCTCTGGGCATGACCAGCCCGATCCCGAAGTTCGATGCGGCGGGAACCTTTATCGGCTCGTCCTTCTGCTACGCCACGGCGCGCGACTTCGCCCGCTTCGGTCTGCTCTATCTGCGTGACGGGATCTGGGAGGGCCGCCGCCTGCTGCCGCAGGGCTGGGTCGACTATGCGCGGACGCCGACCTTTCAACAGCCGGGCGCCCAGGCTGACGGCGGCTATGGCGCCCACTGGTGGCTGGACATCGCCGGTCCCGGCTCGTTCTCGGCCAACGGATACGAGGGGCAATACACCGTCTGCGTGCCCGAGCTGGATCTGCTGCTGGTGCGCCACGGCGTGACCACAGCCGAGCGAAAGGACGCCTTGAAGAGCTGGGTCGCCGCCGTCGTCGACAGCTTCCGGCAGGCGGCTTGAACACCGCCGACGTCGCCGTCGCCGTCGTCGGGGGCGGGCCGGCGGGACTGATGGCCGCCGAGGTGCTGGCCCAGGCCGGCTGCGCGGTCACCGTCTACGACCGCATGCCGTCTGTCGGCCGCAAGCTACTGATGGCCGGGCGCGGCGGACTGAACCTGACCCACTCCGAACCTATCGAGCCGTTCCTGGCGCGCTATGGCGCCGCCGCCGGATGGCTGGCCCCCGCCATCGACGCCTTTCCACCGCAGGCCGTGGTCGCCTGGGCCCAGGGACTGGGACAGACCACCTTCGTCGGCTCGTCCGGCCGGGTCTTCCCCAAGGCGCTGAAGGCGTCTCCCCTGCTCCGCGCCTGGCTGGCGCGTCTGCAGGGGCTCGGCGTCGCGTTCCGCCCGCGCCACGACTGGACCGGCTGGGACGCCAAGGGCCAGCTTGGCTTCACGACGCCGCAGGGCAAGATCGCCGTCGCGCCGGACGCCACGGTCCTGGCGCTGGGCGGGGCGAGCTGGCCGAAGCTGGGGTCCAACGGCGCCTGGGCCAGCGTCCTCGGGAAGGCCGGTGTCGCGGTCGTCCCGCTGCAACCCGCCAACGCCGGCTTCGACGTCGCCTGGAGCGACATCCTGCGCGACCGCTTCGCGGGCGAGCCGCTGAAGGGCGTGGCCATCACCTTCGGCCGGGTCCGGGTGCGGGGCGAGGCCATGGTCACCCGCCACGGGCTGGAGGGCGGTGCGATCTACGCCCTGTCGGCGGCGCTCCGCGAGGCCATTGCGAAGGACGGGTCGGCACGCCTCTGGATCGACCTCAGACCCGACGCCGGCGCCGACCTGCTGGCCGCGAAGATCGCCCTGCAGCCGGCCAGCCAATCGACGGCCAACCGCCTGCGCAAGGCCCTGCATCTCACCCCGCTGGAGACCAATCTGCTGCGCGAGTCGCACGGCAAGGACTTGCCGGCCGACCCGGCGGCGATGGCCACGGCGATCAAGGGCGCGCCGCTGACGCTCACCGCCATGCGGCCGATCGACCGCGCGATCTCCACCGCCGGCGGCGTGGCGTTGAGCGCGGTCGATGAGGACCTGATGCTGCTCGCCCGCCCCGGCGTGTTCGTGGCCGGGGAGATGCTGGACTGGGAGGCCCCGACCGGCGGCTACCTCCTGCAGGCGAGCTTCGCCACCGGCGCAGCGGCCGCGCGTGGGGTATTGCGTCGGCTGGGCGTCAGCTGACGGTCTCGGCCGCTCGGCTCGCGGGGCTCGCGGCCTCGGCCGGCCACGGATCGACGGTGACGCGGCGCATGTGCCGGCGCTGTCCGGCATAGTCGTTTAGCGCGAAATGCCAGACCGAGCGGTTGTCCCAGAAGGCCACCGAGCCGGGCGCCCACGAAAACCGCGTGGTGAACCCCTCATAGCGGCAATGCTCGAACAGGTAGCTCAGCAGCGCCATGGACTCGCGCGTCTTCCAGCCCTCGATGCGCAGGGTGAAGGCTGGGTTCACATAGAGCGCCTTTCGGCCGCTCTCCGGGTGCACGAGCACCATCGGGTGGACATATTCGCCCACCAGCCCGTCGGCCTCGGCAATGGTCATGGACTTGCGCTTCCGCGCCGAATGCCCCTCGGCGGAGTATTCCCGCGCCGCGGAATGGACGGCGTTCAGGGTCTCGAGCGTACTCCGCAAGCCCGGCGACAGGGCCTCGAACGCCGCCGCCTGGCTGGCGAACAGGGTGTCGCCGCCGAACTCGGGCGTCTCCACGGCGTAGAGGATCGAACCGATGGCCGGGCTCTCAAGGAAACTCATGTCGGAGTGCCAGCCGCCGCCGAAATTGATCCTGTCCTGCGGCTCCTTGACCACCTCCATCACCGCCGGATGGTCGGCCATGCCGGTGACGTAGGGATGGATATTCAGCGGACCGAACCGCGCGCCGAACGCCGTCTGGCGCTGCGGCGTCAGCGCCTGGTCACGAAAGAAGATCACCTGATGATCGATCAGCGCCTGGCGGATCGCCGCGATCGTGGTGTCCGGCAGGTCCTGGCTCAGATCGACGCCGGAGATTTCCGCGCCGAGCGCGCCGGAGACGCGGCGGATGTTCAGCGGCGGGGTCATGGCGGGCGGCTCCTGGCTCGGATCGGGTTCATGCTACAATGGGAACGGGAGGCCACGCGAGATGGATAAACCAACCAACCGGTTCGACGCCGACGCCCACGCGACCCGGATGCGCGACCAGGGCTTCACGGTGATCGAGAATTTCCTGGGCGCCCAGAGTATCGCCGCGTTCCGCGAGGCGTTGCAGCCGCTGCTCGAGACCCACCACGGACGCAACGACTTCGAGGGGTTCAAGACCGAGCGGGTCTATACGCTCGTCGCGCGGGCGAAGGTGTTCGAGGACATTGCCGCCGATCCGCGGATCCTGGCCCTGGTCGGGAGGTTCCTGCAGCCCAATTTCCTGCTGTCCGCCAGCCACTCGATCTCGCTCAACCCCGGCGAGACGGCGCAGGACATCCATTCCGATGACGGCTTCTATCGCCAGCCGCGCCCACGCCCGCCGATCGGAATCAGCCTAATCGGCGCCATCGACGACTTCACCAAGGCCAACGGCGCGACCGAGTTGATCCCCGGCAGCCATCTGTGGGGCGAGCCCGGCGCGCCCGGCAGGCCCAACGACATGGCCGAGATCGAAGACCTGCTGGTCCCGATGGAAGTTCCGGCGGGCTCGGCCCTGGTCTTCGCCGGCACTCTGTTGCACCGGGGCGGCGCGAACGTCACCGACCGGCCGCGGATGGCTTTCACCAATCAGTATTGCGAGCCCTGGGCGCGGCCCCAGGAGAATTTCTGGCTGTCGGTCCCCAAGGCGCGGGTACGCGAGATGTCGCGCCCCGCGCAGATCCTGCTCGGCTACGAAATCGCCCCACCCTTCCTGGGCATGGTCACCGCGTCCCATCCGCGCAAGGCGCTGGAGCCCGGCTGGATACCGCCAATCGTCGCCCAGCGGCCGAAATAGCCGCCGCCTCCGCCCCACGTAGGGCGAGGGATCCGGCCGTCTCGACCTCAGCGGCCGTAGATCAGCTGCGAGATCAAGCCGGTGGCGAGGGCCATGAGGGCGTAGTTATTGTCGACCCGCACCCACTGGTAGCCGTAAGGCGGACGGCGCAGGTGATGGCTGCGATAGTCCACATAGTAGGTGCGCGTTCGATAGTAGTCGGACGGCAGGCGTTCGCCGCGCGCCCAGCGATGTTGCGCCCAGCGCTGGTCATTTCGCGCGTGCGCATAGCGGGACTGGTCGTTTCCCTGTTGATCGTAACCGCCCTGGTTCCGGCCCTGCTGGTCATTGCCGCGATGGTCACCGCCTCGCTGGCCATTGCCGCGTTGGTCATTGCGCTGCTGGTCATGGCCCTGCTGGCCGTTGCCCCCCTGGTCATTGCCTCCCTGGCCGTCGTGACGGCCGGGCTCCGCCAGGGCGGCAGGGCCGGCGAGCAGGGTTAGCGCCAGGGCGGCGGTGAGAAGACGTTTCATGTTGGGCTCCTTGCTCAGGATCCCGCGCTGTCTCACGCGGCCCGAGCCCCTCCTGAACGCCGCCCGGCAGCTAAGGTTCATCCTGCGTCGGGTAGAAAAAAGCGGCGGCCATATCTTGAGCCATCGCCGCGCAGGCAGAGCCGACCTTCGTGCGAAGGGCTCTATCCCAGCCGCCGCCGCCAGAGCGCGAACAGCCGCTCCCAGTGTCGCTCGGCGGCCGGCTTGTCGTAGACCGCACCGCGCTGGGGGAAGGCAAAGCCGTGATGGACGCCGGCATAGAGCTCGACCTCGGCGTTGACCTTGTTGGCCTTCACCGACTGATCCAGGGCCTCGACCATCTCCCGCGGCGCCCAGGTATCGTGCTCGGCGCAGGCGAAATAGAGCTCGGCCTTTGCTTTCTGCGCCGCCAGATGCGGGCTGTCGGACTGGTCGGTGACCAGCTGCACGCCATAGATCGAGGCGGCCGCGGAGACCCGGTCCGGATGGCGGGCGGCGAAGTTGATCGCGTACTGGCCGCTCATGCAGTAGCCGAGCGTGGCGACCGGCCCCTTGCCGGCGGCCGGGTCGCGACCGGCGAAATCCAGCAGGGCGTCGCCGTCGGCCATGATCTTGGGGATGGTGATCGAGCTCATCAGGTCGAACATCCGCGCCCGCGCCTCAGCCTCCGGCAGCGCCGGCAGGTCCGCCAGTTCCAGCACGCCGCGCCGATAGTAGAGGTTGGGCAGCATCACATAGTAGCCGACCGCGGCGATCCTGCGGGCCATGTCGCGCAGCTCCTCGCGGATCGCAGGCGCATCCATGAAGAACAGCACGATGGGATGCGGTCCTTCGCGTTCCGGATGGACGATGAAGGTGGTGGTCGCCCCGTCACGGGTGGCGAGCTCGACGGTCTGTTCGATCATGTGGGGGTATCCTGGCGGGGCGTTCCCGCGCGTGAGAGTGCGACGCCGGCCAGCGCGCCGGAGAGAGCTGTGAACATCGAGACCGCCATTTGCCACGAGACAAGGTCCCTGACCCCGCCCATGGCCGCGCCACTGCCCGCATCGAAAACCAGATAGCCGATCCAGAGAGCGGCGGCGAAGGCGTAGGCCTGGCGGACCGCGCGCCGGCGTCCAAGCCAGCTCATGGCGGCGAACATCAGCAAGCCGCCGCCGACCGGAGCCGACCAGGCTGCGATGTGGGGCGCCGCGGCCTGATAGAAGGCGTCGCTGCGTCCCGGCGCGATCAGCTTGGCGTAGATGAAGATCATGCCGGTGGTCAGCAGCAGGTTCAACGCCAGCACGGCAAGCGCCACCCCGACGGCCTTTGCGGCCTCGACCAGGGTCATGGGCTTCGCCCCTAGACCAGTTCCGCCGGTTCGACGCCCTGGTCCTTCAGGAACGGCTCGGCATAGGCGATGGTCCCGGTGAGCACCTTGGGGTCGCCCGACGCCAGGCGATAGACCGCCTCGGCGATATATTTGATCGGCTGCACGCGATCCTTGTTGGCCTCGGTGATCAGCCCGTGGACGGCGACGCCGGGGGTGTCGACCAGGCCCGGAGAGACCGCGTTCACCGCGACGCCATCGTCATAGACCTCCGACGCCAGGCCGGTGGTGAAGCGCTCCAGCGCGGCCTTGCACATGCCATAGACCGCGCCGCCCGCGCGCCCGCTGTAGGGCTGTTTGGGATGCAGGCCGGCGCCGGAGGAGATGTTGACGATCCAGCCCTGCTTGCGCGCGCGCATCGACGGCAGGACCAGCTGGCACAGGTGGAACGGCGCATAGACCTGCACCTCCATCATCAGCTTGAAGCGCTTCTCCGGGAAGCCGGCGACGGGGATGAAATAGGTGATCGCGGCGTTGTTCACCAGGATGTCGATCGGGCCGTAGGCGGCCTGCGCCGCCTCCACCAGCCGCTCGCGTTCGACAGCCTGGGCCAGGTCGGCCTTGATGAAGGTCGCCTGGCCGCCGGCGCGGACGATCCGGTCGACGGTCTCGTGCAGGGTGCCCGACAGCCGGCTCTCGCCAGCTTCCGCGGTGCGCGCGGAAACCACCACATTCGCGCCTTCCATGGCCAGCCGCGCGGCGATGGCTTCACCGATGCCGCGACTGGCGCCGGTGATCAGCGCGTTGCGGCCTTTCAGCCGGCCGTCGGAATTGATGCGGGGCGCAATCATGACCGTTTCTCCAAATGTCTTTTTGCCCAATGGCCGAAAGCTCGCCCGGCTCGCGGCCTAAGGCAAGGCGTCACCGCCAAACGCGGCGCCGATCAGGGCGGCCCAGTGGCCGGGCGCGGTCTGGCGAAAGCGCCGCATCGCGCCATGGTGATGGGGTGGGCGCCGCTACCGCGCCCGCAACCGCCTCGCAGCTTCCGCCGCCGCCGCGCGGCGTCCGGCGATCAGGCCGGCCATGCGGCTTTGGTAGGCTTCCAGAACCCGGGGCGGGGCCAGCTCCGGGCGCCCGGCGTTGAACGGCGGCTGCGGCGCGTACTCCAGGCCGAGCTGGACCTCCTGCGCATGCGCCTCGCCCGCCAGTTCGGCCAGGACGGTAAAGGCGAAATCCAGGCCCGCGGTCACCCCGCCGCCGGTGATGATGTCGCCGTCACGGACCACGCGACCGGTGTCGACGATGGCGCCAAAGGGTTCCAGCAACTGGCGCCACGCCCAATGACAGGCGGCTCGCCTGCCGGTCAGAAACCCCGCCGCCGCCAGGATCAGCGATCCGGTGCAGACCGAGGTCAGGTAGCGTGCGCCCGCGCCCAGCCGACGAATCTCGCTCATGAAGACCTCATCGAGCATCGTCTCAGTGGCGCCCAGGCCGCCCGGCACGCAGATCAGGTCGCAGCGGCCGATCGCCGCCAGGTCGCGCAGGCCGCTAAACACCAGGCCCTCGGCGGCCACATCGACGCCGCCCAGAGACGCCACGACCACCTCGCTGTCCGGGGCGCGGCTGAGCACCTGATGCGGACCGGTGAAATCCAGGTGGGTCACGTTCGGATAGAGCGGGAAGACGATGGTGAACTTGGACATTCGGGGCGCTCCGGGCATTTGACGCGGTGATCGTCGCAAGGCTAGGGTTTGTCTTAAATGACATTTTTCCCTCGGATACCGACATGACGCGCCGGATCGCTGTGGTGATCTTTCCGGATTTCCAGATCCTGGACGCCACCGGCCCCATCGCCGCCTTCGAGATCGCCGGGCGGCTGTCGCCCGGAGCCTATGCGCTGGAGGTGCTCGCGCAGGGCGGCGGCGACGTCGCCAGTTCGGCGGGCGTGCGCATGCTGGCCGGGCCGCTCGACGACGACGCCTGCGATACGTTGCTGGTCTCTGGCGGCATCGGGACGCGGCGGTTCACGGAGCTGGCCGAGACGATCGCCTGGCTGCGACGCCGATCGGTCGAGGCGCGGCGCACGGCCAGCATCTGCACGGGCGCCTATCTGCTGGCCGAGGCGGGGCTGCTGGACGGCAAGCGGGTGACCACCCACTGGGGAAGCTGCGAACAGTTCGCGCGGCGCTATCCGAAGATCCGCACGGAGCCGGACCGGATCTTCGTGCGCCAGGGCGAGGTCTGGACCTCGGCCGGGATCACCGCGGGCATCGACCTGGCGCTGGCGCTCATCGAGGATGACCTCGGGTCCGAGATCGCCCGGCGCACAGCCCAGCAGCTTGTCGTGCACCACCGTCGGCCGGGCGGCCAGTCGCAGTTCTCCGCGCTGCTGGAGATGGGCGGGGTGAATGGCCGGTTCGCCGAGCTGATGGACTGGGCGCGCGAGCGGCTCGCCGAGCGCCTGAGCGTCGAGCGGCTGGCCGACAGGGCCGCCATGAGCCCGCGCCACTTCGCCCGCGCCTTCCTGGCGGAAACCGGGCTGACGCCCGCCAAGGCGGTGGAGCGGCTGCGCCTGGAGGCCGCCCGCGTGCGGGTCGAAGCCGGGCATGAGCCCATCGACCGCGTCGCCGAGGCCGCCGGATTTGGCGACCCTGAACGCATGCGCCGCGCCTTCCTGCGCGCCTTCGGCCAGCCACCCCAGGCGCTGCGCCGGGCCGCGCGGGTTTAGGACTTCAGGCGCGGCCGTCGTGCTTGCGGCCGGGATGCTGGCCACAGGGCGCCCCCCGGTGGCGATCGGGCCGATGCGGCAGGCGAACGTCAGCAGGCGCGCGAGGGTGCTCTGTTCGCCCGGTCAGGACGCGGTGATGTCGGCGGCTTGGGCGGCCTTGACCGGCTCGGGCGCCGGCGCAAGCTTCACCGCGGACACCTTCGGCTCCGCGGGCGCGGCCGGCGGCGAGCCGCCGACCGCGGTGCTCGTGATGATCGCCGCCTTCTCCACCACCGCGCTGGCCAGGCGCAATGAACTGGCCGGGCTGATCGGCAGGCTGACGAACACCGCGCGGTTGTCTGGCCCAGGTCCGGACCGGACGGCCGGCGCGTGCGGGTTGACGCGGTAGAAGATGTGCAGGCCCACCTGGGCGACCCGCAGCATCTGTGGACCCCAGAGCGGCGAGACGCCGGTGGTGTGGAAGTGGGTCGCCTGACCCACGTCGGCCAGCACCACGCCCGACAGGGCGCGTCCAGCCACGGTGCGGGCGCGGTCCCAGGCGTCGCGTTCGCGCTGCTGGCCGGTCGAGCCGTCGCAGGCAAAGCTGAACTGGCAGCCGTGGGTCGCCGCACCCTGGAAGACCACGCCGCAGACCGTCTTCGGGAAGGCCGGGTGCCGCACGCGGTTCAGGACCACCTGGGCGACGGCGGCCTGGCCGCGCTGGCTCTCACCGCGGGCTTCGAAATAGACCGCCTGGGTCAGACAATCGAGGTCGCGCGCCGAATTCAGCGCCGCGTGGCCCGGCGTCGGGCCGACGTCGTCAGCGGCGGGGGGTCCGGACCAGGCCGGGACGGCATCGCGCTGAGCCCTGGCTCCGGCCAATCCGTCATGGATCCGCGCCAGGCGAAGGGCGGCGAAATCCATGCTCTGCGTTTCGCGCTGCAACATGGTTTCCGAGAACCCGCCCCCGGCGGCCTCGGCGATCCGGGCGGCCCGGCTGTGGTCAGTGGCGACGTGGGACATCCCACCGGCCATGTAGAAGGCGCCAAGGCCCAGCCCAAGGCCGGAACCGATCAAGGCGGCGCTAAACAGCGCGCGCCAATCGGCGCGGGCCTGCGTTCCTGATGTCAAAACAAACGTGTCCTGCGCGACGAGGGCGAACATGCCCCCCGACTTTGTCGCCGCGCTCGCCCCTGCTCGTGCTGGAAGCGACCGCCGGCAGGCCTGCCCGGGACTCGATGGGGGCAGGCGACGGCAAATGGTGAAGGGCTTATGAACAAACCCCAGGCGATTTGCAAGTCTATATTGCGTCGCAGCATGATTGGGCCCCCAGAAGGCCGCGACGGTTCGCCTCGGAGGCGAGTAGTTGTCCGGGCGGCGCCGGATCCACCGGCCTTGGGCAGAGGCTGCGCTGCGAGGGAACCTTGAGCGGTCTGGGCCATTAGCTTGGGCGCCGGTTTCGGCCAGGAGACTCTCATGAACAAGACACTCACCATGCTCGCCTTCGCCGGCGGTCTGTTGACCCTCGGAGCGTGCAACACCACCACCGAGCAGAAGGCCGCGTCCGGCGCTGTCGCCGGCGCCGTGATCGCGGGTCCGGTCGGGGCGGCGGTGGGCGGCGCGGCCGGCGCCGTGGCCGGTCAGGTACAAAAAGAAGCGGCCGAGAAACACTGACGCAGCGCCTCTGAACACAGTCGGCCGCCGAATCTCTGGGCAAGGACCCGGGAGAACGGCGGCCGGGCGCCAGCTGCTGATCACGATCATGACCCTGGCGGCCAGCGCCCTCATGCTGGCGAGCGCCGCGCATGTGACCTTCTAGATCGGGGCTTCAGCCCGCCGGATCTTGTAGAGCCGCCAGACCTCAAGCGCTGCCTTCGCCAGCATGACGGCAATCGCGCCATAGATCCCCAGGCGCATGCCGATGTCGAAGTTGGTCTGGACTTGCGCCGCAACGTCCGCTGACCAGCCGCGCGGCCCTGCGACCACCAGCCAGTGCCCGGCGCGAAGGACACCCAGAAGGATCACCGCTCCAACCAGATAGCGGACCAGCGACAGACCGGCGTTCAGTCGCAATGCGGCGGGTCGGAAGACGATCATCAGGTTCACCGCGAGGTCCATCGCCGCATAGCTCAGGATCGGCCAATGGTATTGGCTCCACACCGGCGCGAGATCGGCGGTGATCACAGCCGTCCAGGGCGGCAGGTGTTCGAGCAGAGCGTCGCGAAAGTGTATCAGGCCCGTCCACCACAGGATGAACACGACAGTCATGCCACCCTCGACCACCGCCTCGATGCGCGAGCGCGGCTTGCCGCCGGCCGGCGGCAGGCGGCTGGGCTTCCACTTCCGCAGGGCCTGGGTCTTTCCGAAGCGCTCGATGCCCGCGCAGACCAGGGTCACCAGGCCGAACAGGTAGACCGCCACATACCAGATGTCCGGCACGCCGCGCCTGAACTCGGCTTCGGACTTGCCGAGCAGAACCCCCAGGATCACCAGCACCAGATAGAGGCCCAGCACGAGGGACAGGACAACCTTCACGCCCGCCCACCAGAACGGGAAGATTTCCGGTCCGATCAGGTGCTGCACCTTGCGGTAGCGCCAGGCGACGACCAGCGGATGGCCGAAGTCGATCAGCAGCTGCTCGACCTCGGCGCGCTCAAGCGGCCGCCCGAGCGTCGCTTCCAGGTCTTCGACGCGCGACAGCAGCACGTCGCGCAGCTCGGCGGTGATATCGCCGGCCTGTTTGCCCGGCAGGTTCCGCGCGACGGCGGCCAGATAGCGTTCAATGAGGTCCATCAGGATCCTCCCTCCAGGATGTCGGTCACCGAGGCGTTGAGGGCGCGCCACGCGTCGACGAGGCGGGCAAGCACCCGCACCCCGTCTTCGGAAAGCCGGTAGAAGCGCTTGTTGCGCTTGTCCTCCTCACGCCATTCGCTGGTCAGCAGACCCTGGGTCTCCAGGCGACGGAGCATCGGATAGAGCGCGCCCTCGTCGATCTCGACGCCGGCCAGAGCGAGCGCCTTGCGCAGCGTGTAGCCATAATGTTCGCGCCGCAGCAGGCCGAGCACCGCCAGGATCAGCGATCCGCGGCGCAGTTCCAGTCGCAGGCTCTCGAAGATGTCGGATTCGGGCGGCATACCGTGTGTCATATACTGTGTATCACATACTGTCTAGCGCACAGGTCTAATCGGCCGTGACCCGGGTCACAGGCCGTCGCCGCGGCGATCGCTATCTCGACGGGGGATCGCCAAGGAGATCGGCTGTGCACCACATCCTCATCGCCCTGCTGTTCGTCGCCGGCGCCATCGTCATGGCCGCCAACGGGGCCCATCAGCTCTACTGATCGGTGACGCCGGACGGTCCGTGCTATGCTTCCCGCGAACCAGGGGGAGAGAGACATGGGACGAACCTTTGCCAGGCTCGCGGGCGCTCTGGCCGCCCTGCTGCTGATCGCCGGCGCCACCCAGGCCGCGGCCGCCGCCAAGCCCGCCGACCGCTATGCGCTGAATGGAGCGGTCAAGATCCACTATGTGGTCGAGGGCAAGGGCCCGCTGGTGGTCCTGGTCCACGGCTTCCCCGACTACTGGGCGACCTGGAAGCCGCTGATGGCCGAGCTGTCAGCCGCCGGCTATCGCACCGCGGCGATGGACACCCGCGGCTACAACCTCTCCGACAAGCCCAAGGGCGAGGCCGCCTACGCCATGGCCAACCTGATCGGCGACGTGGCCGCCGTGGTCGCCGCCGAGGGGCAGAAGAGCACCATCCTGATCGGTCACGACTGGGGGGCGGCGATCTCCTGGCAGGTGGCGCTGAACCGCCCGGAGCTGGTCAACCGGCTGGTGATCCTGTCGGTGCCGCACCCGGCGGGGATGGCGCGCGAACTGGCCACCAACAAGGACCAGCAGGCCAACAGCCAGTACGCCCGCAACTTCCAGAAGGAGGGCTCGGAGAAGATGCTGAGCGCCGAGGGTCTGGCCGGGTGGGTGAAGGATCCTGCGGAGAAGCCGGGCTACGTCGAAGCCTTCAAGCGCTCCGACTTCGCCGCGATGATGAACTATTACCGGGCCAACTATCCAAAGACCGCCGGGCCGGATGCGGGACCGGAAGTCCCCTTCCCGATGATCAGGGCGCCGGTGCTGGTGATCCACGGGATGGGCGACAAGGCGCTGAACGCCCAGGGCCACGCCGGCACATGGAACCACGTCGCCGCCGACACCACGATCCTGATGATCCCCGGCGCCGGCCACTTCGTCCAGCACGACGCCGAAACCCTGGTCAACCGGACCATCAAGGACTGGCTGAACGCCCGGCGGTAGCCCTCGATGCGCGCAGTGCGTCGTTTCTGGTGGATGATCGTGTCGCTTGCGGTGCTGATCGCCGCGTTGGTTGTCTTCGGCCGGCCGGCCTCCGGCGACGTCCCACTTGCTGACGGGCCGCTGAAGCAAAAGTCGATCGCCCTGCTGCAGCGGGCCGGCACGCCCGGCGTGCCTATCGTTATACGTCCCAGCGATGGCCGACCCTGCGGCTCGGGCACCGTCACTGGCCTTGGCTCGCGCATGCGGATCGTCATGGGAGCCGCCAGTCTCACCATCCCCAGAGATCAGGCGCTGTGGGCCATCGCCCACGAAAGCCAGCACGTTCGAACCGGCGATCCGCTGTTGGGGGTCGTTTCCGGATGGCTTTGGATTACGCTCGCCCTCGCCCTCGCCAGCGAAACGACCCGCGCCGCAGTCCTTCGACGCGGGCGCGTCGGCTGGATCGCCCTGCCCCTAACGCTTGTCGCGATCTGGGCAGTGGGCCTGCCGGTGTTCAATCTGATCCAACGCCAACGCGAGCGCGGCGCCGATCACGCGGCGGCGGCGTTGGTGGGTGGCGCCCCGGGAGCAACGTTCCTGGCCCCGCGAGGGTGCTTGCTTGGGGATCGAATCCGAGCCTGATCCTTCACCCGCCTTTTCCTGCTCAACCACCCCACGACCGCTGAGCGATTGCGCAGCATGCGGCCAACCCCTCGTTAGCGTTCGTCAACTGGGTTGACCCGCATCCCGTCCCTGAGAGCCTTCGTAGGGGTGACTCGCCCCGCGCTCAGTTCCGCGCCGTGTCCACCAACGCGTTCTTGGTGATCCAGGGCATCATGGCCCGCAGGCGCGCGCCGACTTCCTCGATCTGGTGCTCTGAACCGCGGCGGCGCGTAGCCTTGAAGCTGGCCTGGCCGGCGGCGTTCTCGTTCATCCAGTCGCGGACGAAGCGGCCCGACTGGATGTCGTCGAGGATCCTCTTCATCTCGGCCTTGGTTTCCGCCGTGACCACGCGGGGGCCGGAAACATACTCGCCATACTCGGCGGTGTTGGAGATCGAATAGTTCATGTTGGCGATGCCGCCCTCATAGATCAGGTCGACGATCAGCTTCACCTCGTGCAGGCATTCGAAATAGGCCATCTCCGGCGCGTAGCCCGCCTCCACCAGGGTCTCGAAGCCGGCGCGGATCAGTTCGACCAGCCCGCCGCAAAGCACCGCCTGTTCGCCGAACAGGTCGGTCTCGCACTCCTCGCGGAAGTTGGTCTCGATGACGCCCGAGCGGCCGCCGCCGATCGCCGAGGCATAGGCCAGGCCCAGGTCCAGCGCCCCTCCGGTGGCGTCCTGATGCACCGCGATCAGGCAGGGCACGCCGCCGCCCTTGAGGTATTCGCCGCGCACCGTATGGCCGGGCCCCTTGGGCGCCACCATCAGCACATCGACGGTCGACTTGGGCTCGATCAGGCCGAAATGGACGTTCAGGCCGTGGGCGAACAGCAGGGCCGCGCCGTCGCGGATGTTGGGCTCGATGTCGGCCTTGTAGATGTCGCGCTGGATCTCGTCCGGCGCCAGCACCATCAACAGGTCCGCCCACTTGGCGGCGTCAGCGACGCTCATCACCTTCAGACCGTCGGCTTCGACCTTCTTGGCCGTCGCCGAGCCGGGCTTCAGCGCCACGGCGACGTTGGTGGCCCCAGAGTCCTTCAGGTTGAGCGCATGCGCGCGGCCCTGGCTGCCATAGCCTACGATGGCGATCTTCTTGTCCAGGATGCGGGAAAGGTCGGCGTCGCGGTCATAGTAGACGCGCATGATTGTTCTCCTGAACGGGTATGGGGCCACGCCCACGCGCAACGCGGGTGCGGGAAAGCGGGCGCTTTCCAGCGGTTTTTTGCTCAAAGGTCAAGGGAAGCGGCCTCGGAATCGGCATTCGCCGCAGCGGCGCCGGCGTCGCCGAACCGGCCGAAACATGCCACAGCCAACCCCATGATCCCGGTCACCGACACCCTTTCCATCGAAGACGACGAGATCGGCGAGAAGTTCGTCCGTGCCTCGGGGCCGGGCGGCCAGCACGTCAACACCTCGAGCTCGGCGGTGGAGCTTCGGTTCGACGCGCGCAATTCCCCTTCGCTGCCTGACGACGTCAAGCACCGGCTGGAGCGGATCGCCGGCAGCCGGATGAACCAGGAGGGGGTGATCGTGATCTTCGCCCAGAGCCACCGCAGCCAGGAGATGAACCGCCAGGACGCCCGCGCGCGGCTGGTCGACCTGATCGAACAGGCCACCCACAAGCCCAAGCCGCGCAAGAAGACCCGGCCGACCTACGCCTCGAAACTGAAGCGCCTGGAAGGCAAGTCGAAGCGGTCCGGCGTCAAGGTCCTGCGCGGGCGACCCGGCGGGGACGATTGAGGCCGGTCGAACGGCCATCGCGGTTTGAGCCTCTGGCATGATTTGGCCGCATTGGCGTATAGGCTGACGGAATGGCCGACCGCGTTCGCACCCTCGCCGCCACCGCTCTCGCGGGCGCACTCTCGGCCTGCGCGCCGACTCTGGGTCCGCCGCCGCCGGGACGCCCGCCCCCCCCGCCCCCCCCCGGCCCCGCGTTTCACCCCCCCGGCCTAGCAAGGTCGCCGGCGCGGGGGCGCCACCC
>NZ_JANMBF010000071.1:0-45470 GCF_031360265.1 Phenylobacterium sp.
CGTCAAGGCCGCCCGCAAGGCCTTCGCCAGCTGGAGCCAGACCACGCGGGAGGAGCGCCTGGAAGTGCTGGGCAGGATCCTTGCCGAGTACCAGAAGCGCTTCGGCGACCTGGCCACCGCGGTGACCGAGGAAATGGGCGCGCCCGCCTCACTGGCGCAGCGCGCCCAGGCGCCGATCGGCATGGCCCACCTGGCCACCGCCATCGAGGTGCTGAAGGGCTTCAAGTTCGAGGAAGATCGCGGCCCGACGATGATCGTCAAGGAACCGATCGGTGTCTGCGGCTTCATCACGCCGTGGAACTGGCCGCTGAACCAGATCGTCTGCAAGGTGGCCCCGGCCATCGCCACCGGCTGCACCATGGTGCTCAAGCCCTCGGAAGTGGCCCCGTTCTCGGGCTATATCTTCGCCGAGATCATGCATGCCGCGGGCGTCCCCGCCGGGGTGTTCAACCTGGTCAACGGCGACGGACCCACGGTCGGCGCGGCGATCTCCAGCCATCCGGACGTGGACATGGTCTCGTTCACCGGCTCGACGCGGGCGGGGATCGAGGTGGCCAAGGCCGCCGCCCCCACCGTCAAGCGCGTAGCCCAGGAACTGGGCGGCAAGAGCCCGAACATCGTCCTCGACGACGAGGCGTTCGCTCAGGGTGTCGGCCGCGGCGTCGGCGCCATGATGATGAACTCCGGCCAGTCGTGCAACGCGCCGACCCGCATGCTGGTCCCCGGCAAGCGCATGGACGAGGCGATCACGGTGGCCCGCGAGGCGGCCTCAACAGTCACTGTCGGAGATCCCAACGGCAACAGCCAGCTGGGTCCGGTAGTCAACAAGATCCAGTTCGACAAGATCCAGAAGCTGATCCAGGCCGGCATCGACGAGGGCGCGACCCTGGTGATCGGCGGCGTGGGCCGGCCGGACGGACTGGACAAGGGCTACTACGTCAAGCCGACGGTGTTCGCCAATGTCACCAACGACATGACCATCGCCAAGGAGGAAATCTTTGGCCCGGTGCTGTCGATCCTCGGCTACGACACGCTCGATCAGGCCATCGATATCGGCAACGACACCGAATACGGCCTGGCCGCCTATGTGCAGTCGGGTGACCTGGAGAAAGCCCGCGGCGTGGCCAGGAAGCTGCGCGCGGGCCAAGTGTCTATCAATGGCGGCGGCGGCGACATGAGCGCCCCCTTCGGCGGCTACAAGATGAGCGGCAACGGGCGCGAGTGGGGCGATTTCGCCTTCCACGAGTTCCTGGAGACCAAGGCCATCCTCGGCTACGCGCCGAAGCCCGCCGCGGAGTAGCTTTCGCACAGAGACGGACGGGGGCCGCCCGCGAGGGCGGCCCTTTTTCGTTTGCGCGTCAGTCGAGGGGCTCCCCCGCCCGCCGCGCGGCGCTGAACGCCAGGACGGTCATCCCGGCCACGGTCGACAACAGGGAGCCCACGACCACCCCGATCCGCACCTGCGCCTCGGCGGCGGCGTCGGAGAGCGGGAAGGCCAGCTGGCCGATGAACAGGCTCATGGTGAAGCCGATGCCGCAAAGCAGCGACATTCCATAGAGCTCGGTCCATCGGGCTCCGGTCGGCCGCCGCGCGAGCTTCAGGCCGATCACCAGGGCCGTGGCTCCGAAGACGCCGATCTGCTTGCCGAGGAACAGCCCCGCCGCCACGCCCAGCGCTATTGGCCCGAAGAGGTCGGACAGACCCAGGCCGCGGATCGAGAACCCCGCGGCGGCGAAGGCGAACAGCGGCAGGATGAAGAACGCAACATAGGGGTGCAGGCCCTCCATGACGTCCTCGAGCACCCCCGGCCGGCCGGGCTTGCGCGGCTCGAGCGGGATCATCGCCGCGGCAGCGACGCCGGCGATCGACGTCGAGATTCCCGACTTCAAGGTGAACCCCCAGACGATCAGGAAGCCGATGCCGTAGAACAGGTAGGGCGCCTTTCGCCAGCGGCCGAGCAAGCCCATCAGCGCCAGCCCCGCGATCGCCCCGCCCACCGCGGCCAGCCGCACATGGCTGGTGAACAGCAGGCCGATCAGCCCCACCGCCCCCAGGTCATCGACAATGGCCAGCGTCAGCAGGAAGACGCGCAAGTTCGGCGGCAGTTTCGGTCCGGCCACCGCCAGCGCGGCGATGGCGAAGGCAATGTCGGTGGCCACCGGCGTCGGCCAGCCCTGCGGCGCCCCGCCGGCGCCTGAGTTGAACGCCAGATAGACCACCGCCGGCCCGACCATGCCGCCCAGGGCCGCCAGCACCGGCAGGGCCAACCGTCGCGGATTGGCCAGTTCGCCGCGGACGATCTCGTATTTGATCTCCAGGCCGACGACGAAGAAGAAGATCGCCATCAGCCCTTCCTTGATCCAGTCGAGCACCGAGAGAGTCTCGCGGAATCCGCCGATCTGCAGGGTCAGGGGCGCGGTGATGAAGGCGAAATAGACGTGTGCCCACGGCGAGTTGGCGAGCGCGATCGCCGCCAGGGCCGACGTCGCCAGGATCAACCCCGAGGCGCTCTCGGTCTTCAGGAAATCCAGCGTGATCCGCTTGGCCATAGCTTCGGTTAGCATGGCCGCGCGCGGGCCGCTAAGGTATCTGGAGGCCGCACCCGCGAGTGGCGCCCGGAGGGATCTGATGCGATTGACGAAGCCCCGTTTCACCCCGCTCAGCGACGCCGAGCTGACGCCTGAGCAGGCCGAGGCGCTGGAGCCCATGCGGCCCGGTCCGGTGCTCAACATCTTCCGCACCCTGGCGCGCGCACCCAAGGCGCTGGTTCGGTTCAACCAGTGGGGCGGCTATGTGCTGTCGCGCCGCAATGACCTGCCACCGCGCGAGCGCGAGATCGTCATCCTGCGCACCGGGTTCCTCTGCAAGTCCGGCTACGAGTGGACCCAGCACGTCCGCATTGGCCTGCGTGAGGGCCTGACGGATGACGAGATCGCGCGCATCAAGACAGGCGCCGACGCCGACTGGAGCCCGGCCGACGCGGCCTTGATCCGCGCGGCGGACGAACTCCATGCCGACCAGTTCATCACCGAGGCGACCTGGGCCGAACTCGGCCGGCACTTCACCGACAAGCAACGCATGGACGTGGTGTTCACCACCGGCCAGTACACCCAGGTGTCGATGATGCTGAACACCTTTGGCGTGCAGCTCGACGCGGGCCAGACTCTCGACCCCGATCTGAAGGGCTCTTAGAGCATGGCCGGCCGGCTTGAGGGCAAGGCCGCGGTGGTGGTCGGCGCCGGCCAGACGCCGGGCGAGACCCTCGGCAACGGTCGCGCCATGGCCATATTGTTCGCCCGCGAGGGGGCCAGCGTGCTCTGCGTCGACCGGATCCTGGCGCGGGCGGAAGAAACCGTGGCGATGATCACGGCTGAGGGCGGGGCCGCCTGGGCGCTGGCCGCCGACGTCGTCAAGGCCGCCGACTGCGCGAACATCGTCCAGCAGGCGGGCGCGCGCCTTGGGCGCCTCGACATCCTGGTCAACAACGTCGGCATCGGCGGCGGCGACGGGCCGGCGCATCGGCTGGAGGAGGCGGCCTTCGACCGCATCCTCAGCGTCAACCTCAAGGGCATGTGGCTGACCCTCAAGGCGGCCTTGCCGGTGATGCGCGAACAGGGCGGCGGCGCCATCGTCAACATCTCCTCGCTGGCCGCGGTGGGCGGCGGCATCCAGCTCGCCTATGAGGTCTCGAAGGCCGGCGTGAACCGGCTGACCACCTCCGTCGCCCAGTCGAACGCCCGCTACGGGATCCGGGCCAACGCCATCATGATGGGCTATCTCGACACCCCGATGGCGGTGAGCGGCATCGCCGCGGCGTCGGGCCGCTCCACCGCCGAGGTGCGCGCCGAACGCGACGCCAGGGTTCCGCTGAGAGGCAAGATGGGCACCGCCTGGGACACCGCCTACGCGGCCCTGTTCCTGGCGTCAGACGAGGCCCAGTTCATCACCGGCGAAACCCTGCGCGTCGATGGCGGCATGGGTGTGCGGATCGGCTAGGACGCGGCTCAATCAATCCCCCCCGTCATCCCAGACGCTGCGAAGCGTCGAGCCAGGAGAAACGTCCTGTGAGCTCTGTTGCGGGTCCTTGTGACCTTCGCGTTCTGAGTTGGGTCGCCCCTCTCACGCCTGCGTTAACTGCAATATTCCTGTTGGCCCTGGCCTCGTACACGAGAGCCGAACCGGTGGGTCAAGTGACAGCCGACCCACGGTTGATGGAGCGAACGTCGATCGACATGGGAGCCGGCCGGCGTATCCATGCGACCTGCTTGGGCTCCGGGTCACCCACAGTGCTATTCGAGCCGGGCGGCGAGGGCTCAATGCTCAGCTGGCAGAAAGTGCAACCAGCGGTCACGGCCATGACGCGCACCTGTTTCTACGACCGGGCAGGCATGGGCTACAGCGATCCACCCGCTGCGCCGATCACCGCGATTAGCGTCACTGACGAGATGCGCGCGGTGCTGGCCAAACTTGGGGTGAAGAGCCCGGTAGTGATTGTCGGCCATTCGATCGGCGGCTTCTACGCCACCGTCTTTGCTGACCGCTTCCCGGCCGATGTCGCCGGGCTGGTGTTGATCGACCCCGGCTTTGCGAACCAGGTAGATCCGCGTCCGCCTGAGAGCCTGGAGGTCGATAGGCAGCACATCCGCTCCGGTGAGGCGCATCTGCTGGAGTGTGCCGCCCTGGCCCGCGCCGGTAAGCTAGCCCTGACGGGCAACGGCTGCATGAGCTATCCACCGCCACACAGCCGAGCCGAGACCACATACCTGACCCACATTGTCACCCACCCTTACTGGTATGAGGCGGAGTATGATCAGTCGCGCCACTACTTCGTCGCAGACATTGGCCCGAGCGCCGACACCCTGGAGGAATGGCGGGTCAAGCGGGAGCTCGGCGATCTGCCGGTGATTGTGCTCTCAGCATCCGACCCGCCGATGCGGCCTTGGAACACTCCGACGGAGCAAGCCGCCCAACGTGAAGACTGGCAGGCTGGCCATCGCGCCCTGGCCGCCCGCTCCAAAGCCGGTCGGTGGCGGCTGGTCCCCAACTCCGACCACTTCATTCAGCTCAGCCAGCCACACGCAGTTATCGGCGCGGTTCGGGATGTTGTCCTGTCAGTCAGACGACAGATGCAAAGACGGCATTGATCGGCGATGGGCGCCTCAGGGTCCTGAAGGGCGCTAAATTCGGACGAGCCCTTCGACCCTCCATCTGGCCCGCTTCGCGGTCCACCTTCTCCGAAAAGAGGAGAAGGACTTGACCTTGCCCACGCAGGGCAAAGCGTTCATCTCGGTTTCATGCCGATCTCCCCCACCTATCGTCCCGACCCACGGTTCCCTGACCTCGGCCCGGAATTCGCCGACGCGGTCCGCGCCGAGGCGTTTCCGCAGACGACCTTAAGGTTCCGCAACGACCGGGCCGCGGCCACAGTCGGCCTCGACACGCTTACCGACGCCGAGTGGATCGCCCATTTCGGGCGCTTCGAACCGCTGCCGGGAAACATCGATCCACCGCTGGCGCAGCGCTATCACGGCCACCAGTTCCGCAGCTACAACCCCGACCTCGGCGACGGGCGAGGCTTCACCTTCGCGCAGATGCGGGATGCCCCTATTGAGCAAGGGGGAACCGGCCGGCTGCTGGACCTCGGAACCAAAGGCTCGGGCCGCACGCCCTGGTCGCGCACCGCCGACGGTCGGCTGACGCTCAAGGGCGGGGTGCGCGAGGTGCTGGCCACCGCCATGCTGGAAGCGCTGGGCGTGCCGACCTCGCGCTCGTTCTCGCTGATCGAGACCGGCGAGGACCTGGTGCGCGGCGATGAGCCCAGCCCGACGCGCTCGGCCGTGCTGGTCCGGCTCAGCCACGGACACATCCGGTTCGGCAGCTTCCAGCGCCACGCCTACCTGGAGGCGCCGGACCGGCTCACCGCGCTGACCGACCATGTGATCGAGAACTACTATCCACGGCTTGCGGGCGGGACCGACCGGCCGGTCGCCCTGTTCAGAGCGGTGATCGCGCGGTCCGCCCGGCTGACAGCGCGGTGGATGGCGGCGGGCTTCGTCCATGGCGTGCTCAACACCGACAACATGAACCTGTCCGGCGAGAGCTTCGACTACGGGCCCTACCGCTTCCTGCCGCACAACGACCCGAACTTCACCGCCGCCTACTTTGACTCGTCCGGACTCTACAGTTTCGGCCGCCAGCCCGAGGCGGTGTTCTGGAACCTGCAGCAGCTGGCCGGCGCACTCAGCCTGATCGCCGAGACCGACGCCTTGGTGGATGCGCTCAACGGGTTCGGCGGCGCCTATCGGGACGAACTGACGGCGGCGATGCTGGACCGCCTGGGGATGCGTCCAGCCGGCGCCGAGGCGGATGCGGGGCTGGTCCAGGCCGCCTTTCGCGCCATATCCGAGGGCGGCCCGCGGCTGCGCTGGGAACCGTTCTTCTTCGACTGGTTCTGCGGCGACCAGGCCCGGGCGCTGGGCAGTCTGCGCGGCGACCTCTACGCCGAGGCGGGCTTTTCCGAGTTCCGCCAGTTGATGGCGAGGTTCGAACCCGACCGGCCCGAACGCCTGGCCGACCCCTATTTCACGCGGCCTGAGCCCGAGGAACTGCTGGTGGATCAGATCGAGGCGCTGTGGACGCCGATCGCCGCGACCGATGACTGGTCGGCCTTCCACGCCAAGCTTGCCGGCATCGAGACCGCGCGGCGGGCCTGGCGACTGCCGGCCCAGGGAACCTGATCGTCAGGGAACCTGGGCGGCGTCAGGGAACCTGGGCGTCGGGGGGGCCGCGCGACGCCCACTGAGCCAGCACCACGCCAATCAGTGCGGCGGCCGCGCCGATCGCCTGCATCGGACCCAGGGCCTCGGCGAACAGCAGCCAGCCCAGCCAGGTCGCCACCACTGGCTGGACCAACACCACCACCGAGGCGGTGGCCGTCGGCAGGCGGCCCATGCCCCAGGCGATCGAACCCTGGCCGGCGACGTGGACCAGCCCAAGCGCCACGCAGGCGGCCCAGCCCGCCGCCGTCGCCGGCGCGATCAGTTCGCCGAGCAGCAGGGCGGCGACCAGGAGGATCGGCGCGCCCACCACGCCGGACCAGAACATCAGCCGGCTTGCTCCCTCGGTCTTGCGGCCCTCGCTGATGGCCAGGAAATAGAAGGCGTACCAGAGCGCTGTGCCGATCGAGAAGGCGTCGCCGAGGGGTTCGTTCACCAGGTGGGCGCCCCCGCTCCTGCCCGCCGCCATCAGCCAGACGCCTGCGACGGCGACAGCCACGGCCAGCAGGAATGCCGCCTTCGGCCGCTGCTTCAGGAAGATCCAGGCGAAGGCGGTCACGACCACCGGGGCCAGGTTGGAGAGAACGGTCGCATTGGCCACCGAGGTGTATTTGACCCCGTAGTGCCAGAACCCCAGGTCGCCGGCGAACAGCAGCCCGGCGATCAGGGCGATCCGCGACGGTCGACCGAGCGGCCCTGAGGCGCCGCGCGTCATCAACGCCAGCAGCGGCAGCGCGAAAGCCAGACGCCAGAATCCACCCGCCGCCGGGCCAGTCCCGGTCAGCCGCACCAGAATTCCCGAAAACCCGATCACGCAGGCGCCGAACCCCAGCGCCGCCACGGCCCGCCAGCGGTCGCTCCGGAGTTGAACCCCCGCCGCGTCAGTCAAACCCCATCTCCCCGCGAAGCTCCGCCGCGGTCATGCCGCGCCCACGCAGGTCGCGCAACGTTTCGGCGCGGTCGCGCTTGGCCAGGCGCTTGCCGTCCGGGCCGGTCAGCAGGCGATGGTGCCGATAGACCGGCGTCGGCAAGTCGAGCAGGGCCTGCAGCAGCCGCTGCACATGCGCCGCCTCGGCCAGGTCGACACCGCGGATCACGTGCGTGACGCCCTGCAGCGCGTCGTCCACCACGCAGGCCAGATGATAGGCCATGGCCCCGTCCTTGCGCGCCAGCACCACGTCGCCGCCAAGCTGCGGCCGCGCCTGGACGAAGCCCTCCCCCTCCACGGCGAACGTCAGGCCGGCGAACCCGCCAAGCGCCCGTTCCGCCGCCGCGAGCGAAAGCCGCCACGCATAGGGCTCGCCGGCCGAGACCCGCCGGGCCTCCTCAGTCGCGGGGAGCGGCGCGCCGCGATAGGCGTCCATCGCGCCGTGCGGCGCCCCGGCGATCTGGCTCTCCAGGTCGCTTCGGGTCTTGAAGCAGCGGTAGAGCAATCCCTTGGCTTCGAGGCTGGCCAGGGCGGCGGAGTAGGCGTCCAGATGGTGGGACTGCCGGCGCACCGGCTGATCCCACGCCGTGCCGATCCAGGCGAGGTCCTCTTCGATAGCGGTCACGAACTCGGGCCGGCAGCGGGTTCGGTCGAGATCCTCGATGCGCAGCAGAAAGCGGCCCCGCGCCAACTGGGCCGCGACGAACGCGGTCAGGGCCGAATAGGCGTGGCCCCGGTGCAGAAAGCCGGTGGGAGAAGGCGCGAAACGGGTGACGAAGATCGGGCCGGTCAACCTTATGAATCTAGTTGGCGCAGGGCTTTGGAACCAGGCCCATGTGCTGGAAGATCGCCCGGAAGAAGGCGACCTCGCCGCCGCAGGCCACTTTCAGATGGTCAAACTGGGTGAAGCCGGCCATCTCGGCCAAGCCGTGGGCCGAGCACCAGGCCGCGGTGGTGGCGAGTTCGATGTCCAGCATGTTGGCCGGGTCGGCGCCCGCCTCGACCAGGGTGTCGCGCACCTTGCAGTAGGCGCCAGCCTCATCGCCCCGCATCTGGTCGGGCAGATCTTCCCGCTCACGGGCGGTGTCGTACATCACCCGGTAGAGCGCCGGGTTCTGGCGGGCGAAACAGACATAGGCCACGCCCAGTTCACTCATCGCCGCCTGACTCGAGCTCGCGGCGGCCTTGGCGGCGGCCAGCGCCGCATCCAGCAGGTCCCAGCCTTCGTGGGCGACCGCGTCCATCAACTCGCCCTTGTCCTTGAAATGGTGATAGGGCGCGGCCGGACTGACGCCCGCCTCGCGCGCCACAGCGCGCAGCGACAGCGCGCTCGGACCCTCAGCTTCCAGCACCCGGCGGGCGGCGTCGATCAGCGCGCGGCGCAGATCACCGTGATGATAGGGCCGGGCTTCGGCGGTTTGAGAGTGTCTCATCGGCAACACTCTAGGACTCTATCTTGGCGCCGTAAAGATATCTTGACACCGCTTAGATAAGCGTTATCTTAGCATCGTTCAAATAACAAAATCCGGCTTCCACGGCTCCAACTGAAGGTGTGTGTCATGACCCTGTCCAGCTTCGAACGGTTTCTCGACCGCGTCGCCCCGGCCCTCATCCTGGCCCTCGGCTTTTCGATCACCGCGGCCTTTGCCGCTGTCGGCAATTGACCCCCGAACGGCCAGTGCCGACCGGACAAGGGGCCTGAGCGGGCCCCTTTTTGGTGGCCGTCTGTCATGCCTCGGCGGTCCCCGCGAGATCGGCCCGCCTCGCAGGGCTTGTAGCTTCCCTGACAGTCCATACAGAAATGAATGACGGTACAGTGTAAATTGGTATCTAGGCATTGTTCAGATAAATGCTATCTGAACATCGTCCACATCGGACATGGCGACCGGCCTTCCCGGCGCCCTCCACGAAAAGGAACCTGGGCATGTCGATCCAAATGAACCGCATCCTCGACGTCGTCGCCTCCTTCGCGATCGTCGCGCTCGGCCTGGCGCTCGCCGGCGCCACCGCCGTCGTCGGCGCCTGAGACTTAGATGCGATGCCGATAAGCCTCGCCCCACGAACCTAGTGGTGGCGAGGCCCGGCAGGCGCGGCAGGCAAAGCGCGGCGGCTCCGACTCTGCATCGCCGTCACTCTGTGTCATGGAGAAGTCTTCGAATCTTACCTATAGTGGTCCCCTAGCGGGGCTGCCCGAGCTTCCTGAACGGGCCCGTCGCCGCTCCAACGCGTTGCAGACGAGGGCTTGGTCTTCAGTTCACCAACTTCCGACATAGGCGCCATGCGCGCCCACGGGTGCGATCGCCGGAGGCCCGACCATGCAGGTGCTTAGTCGCCCGCCGTCCGGATGCCCGGCGCTGGTGCTGAACGCCGACTTCCGGCCGCTCAGCTACTACCCTCTCTCCCTCTGGCCCTGGCAGGATGTCATCAAGGCGGTGTTCCTCGACCGCGTGGACGTGGTCTCGACCTACGATCAGGTCGTCCACTCGCCCTCGTTCGAGATGCCGCTGCCCAGCGTGGTCTCGCTCAAGCACTACGTGACTCAGGATCGGCCGCCGGCCTTCACCCGGTTCAACCTGTTCCTGCGCGACGCATTCGTCTGCCAGTACTGCCACGCGGGCGAGGATCTGACCTTCGACCATGTGATCCCGCGCTCCCGCGGGGGCCGCACGACCTGGGAAAACATCGTCACCGCCTGCGCGCGCTGCAACCTGACCAAAGGTGGGCGCACGCCGCGCGAGGCCAGCATGCATCCGCTACACGCCCCGCACCGCCCCTCGGCCTTCGAGCTGCAGCAGCACGGCCGCCGCTTCCCACCGCACCACCTGCACGAAAGCTGGCTGGACTACCTCTACTGGGACATCGAACTGGAGGCTTAGGGCGGGGACGCCGGCGGCGGCGGCGGACCTTTCCCTTGCCCCGATGGGCCGGGGGTCGCTACGGTTTCGGTTGCGACGTGGGGTGGGTCGCGAACCCGATGGCCGACGTGTTCATCTCCTATGCCCGGGCCACAGCGCCGCAGGCCCAGACCGTGGCCTCGGCGCTGCGGGGTCTGGGCTACAGCGTCTGGATTGACGGGGACCTGCCGGCCCACCGCACCTACAGCCAGGTGATCGAGGAACAGCTGAGCCTGGCCAAGGCGACGCTGGTGATCTGGTCCGCCGACGCCATCCGCTCGGAGTGGGTGATGTCGGAGGCCAACCGGGCGCGCGAGGACGGCAAGCTGGTGCAGGTGACCCTCGACCCGATCCGCCTGCCCATGCCCTTCGACCAGATCCATTGCGCCGACCTGGCCGGCTGGTCGGGGGAGGTCGAGGCGCAGGGCTGGCGCACCGCCTTGGCCAGCATCGCCGACCTGGTCGGCGAGCACGCGGCGGGACGATCTTCGACGGTCAGCCAGGCGCCGGTGGCGGCGCCCCGCGCCGCGGCCGAGAGCGAGCGGCGCCACCTGACCTTCCTGTCCTGTCACCTGGCCAGCGCCGCCGGCCTGGCCGCCGACCTCGACCCCGAGGAGTGGCAGGCGATCACCACGCAGCGCCAGCGCGAGGCGACCGCGACGGCGGCCCGCCTGGGCGGCCACGTCACCCGCGCGGGCGACGGCCTGATGGTCTATTTCGGCTATCCCCAGGCTCAGGAGGACGCCGCCGAACGCGCGGTCCGCGCCGGCCTGGCCATCGTCGAGGCCATGGCCGGGCTGGACGCGGGGGCCGCGCCGGCGAGCCGGCTGACGCTCTCGGTCCGCATTGGAATCCACGCGGGGACAGTCGTGGTGACCCCTGGCGACGGAGCCGCCGGCAAGGCGGAAATGTTCGGACAGCCCCCGCGGATCGCCACCCTGGTCGAGGCCGCCGCCGCGCCGAATACGGTGGTCATGACCGACGCGGTGCACGATCTGGTCTCCGGCCTCTTCGCGGTCGAGGACCTCGGCGCGCGAGCGCTGGACGGGGCCGAGGAGGCGACCCGGCTCTATCGCGTGGTCCGCGCCGGCCTGGCCAGCGGACGGACCCGCGGCTTCGCCCCGCGCGAGCTGACCCCCTTCGTCGGCCGCGACGACGAGATCCACCTGTTTCTCAGCCGCTGGCGGCGCGTCCAGGACGGCGAGGGCCAGCTGGTGCTGGCCACTGGCGAGCCTGGCATCGGCAAGACCCGCGTCACCGAGGAATTTCGCGCCCGCATCCGGGCCGAGCCGCATCTGTGGATCGAATGCGCCGGCGCGCCGCTGTTCGCCAACACCCCCTTCCATGCCGTCATCCAGATGTTCAACCAGGGCCTGGGCTGGCGCGGCGATGAGGACGCCGTCGAGCGCGTGTCGCGGCTCGAGCAGGCGCTGGCGCCGACCGAGCTGAAACTGGACGAGGCGGTTCCGCTGATCGCCGAGATGCTCGGCCTGCCGGTCCCGCCGACCTATCCGCCGCTCAACCTGGCTCCCGACCAGCGCCGGGTCCGGCTGCTGTCCGCTTTGGCGGGCTGGGTGTTCGGCGCCACCCGCACCCAGCCGCTGGTGATCGTCATCGAGGACATGCAGTGGGTCGATCCCTCGACCCTGGAGCTGGTGCAGACCCTGGTCGAACAGGGCGCCACCGCGCCGCTGATGCTGTTGCTGACCGCGCGCCCGGAGTTCCGGCCGACCTGGCCGGCGCGCGAGCATCACGCCCAGATCACCCTCAGCCGCCTGAACAACCGCCAGACCCGTGAGCTGGTGGCCGGCGTGGCTTCGAAGTCCGGGTTGTCAAAGGACGTGGTCGAGGCGGTCATCAGGCGCACCGACGGGGTGCCGCTGTTCGCCGAGGAACTGACCCGGCTGATGCTGGACGGTGACGCGCACAATTCCGCCCGTGAGATCCCCGCGACCCTGCTCGACTCGCTGGCCGCTCGCCTCGACCGGCTGGGATCCGCCAAGGAGGTCGCACAGGTGGCCTCGGTGATTGGTCGGGAATTCACCTACGAGCTGCTGGAAGCCGTGTCACAGATGCCGGAAGCCGACCTGCGGTCGGGCCTGACCCGGCTCGCCGACGCCGAGCTGATCTATGCCCGCGGCCTGCCGCCACAGGCGAGCTACCAGTTCAAGCACGCCCTGATCCAGGACGCGGCCTATGAGCGCCTTCTGAAGAGCAAGCGCCAAACGCTGCACGCCCGCGTGGCGCAGACCATCAACGAGCGGTTCGCCGCCCTTGCCGAGGCGCAGCCGGAGGTCATCGCGCTGCACTGGACCCGAGCGGGGCAGGCAGAGCCGGCGGTAGCCGCCTGGAAGATCGCCGGCGACACAGCCTATGGGCGACGCGCCTTCAAGGAAGCCGAAGGAGCCTACCGTCAGGGCCTGGCGGTGCTTGACACCCAGCCCGACGCGCCGGAACGCGACGCCAAGGCGCTGGATCTCTACAGTGGGCTCAATCGCGCCCTTCAGCTGACCCGGGGCTACGCCGCGCCGGAAACGGTCGAGGCCGCGTCCAAAGCCCGGTCGCTGGCGGAGAAGTCCGGCAGCATCGCGCAGCTGATCCGCGAGGAAGCCCGGCTTTGGCGCGCGGTGATCACATCGGGCGACCACGCCGGCGCTTCGGCGATCGCCGATCACATCCTGGACCTTGCCCACGCCGAGGGCGACAACCCAGGCCGGCTGGTGTTCGTGCACAACGCCCAGGTCCAGACGCGGTTCTATACCGGAGACCTGGCCGGCGTTGAGACGCATTTCGCCCTCCTCAGCCCGCTGATCGACACGGTGGGCAAGCGCCAGGCGCCGGGCAACAATATCGTCGCCATCGGCATCGCCAGCCTGACGGCCTGGGCTTTTGGCCACGCGGAGCTGGCGCATGCGCGCATGGACCGCGCGCTGGCCTTCGCCGAGGAGAGCCAGAATCCCTACGACCTGGCGATGGCGCTGCACTTTCAAGGCAACCTCTACGAGCGAGACCCCGACCGCGCGGAGGCGATCGCGACGCGGATGCGGGCTGTGTCGGAGGAGAACAGCTTCTCCTATCTGGCCAGCCTGGCGCTTGTGCCACTCGGCTGGGCGCGCGCCCAGAAGGGAGCCGCCGCCGAGGGCGTTGAGCTGATCGCGCGGACCCTGACCGATCAGGTGGCTTCGGGCGCGCGGGTGAGCATCGCCGCCACCCTCAACCGGCTGGCCGAGGCCCAGGCCCTGAACGGCGCGGCGCCCGAGGCGCTGGCGACCATCGAGGAGGCGTTGACCGCCAATCCCCAGGAGCTGGTCTATCGGCCCGAGAGCTTCAGGATTCGGGGGACGCTGCGGGCAAAGCAGGGTGAGAGCGCGCTGGCCGAGGCGGACTTCCGCGAGGCGATTCGTCTGTCCCAGGTCATGGGCGCCATCGCCTTCGAACTGCGCGCGGCCGTGAGCCTGGCGCACTCGCTGCAACGCCGGGGGGAGGCGATCACGGCGCGGGCCCTGCTGGCGCCGCTCTACGCCCGCTTCACCGACGGCCTCGAAGCCCGGGACCTTACGGAGGCTAAGGCGCTGCTCGACGAGCTTAGCGCCTGACCAACCGCTATCTGCGCGACAGCTCCCGCGTATGATCGACCAGCGCCAACAGCAGGCCGGGGTCGGCGGAATGCAGATGGGCCTCCCATTTGGCCTCCGCCGCCAACTGGTCGAGATGGGCCTCGGCCGCGGGCAGCTGGGCGCGCATGGCCAGCGAGATCCGCGACAGGTCTTCCGGCGTCGGACTGGGTTTGCAGAACAGCGCCGAGATCGCCGGGTCACGAATCGCCAGGGAGGCTGGCAGCGTCAGGATTCCGTCGCGCAGATCCTCCTCGCCGCCGCCGCCCAGGGATTCCAGTCCCTTGACGTCGCCCACGTCGTCGCAGCCGTGATAGAGCACGCCCAGCAGGTGGCCGAACTTGCGCAACCGTTCGTCGCGCGTGGCCAGGCAGGCGCAGGTCTCGAACATCGAGCCGGTGTCCTCGCTGGCGATCTCCTGCCAATCCTCCAGCCCCAGCGGCTGGCGCCGCAGACGCCATTGGGCGCACTCGGCCACGCCCAGGCGCTTCAGGAGATCGGAGAACAATCGCACGTCATAAGGGTCGTCCGCCGAGAGCGTGTAGCCGTCGGCGGCAATATAGCCCGAGGCCATCAGCGCCGGCAGCAGCCCAAACTTCTTGTGCAGCGTCGCCTTGCCCCGTCGCTCGTCGGACTCATCGAGGATGTCATCGATGATCAGCGAGACATTGTGCATCATTTCCAGCACCGCGGCCGACCGGATGATCGGGTCGGGAATACGGTCCTTGGAGATGGCGCGGTGGCAGCTGAAGATCGTCAGTGGTCGGAAATACTTCGATCTGGCCACGAACTGCCAGTCGAGCAGCGGCTGCATCTCCCGACTGGCGCCGGCGATCCAGCCATCGATTACCGCCCGCAGACGGTCGATCTCGTCGTTGAAGCCCAGCTCGGCAATGATGTCCGCGGTCGTGGTGTCTGACATTCTGATTCCTTGAATTTCCGGCGATACGCGGCCGGGCGCGGCATCAGCTCTTCGCCCGCCAGCGCCGTTGATGAGGCGTCGAGGCTTGCATCGGATCGGGGCCGGCAGACCGAGTGACGGCATGGACGGCCTGGGCGGTCCGGAGAGCCTGTCCCGCGAACGCCGAGAACGCCGCCGCCAGACCGGACCCCGACGGAGACGACTGCGCGGATGTCTCGCCCCTGGACGGCTGGCGCGAGGAAATATCCTGCAGCAAGTCGCCGAAGGCTGCCAGCGCCTGGGCGCCCAAGTCGGCGAGGCCGCTTGAGGCGGACACCAGGGTCTCGCCCGCCGGCGCCGACTCGCCCGCCGTGGCATCGGCCACGACGTTCTTCGCAAGCCAGTAGGCGGTCTTCCACCAGTCGAGCGCGAAGGTCAGCGGCAGGGCGACCGCGGCGGTGATCGGCGAATAGGCGTCGGCCGGCAGATCGGTTTCGTTCCTTCTGCCGGCGTCCAGGGCCGCTGACCAGGCGGTTGCCCAATAGGCGAACGGCAGCAGCGCCAGCTTGGCCGCGAGGAACAGCTTGTCGTCGTAGACCTCGTGGCGGTCGATCGTGATCGGCTCGCCGCGCAGCGCCGGTCGGCCGATGGCGTCGCGCGCCTGCAGCGCCTGGGCTGCAAGCAGTCCGCTCTCGACGGCCGCCTCGACGGTCGCCATGTCCACGTCGGTCTGGCAGAAATCGCCGGCGAAGAAGACGCAGGGCAGGGCCGCAGGATAGGCGGCCCGCGGGCGCCATTCAAAGCTGCCGACGTCGTTGATGAACAGCTTGTTGTCGTCGTTGGAGCGATAGTGGGTTTTTTCCCAGCAGATATCGCTGGCGGGGTCGCCCCAATGGGCGCCCGGTTCAAACACCGGCAGGTAGTCGTGCAGCCGCCGGATCATCATATGGCCCCGTTCGAGGGGATCGAGTGAGGGGATGGCGTCGCCGTCGGACGCGGCCAGCACCAGCGCCGTGCGACCCGCCAGTTCCGGCTCGTCCGTCCACAGTTGCGAGATGTCGAGGACGGTGAGATCGTAGTCGGACTCGGCGAACCCGACCTGTTCCTTGGGAATGCCCGGAAGGGTCTTGTTGAAATAGACATCGACCACCGGGATCGCCACGCTCTGGAACCGTTGCAACCCGGCCAGGTGCGGCAGGCTGTCGACGATGCGCGCGCCGGGCGCGCCGGTCATCACCAGGTTCGCCAGCGCCGGCCCCGGGACTGCCAGGACGACGTAGTCCGCCTCGGCTGCGTCCTGCGGCTCAGCCGGCCTGCCATTTCGCGCCGGTCGTGGCTCCAGCGCGATCACCGGCTTGCCGTCGATGATCTGCACCGAGCGCACGCGGGCGTCGCGGCGGATCTCGCAGGTAAGCTTTTCCTCCAGAGGCCTGATGATCTTCTCATAGAGGCTGCCCTTTAGCAGCCAGCAGAACGGTGTCGGTTGGGGGAAGGTCAGGGTGTGCTTGATGAAATCCTGGTAGGAGGCCGCGGCGGTCGTATCGCTCTGGATCGACCAGATCACCATCAGCATATAGTTCTGCAGCCTGGCCACGCTCTCTGTGGCGTAGCCGCGCGAGTAGATGAACCCATTGACGTCCAGCCGGTCGATCTGGTCGGACTGCTGGCGATTGAAGGCGTGCGACGCCAGGTCGAGCATCGAAAAACCCAGCAGGAACATTTCCGGCGCCGGCAGCACACCCGACGTCAGATTGGCCAGAACCGCCTTCAGGGTCGTGGCGTTCTCCAACTCCAGGAACGACGAGTCGCCCTTCCTCAGGAGCTTGACGCCCTGGCGAGGTTGAAAATTTTCCTCGCGCGACAGGCCGAGATCGCCCTCGAACAGCGCCCAGAAGTTCACGTACCACGCGCAGAACATGTGCGGGTAGACGTCGTGATCGACGCCATTGACCTTCTGCGACGACAGGTTGCCGCCTAGAGTCTCCGTGGCCTCATAGAGGGTCACCTGAAAGCCGCGCTGGGAGAGTCGCAGCGCCGCCGTCAAACCGGCTAGACCCGCCCCCACCACGGCGACGCGCGCGCCGGCGGCTGTGGCAGGCTCCGGCGGAACCGGCGGTTCGGCGGGACCGACCATCTCAACGGCCCTTGCGAGTGGCCTGGACCGCATTGGCCAGCTGACCGGCAAACACGCCCAGCGCAGACGCCAGCCCGCCGGGGGCTGGCGTGGCGCCGGTCGAAGCCGCCTTCGGAGCCGGTGCGGACGCCCACAGACCCTTGACGCCGAGGCCCACCGGCGTGTCCGCCGCATCGACCCCTTCGACCCCGCCTTCATGGGCGCCCTTGCGCAGACTTCGGTCGAGCCAGTAGGCCGTCCGCCACCAGTCGATCGCGAAATTCAGCGGCAAAAGCAGCGCATAACGCCCGCGCGAATAGGCCGCCACGGCGTCATCGCCGGCCTTGCGACCCGCCACGGTCGCCTCCACCGCCGACCAAGCCGAAGCCGCATAGGCCACCGGCAACAGCGCCAGCTTGGCCGCAAGGAAGGTGGCGTCGCTGAACACCTTGTGCGGCGTCAGGGTGATCGGCGCCTGCGCCATCCGCTGCCTGGCGCCCGGCGCCATTTCCACCTGCTGCAGCGCCTGGGCGGCCATCACCCCGCTTTGCACGGCGGCTTCCACCGTCGCCATGTCAACGTCGGTCTGGCACACGTCGCCGGCGAAGAACACGTTCGGCAGCGCGGCGTAGGCCGCGCGTGGCCGCCAGATGCGGCTGCCCACGTCGTTGACGAACAGCAGGTGGTTGTTGTTCTGGCGGATCGTGGTCCTGGCCCAGTCGATGTCCTTGCTGTCACCCCAGGCCTCGCCGAGATCGAAGTGCAGGTACTCGTGCAGCCGCTTGATCATCAGGTAGGCCTGCGCCTCGCCCGCCTCGGCGGGAATGGCGTAGGCATTCGAGCCGGCCAGCACCAGGACGGTGGCGTCAGACGTCTGAGCGTCACGGTCCCACAGTTGCGAGATGTCCAGGATTGTCAGGTCGTAGCCAGACCCGCGGAGTCCGACGATCTCCTCGGGGATGAACGGCAGCTTGCGGTTGAAGTGAAGGTTCACCACGGGGATCGCCTCGCCCCAGACGCGGCGGACCTGCGCCAGGTCGGGAACCTTGTCGACCAGCCGCCGCGGCTCGGCGCCGCGCATGACCATTTCGCCCAGCTCCATGCCGGGCACGGCCATCACCACATAGTCGACCGGCGGCGCCTCCTCGACGCCGCCCTTCGCGCCCGCCCGATCCAGCAGGATGCGCGGGGCGCCGCTCTCCAGCACCTCCACCGAGCGCACGCTTGTCCCGGTGAGGATTTCGCAGCCGAGCGCCGGATCGGTCAGCTTGCGCTCGAGCGGGCCGATCACCCGCTCCTGCAGGCTGCCCTTGAGCATCCAGGCGTAGGGTGTATTTGGCCCCAGCGACGACAGCTGATGCTTGATGAATTTCTTGTAGACCTTGGCCGAGGTCATATCGCTCGGGATCGACCAGATCACTGTGATCACATAGTCCTGCAGAGCGGCGATGGCGTCGGTCGAGTAGCCCCGCGAATAGAAGTAGCCGTTGACGTCCAGCTGGCTGAGCATGTCGGTATCGGTCGGATCCGGCGGCTGGGCCGCCAGGTCCAGGTTCAGGAAGGCGAACAGGAAGAAGTCAGGGACCGACAGCACGCCCGACTTCATCGTCGTCAGCACCGATTTCAGCGTCGGGGCGTAGACCATGTCCATGTATTTCTGCGCTGCGGTCGCCGAGGGGCCGCCCTCCGGCTTGTCGAGCACCTTGACCGCCCACCGCTCGGCAAAGTGTTCCTTGCGGCTGAGGCCGAGATCGGTTTCGAACAGTGACCAGAAGTTCGCATACCAGTCGGGGAAGATGTGCGGATAGACGTCCTGGTAGGGCGCGCCGGGCTCGCCCGCGGACGACAGGTTCCCGCCGACCCGGTCCTTGGCTTCATAGATCGTCACCCGGCAGCCGCTTTGCGCCAGCCGAAGCGCGGCTGTCAGGCCGGCGATGCCGCCGCCGATGACAGCGACCCGCGGCTTGTCGGGCGTGGCGTTGGCGGGGGTCTTTGGAGCTTTTGGCATTTGAGCGTCCTCGGCGAGGGGCGATCGGGCTGAGCCGGTCGGGTTGAGCGGGTCAGATCAGGGGTCCGCGGACCCGGGCGTTGTCCGTCGTCATCAGCGATGGCAGCACGCGGCCCAGGGCCTTGGCAACATCGGCGAGCCAGGAAAAGTGCCAGGCCGCGTCGTCTTTCAGCGAGGCGCTCCACGCGCGCTGCCAGGCCTCGACGTCGCCGGCCAGCCCGCCGGCGCGGAAGCCTCGGCCGCTGATCAGGTCGCCGATCGCCTGCACGCCACCCTGGGCCAGATGGGCGAAAATGCTCGACCATATCTGGCCGACGATCGCCTGAGGCTGAAGGTTCAAGCCCCCGAACGCCGACCCGGCGACGCGGGCGAAGTCGGGATCGCTCTGCGCCTTCTCGAAACCGCGCAGGGTCGAGCGCCACCAGAATTCCCGGAAATGCCAGTTGCGCATCATCACCGCACAGAGGCTCAGATACAGCATCGGCGGATCGAAATAGGTTCTGAAGTCCCCGTCGAACCGCGACAGGAACGCTGCGTCGAACCGCCCCTGTTCGAGAGCGTCCAGCACCGTCTGCGAGGCGATCAGGGCCGACTCCATACCCTGAGTGATGCCTTCGCCCGTCATTGGATCGACGAACGATCCGGCGTCGCCGATCAGCAGTCCGCCGTCGAAATGGTTGCGGTCGATGCCGCCGTACATCTTGACCACCCCGCCGATCGGACGGCTGGCCAGGCGCGCGTTGGCGCAGCCGGGGTGGCGGATCCGCAGGCGCTGGAGGCTCTCGGCGAAGGCTCTGGGGACCGACAGATCGAAACGGTGGCAGCTCTCGCTCAGCATGCCGACGCCGACGTTGGCCCGGCCGCCGGGCATCGGGAACATCCAGCCATAGCCCGGCACCTGGTCCTCGTCGAACCAGATGGTCGCCTCGCCGCCCTCGACCTCAAGGCCCTCGACATAGGCGCGCTGCGAGATGCCGATATGGCGGCGGTCGGTGCGTCGCAGGCCGGCGCTCTTGGCCACCGTGGATTCGACGCCGTCCGCACCGATGACCAGCCGCGCGCGCAGGGTAAAGTCTCGCGTCGCGTCTCGGACGTCCACCGACATGGTCTCGCCGTCGCGGCGGATATCGAGGGCGGCGCAGCCTTGCATGACTGTCGCCGAGGCGGCCTGGGCGCGCTCCAGCAGCACGGTGTCAAGCTGGTCGCGCGGGACGATATAGCCATGGGCCGGCAGGCCGTGGCCGCCCTCGTAGTAGGGAATCTCGCCGCGGTAGGCCAGGCGAGGCCCAAAATAGACGCGGTTGGTAGTGATCGGCAGCCGCGAGGGGGCGTCCAGGGCGTCGATGCAGCCCATGGCCTCGAGGATCCGCAGGCCCGCGGGCTCGACAAAGTCGCCGCAGACCTTTTCGCGCGGAAAAATGGCCCGTTCCAGGATCGCCACGCGCACGCCGCGTTTGGCCAGCGACCAGCCCATGGCCGACCCCGCCGGACCGCCGCCCACGACGATCACGTCGAAGACCTCAGCCGTCGCCATTCACGCTTCCCAACAGTTCCACCACACAGGACCAATGATGGGCGCGTCCCCGAACGGCGTTCCCCAATCGCAGCCATGGGAGGCCAAGCTTGGCGGCGCGTCAACGCGCCAGCGCCTCCGGCCAGGCGATAAAGTCGGCTCCCCCGGACGGTTGCAACAGGCTAAGGTCTGCGCCGCCGTGGGGGACCGACGATCGTGAGCGCAATCCAGCTTCAGGTGGCTTTCGCCGGTCACAATCGCGAGCCCGAGCTTGGCGATCTCGCGGAACTGCGGCTGCGGGTGGCGGAAGGCTTCGCCATGCTGACGGCGGCGGGCCTGGCCCCGGCCCGACTGCTGACCGGCCTGGCGCATGGCGCGGACCGGGTCGCGGTGCAGGCCTGGAACGAGGCGGGGCTTGGGCAGGTGCATGCGGTCTTCCCGTTCCTGCCGGCGGCGAGCGCCCGGACCGACCCGGCCGATCAGTCCGCGACCTGGCTGGACGGCGCACGAACCGAGGACTGTGGCCGCAGCGCGCATCTGGCTCAGTCGCGCTGGATCCTGGCCCAGTCAGATCTGCTTGTCGTGGTTTGGAGCGGCGAGCGCGCGCGCGGAGCCGGCGGGACCGCCGACACCGTCCGCCTGGCGATCACCGCGGGCCTGCCGGTGTTGTGGATCACCCCCGGCAGCGTCGAAATCCGGCTGGTCCGAGCCACTCCGGAAGCGCTGCAGGAGTTCGACTTCGCCGAATGGCTGGATGGCCTGAGGGACGGCCACCCGGCGATGATCGAGCCGGCCAGCGCCGAGGGTTTGCGCGCCATCTTCGCCCGGACCGGCGCCCAGCCGCCGCCGGCCAAGGGCGAAAACCGCCTGGCCCGCTGGCTGCACCTTTGGCTGTGGCGCACCTATTCGTTGTTTCAGCGAGTGACCGGAGGCCGCGCCGGGCCGCCGCTGCCGCAGGAAGAAATCCCGCCGGACCTGGCCGATCAGCCCGGGTTCAAGACCCTGACCGAGGCCTATCAGGCCAGCGATCTGCGCGCGACGCGGCTTTCCGCAGTCCATCGCTCCGAACAGATTCTGCTGTTGGCCGCCGCGGTTTTCGCGGCCACCGTGGGCTCGGCGCCGTCCATCTGGCCTCAGATGAAACTGCCGGTCGTGCTGCTGGAACTCGGGCTGGCGCTGGCCGCCTTCGCCGTCTGGTGGACCGCGGCCCATGCCCGGCGGCACGAGCGTTGGACCGATGAACGGCGTCTCGCCGAACAGATCCGCCTGGAGCGCGCGGCCTGGGCCTTGGGCCTCAGCACGCGCGGCGCCGGCTCGCCGGCCACCCGCGACGAGCATCAGCGGCTCGGGCGGCCGATCCTGCGTCAGGCGAGCCCGCCGTCCGGGGTGATGGACGCTGATCGCATGCGACGCTGGACGGTCTGGGCCACCCGCGAGGTGATCGGCGGACAGATCGCCTATCACCGCCAGCAGGCGGCGCGGAATGGACGCATCGCCCACCGCATCGGCCTGGCCGAGGACGCCGCTTTTGGACTGCTGGTCCTGACGCTTGCCGGGTTCGCGGTCGCCGATGTGGTCTCCCACCAGACCGGAACGACCCTGCCGGCCTGGTTCGGCGGCCTGGTGCTGATGGCCAGCGTCGTCATGCCCGCCGTCGGCGCCGCGGCGCTGGCCCTGGAAGCGAAGCTGGAGTTCGGAGAACAGGCCGAGCGAAGCCATGCCGTCGCCGCGCGGCTGCAGAGGATTCTCCATCGCCTTGATGCGACACAGGATGTCGAAGCCGCGCGGGGCGCCATCGGCTCGGCCTTCGGCTGGGTGCTGACCGAGGCCGACCAGTGGCGCGAGGGCGCGGGCCGCCGGCGACTGTTCAGGGGCGGATAGGCATGCGGATGATCGACCGGACAGAGGTGCAGGCGCGGCTGACCTATGAGGTCTGCATCCCGCTGATCCGCCGCGCCATGATCGCGCTTTCCCGTGGCGAGACCCGCCAGTTGCTGCGCGCGATCATCCCGCTTGGCGAAGGCCGGCTGTTCGGCATCATGCCGGGCGCGCTGGGCGAACGGGCGATGTTCGGCGCCAAGCTGATCAGCGTTTTCCCGGGCAACGGCGCCAAGGGGATCCAGTCGCACCAGGGTGTGGTCGTGCTGTTCGACGCGGAGAGTGGCGCGCCGGTCTGCGTGGTCCACGCCGGGGAGGTCACCGCCATCCGCACCGCCGCGGCCAGCGCGGTGGCCACCGATGTCCTGGCTCGCCCGGACGCGCATCGCCTGGCGATCCTCGGCTGTGGCGAACAGGCCGCCACCCATGCCCGGGCGATCTCCAAGGTGCGGCCGCTGAGCGCCATCGGCGTCTGGGGGCGCTCCGCTGATCGCGCGGGGGCCTTCGCCGAGCGCCTGTCGGCGGAACTCGCCCTGCCGGTCATCGCGCAGGCGACCGCGCGGGCCTGCGTCGCCGAGGCCGACATCATCTGTACGGTGACCAATGCCGCGGACCCCGTACTGCTGGGCCGATGGGTGGCGCCTGGCGCGCACGTCAACCTGGTCGGCTCAGGCTTTGCCGGTCCGGTCGAGGTGGACGACGACCTGGTCGTCCGCGCCCGCTTCATTGCCGACAGCCGTGAGGGGGTGCTGGCCCAGGGGGCGGAGTTCCTGCGGGCCAAGGCGGCCGGCCTGATCGGCGACGATCATGTGGTTGGCGAGATCGGCCAGGTGCTCGACGGCGCGCTGGTTGGCCGCCAGTCCGCCGACCAGATCACGGTCTACAAGTCCCTCGGCCACGTGGTGCAGGACCTCGCCGCGGCCCAGGCGCTTTTCGAACTTGCCGATTGATCGCCCGATTGCCGCGCGCGCGGCGCTAGGATAGGCGTTCGCCCCGGTCGGGCTCGCGCTCGGCCGCCCCTGATGGAGTCCCGGAAATGGCGCGCAAGCCCAACTACAATTTCGAGCGCATGGAGCGCGACCGGCTGAAGGCCATCAAGGTCGCCGAGAAGGCCGCCGCCAAGCGCGAACAGCGTGAACGCGCCCGCGCCGCCGGCGAACCCGCGCCCGCCGACGACACCGACGAAGACCAGGACGAGGGCTGATGCCCGCCGGCACGATCTACAATCACGAGACCGTCACCCTCGATGGCGAGGAATATGCCGACTGCGAGTTCCGCGACTGTCGGATGGTGTTCTCCGGCGGCGCGCCGCCGGCGTTCGATAGCTGCCGTTTCGATGGCTGCGAGTGGAAGTTCGAGGACGGCGCGGCCAACACCCTGGCCTATCTGAAGGTGGTCTGGAGCGTCGGCGGCAAGGCCCCGGTGCAGGCGCTGATCAAGGAGATCACCGGCGGCGGCGGCCGTTAGGGGGCTTCCCCGTCACGCTTTCCCCAACGGTGGATGTGATCCAGGTCACGCGGAAATACTCCAGGTCCGTATCCGCGCTCCGCCCGCGATTGACTTGCTGAAGGGCCCGGCGTTTCAGTCTGGCTTCCTGCTTCGGAGGCGCGACATGGCCAGATACGACAGCATTCTGGGGACTATCGGCAATACGCCGGTGGTGCGGATCAACCGCCTGGCGCCCCCCGGCGTGAATCTCTACGTCAAGGTCGAGGCCTTCAATCCGCTGGGCTCGGTGAAGGACCGCCTGGCCCTGGGGGTCATCGAGGCGGCCGAGACATCGGGCGAGCTGAAGCCAGGCCAAACCGTCGTCGAGGCCACCAGCGGCAACACCGGCATCGGCCTGGCCATGGTCTGCGCGGCCAAGGGCTATCCCCTGGTGGTCATCATGGCCGACAGCTTCTCCATCGAGCGGCGCCGGCTGATGCGGTTCCTGGGCGCCAAGGTGATCCTCACCCCCGCCGCGCTGCGGGCCACCGGCATGCTGGCCAAGACAGCCGAACTGGCCGAGGCCCACGGCTGGTTCATGACCCGCCAGTTCGAGAACGAAGCCAACGCCGACATGCACTCGCGGACCACGGCCGCGGAGATTCTGGCCGATTTCTCCGGCGAGCAACTGGACTATTGGGTCACCGGCTACGGCACCGGCGGCACACTGAAGGGAGTCGCCCGCGTGCTGCGCGAGAGGAGCCCCAAGACCCGGATTGTCGTCTGCGAACCGTCGGACGCGGGGTTGATCGCCAGCGGCGAGATCCAGCCGATGAACCCCGACGGCTCACCGTCGGCCGGCCATCCGGCCTGGAAGCCACACCCCATGCAGGGCTGGACCCCCGATTTCATCGCCAAGCTCACCGGCGACGCCGTGGCCGCGGGCCTGATCGACCAGCTGATGCCGATCCCCGGACCCGAGGCGATCCGGCTCAGCCAGGATCTGGCCACCCAGGAAGGCATTTTCTGCGGCATTACCTCGGGAGCGACCTTTGCCGGAGCGCTGAAGATTGCCGCCGATGCGCCCAAGGGAACCAACATCCTGGCCATGCTGCCTGATACCGGCGAACGCTACCTGTCGACCCCGCTGTTCGCCGATGTTCCCGCCGAGATGACCGAGGCCGAGATCGCGATCCTGCGCTCGAGCCCAATGTTCGCCGACCCGCCGCCGGCGGCTTAGCGAAAGACGTAGATCCCGCCAGCGCCGCCCTGCGGCGCCTCGGAGAGGCCGCGGATTTCCAGCCGCGCGCGGCGCGCGCCGCAGATGCAGCGCAGCCGCGTCTCCAGCTGCGCCGTGGCCTGGCGGCCCAGCCCCTGGCCGACCCAGGGCCAGGGTCGATCGCGGCCTCGCGCCCACAACGGCAGACCGCCCATAGGCTGGAGCGCGCCGCCAGCGCCTGATTGAGCCTGGGCCAGGCCGGCCAGGTCTCGACGATCCGATATGCGCCGTCCGCCATGTTCGACTCCTTGTCGGAACAAAAGCAGAACTATGAGAGTCGCGCGAGTCCCTTCAGGCTGCACTTGGCGGCCCGACACAACCGCCCCGATATAGGCGCTACAGGTTCTCGCTGATCCTGATCGCCGCGCGGCAGCCCGCGCGGATCACGGCCGCCAGCACGGCGTAGCCAGGCGCCTCGCGGGCGCCTTCCTCGACAGCCAGGTCGCGGTGGGCCAGTTCTTCCTGGCGAAAGGTCGCCAGTTCGGCGGCAAGCTCCGGCTCACGCCCGGACAACTCGGCGATCTGGTCGGCATAGTGGACTTCGATGACGCTTTCGACCGCCTCTGTGCAGGCGTGGGCGGCGCTGTCACCCATCAGGGCGGTCCCGGCGCCCAGCGCGAAGGCGGCCATCCGCCAGACCGGGGCCAGCGCCGTTGGCCGCACCCGCCGCTCGGTCAGCAGCGCCTCGAAGCGGGCCAGGTGGGCGGCTTCCTGAGTCTCCATGTGGGCAAGCTGACCGGCGATCCTCTGATGGCCAGACGCGCCGCCAAGCACCGCGCGCTGGCCGCGATAGATCGCCACGGCCGCCATTTCGCCGGCGTGATCGACGCGCAGGATCTCGGCCAGGCGCGCGGCGCGCGCGCCCTGTCCGGGCCGGGGCGGGATCGGCTTGCCGCTCATCGCTTGCTCCGTTCGCGCACCGATGCGGCGACGCTCAGCCCCGCCAGCCCCAGGGACGCCAGCGCGTTCCAGCCAGCCATCGACAGACCGGCGAACACCCACGCCGCCCGATCACAGGCCGGCATGTGCTGCCCCGCGCCGTTCAGCAGGTCTTTAAGCGCCGCCGCCGTGACAGTTCCGGATCCCGAACAGCTCGCCGGCCCCGGCCAGAACCGCCACTCGACGCCCGCGTGATAGCCGGCGATCCCGGCGCCGGTGAGAAACACCAGGGCCAGCACCCAGCAACTGGCCTCTCGAAGCCTGGGACCACCTGGCATGCGCACCGCCACCATGGCGGCGGCGGCGAAGCCCGCAGCCACCCAGTAGACGGTCCGCTGCTTGAGGCAGAGTTCGCAGGGCGCCAATCCGCCGAACCTCTGGAAGGCATGGGCCGCGGCCAGCATGGCGCCGGACGCCAGCAGCGCGCAGAACCGCCAGCGATCGAGGACAGGTTGCAACATCGCCGGATAGAAGCGCAATTCTGCGTCTAACCCAAGACCTTCACGAGCACCACAGCGCCGACCAGCACCGCCACGCCGACAACGACGTAGGCCGTCAGTCGCTTTTCGATCTCGGCCAGAATCGCTGGACCATAGAATTTCAGCACCGTCGCCTCGGCGAAGAACCGCGCACCACGGGTCAGGACGGAGGCCCAAGCAAAGGTAAACAGGTCAAACCGCGCCAAGCCGGACGTAATCGTCACCAGCTTGTACGGGATTGGCGTCAGCCCCTTGAACAGAATCACGCCGAGTCCGTAGCGCGCGAACCACGCCTGGAATTCCTGCTGCCCGTTCGCATGGCCGAAGAAGGCCAGGATGGAATGGGCCAGCGGCGCCAGGAACACACCGATCGCGTAGCCCAGGAACCCCCCGAGCACCGAGGCGACGGTGCAGACGCCGGCGTAGACGTAGGCGCGCTGCGGTCGGGCCGCGACCATGGGCGCCAGCATTATGTCGGGGGGAATCGGGAAGAAGGAGCTTTCGGCGAAGGCCACCAGCGCCAGCGCCAGCATCGCGTGACGCGAGGCCGCCAGCGCCATCACCCCGTCATAGGTCTTTCGAAGCATCGGCGATCCCTGAAGTCTTAGGGTCTGGGCTAGCAGGCGCGCAACGGCTTGTCTCGGCGCTTGCGCAGCCGACCGCCTGGAAACTGACCTGCGGCTGGCGCAGAATCCGGCCCCTGCGAAAATCTACGTATGATTGCAGTGAAAGCGCCTTCTCCCGGGGAAGGCGCGACTATAGATTGTGTCTCGGTTGGTCGTTTTGGCCCAGGAGACCGATATGCTGGCAAGACGATTTGCGGCTGGCGCGTTGAGCCTGGCCATGACGGGATCCGCCGGAGCCGCCACCTTCGCCGTGGACGCTGACGGCGAGTCCCTGGCGGGGCGACTGGCGGTTCCATCGGTTGATCGGGCGCTGAGCGCGTTCGTCCAGACGCCCGCCGGGCCCGACGCGGTGCGCGGCCTCGGGTCGCTCGACAGCCCGCCGGGGGATGGGCTGGGAGGCGATCGATTCAACCTCAATCGCTGGACCTCAAGTCGCAACGGCATGCCCGGCGTCGCCGACGTGGGTGTGGCTTCCATTCCCGAGCCGGTGGCATGGACGATGATGATCGCGGGCCTGGGCATGGCCGGGGCCATGTTCCGGATGCGGCGCGCGGCGCACAAAACCCGGGCGCTCCGGAACCGGTCGCGCGCGCCTTTCGCGAGTTAGTATCATGTGATACTAACTGACTCCCCCAGTGGAGAAGCCAGCCATGACCGTCGAGACCCAGCCGCAGGCGCCGTCGACAGCCACGCGCGATCTGTTCGAAAATCCCCTTGGCACGGACGGCTTTGAATTTGTCGAGTTCACCTCGCCCGAGCCGGAGCGGTTGAAGGGCCTGTTCGAGCTGATGGGCTTTACCGCGGTCGCGAAGCATCGATCGAAGAACGTTCTGCGCTTCCGCCAGGGAGACATCAATTTCATCCTGAACATGGAAGCCGCCGGTCAGCCAGCCGACTTCCGCCAGATCCACGGACCGTCCGCCAACGCCATGGCGTTCCGCGTGACGGATGCCGCCAAGGCGCTGAAGATGGCGGTCGAACGCGGCGCGGTCGCGGTCCTGGGTCCCGTCGGCCCGATGGAACTGAACATCCCGGCCATCGAGGGGATCGGCGGCTCGAACCTGTACCTGGTCGACCGTTACGGAGCCCAGGAAATCTACGACGTCGACTTCGTGCCGATCCCGGGCGCCGCCGAGGCGATGGCGGCCAACGACACCGGCCTGACCTATCTGGACCACCTGACCCACAATGTGCAGCGCGGCAACATGGCCCTGTGGGCGGACTTCTACGAGCGCATCTTCAATTTCCGCGAAATCCGCTATTTCGACATCGAGGGCAAGCAGACGGCCCTGGTCTCCAAGGCCATGACCAGCCCCTGCGGCAAGATCCGCATCCCGCTCAACGAGAGCCGGGACGAGCATTCCCAGATCGAGGAGTTCCTCAAGGACTACAAGGGCGAGGGGATCCAGCACGTCGCCCTGGGAACCCGCGACATCTACCAGTCGGTCGAGGCGATGCGGGATCGCGGGGTCCGCTTTCAGGACACCATCGACGCCTATTTCGAAGGGATCGAGGCGCGCGTCCCGGGCCACGGCGAGGACGTCCAGCGCCTGCGCGCCGACAGGATCCTGATCGACGGCGCCCCCACCGAGGGCCAAGGGCTGCTGCTGCAGATCTTCACCGAGAACATGATCGGCCCGATCTTCTTCGAGCTGATCCAGCGCAAGGGCAACGAGGGCTTCGGCGAGGGCAACTTCAAGGCGCTGTTCGAGTCGATCGAACTCGACCAGATGCGGCGGGGCGTACTGCCGGCCCAGAAGGCGTAGAGCTGTGTCAGGCTTCGATCAGGTCAAGCCGGCGTTCGATGCGCTCCAGCCGCCGGTCGAACTGGCCATCCGGCGGTTCATGGCGCCGAAATTCTCTTCGACGCCGGTCATGCGGATTTTGATGTTGTGCAGGTCCTGCTTCATGTTCGCCATATCGGCGGACATGCGGGTGACCTCGGCCTGGATGCGCTGAAGCAGCGGGACAACGATGTCGGTCACTTCGGACATGATGGGGAGATAGGATAATCCTTGGAAATCGCCAAATCACTGATCCGCTGGATCGATCATGAGTGAGGCGATCCCTGGCTGGTCGTTGGTGGTCCACGGCGGCTCTGGCGTCATTGCGCGGGCCGACCTGAAGCCGGAGCAGGACACGGCCTATCGCGCCGCCCTGGCCCGCGCGGCGCAGGCCGGCGCCGAGGTGCTGCGCGTCGCGGGGACAGCGCTCGATGCGGTGGAAGCCGCAATCCGTGTGCTGGAGGACGACCCGCTGTTCAACGCCGGGCGCGGGTCGGTGTTCACCGCCGATGGGCGGGTCGAGCTCGACGCGGCGATCATGGACGGCGCGACCCTCGCCGCGGGGGCCGTGGCCGGCGTCGGCCGCGCCCGCAACCCGATCTCGCTGGCCCGCGCGGTGATGGAGCGCAGCGACCACGTCCTGCTGGCGGGCGCCGGCGCGGATGCTTTCGCCCTCTCCCAGGGACTGGACCGGGTCGATCCAGGCTACTTCTTTGTCGAGCGGCGCTGGCGGGCGCTGGAGAAACAGCTCGGCCGCGAGGGCCTGGCGATCCCGGCCAGGCCGGCGGGCGGGTCAGCGGACCAGACCCTTGCCGCCCTGGCCCACGACGAGGGCAAGCGCGGCACCGTCGGCGCGGTGGCTCGCGACACCCATGGCGATGTGGCGGCCGGCACCTCCACCGGCGGCACCACCGGCAAGCGTTGGGGCCGGATCGGCGACAGCCCGCTGATCGGCGCGGGAACCTATGCCTCCAACCGCTCGGCGGCGGTCTCCGGCACCGGCGAGGGCGAGTATTTCATCCGCCTCGGCGTCGCCCATGCGATCTGCGCCCTGGTCGAATTGCGGGGCCTGTCGCTGCAGGCCGCCGTCGACCGGGTGATCCAGGACGAGCTCACCGCGCTGGGCGGTCAGGGCGGGGTGATCGCTGTCGCCCCCGACGGACAGATGGCCTGGAGCTTCAACACCTCCGGGATGTACCGTGCGCGCGTCGCCGACGATCAGGCGATGACGGTGGCGATCTACAAGGACGAAGCCTGATGGCCCGTAACTGGATTCCCGTGCGTGGCGCGCAAGGGCTGCACTCGCGCCAAGCCCACGCCGACATGCCGGCGGGCACCTATGAGCGGGAGATTTCCAAGGAGGGGTTCTTCGGCCCGGCCGCGTTCCTCCACCACCGGCGACCGCCGACCGGCTGGACCCGCTTCGAGGGCCCGCTCAGGCCGCGGGCCTTCGACCTCAACGGCGTGGGCGCCGCCGAGCCCAGCCCCTGGGCGGCGGGAAGGGTGTTGCACAATGCCGCCGTGGAGATCGGCTTCTGGAAGCTAGCGACCGCCATGCCGGCCCTGGCCCGCAACGCCGACGGCGACCAGCTGCTGTTCATCCACGCCGGCGCGGGCGACCTCTACTGCGACTATGGGCGGCTGAGTTTTCGGGCCGGCGACTATCTCTATCTGCCGCGGGGGACCATGTGGCGGCTCCGCCCTTCGCAGCCCGCCGCCATCCTGATGATCCAGGCCACCAACAGCCACTTCGGCCTGCCGGACAAGGGCCTGCTCGGCGGCCATGCCCTGTTCGATCCCGCCATGCTGGAAACCCCGGCCATCGACGACGCCTTCACGGCCCAGCAGAACGAACCCGGCGACTATCGGGTGGAGATCAAGAAGCGTGGCGAGGTCTCGACGGTGACCTTCCCTTATAATCCGCTCGACGCCGTCGGCTGGCACGGCGATCTCGCGCCCGTGCGCCTGAACGTCGCCGACCTGCGGCCGGTCTCCAGCCACCGCTATCACCTGCCGCCGAGCGTCCACACGACCTTCGTCAGCGACCGCTTCGTGGTCTGCACCTTCGCGCCCCGCCCGTTCGAGACCGATCCCGGCGCCCTGAAGGTGCCGTTCTTCCACAACAATGACGACTTCGACGAGGTGCTGTTCTACCACGCCGGCGACTTTTTCAGCCGCGACCACATCGAGGCCGGGATGATGACGTTCCACCCGTCGGGGTTCACCCATGGGCCGCATCCCAAGGCGCTGAAGAACATGCTGGTCCAGCCGAGACCCGCCACCGACGAATACGCCGTGATGATCGACACCCGCGACCCGCTGGAGGTGGACGCCGCGGCCTCGGCGGTCGAGAACCCCGCCTACGTCGACAGCTGGAAGACCGCGGATTGAGCGCCCAGGACGACCTGGAGGCCGCCGCGCGCGAGGAGCTTGAACAGGCGTGCGCGCCCGGCTGGCGGGCGCTTTGCGGCCACACGCCCTGGGGTGACACCTTCGAGGGCTTCACGCCGGCCGGCCGCGAGGTCTGTTTCGAACGCAGCTACCTGTGGGAGGTCGAGGCGGGTGGCGATATTCGTGTCGAGGTCAATGTTTACGAGCCCCGCGCCGACGATGAAGGCGTTAGGCTCCACCGGACGATCCCGCGGCCGACGCCGGCCTGAACAGGAGTTCCCATGAAGCTTGCGTCCCTGAAGGGCGGCCGCGACGGGCGGCTGGTGGTGGTCTCCAACGACCTCGCCTGGTTCACCGAGGCCCACCATATCGCGCCCACCCTGCAGGCGGCGCTTGACCATTGGGAAGGTTGCGAGCCGGCGCTCCGAGGCCTGGCGGAAAGCCTGGAACACGGCGCCGTGCCGCGCGAGCGCTTCCACGAGCACCAGGCCGCCAGCCCCCTGCCGCGCGCCTATCAGTGGGCCGACGGCTCGGCCTATGTGAACCACGTGGCGCTGGTCCGCCAGGCCCGCGCCGCCGACATGCCCGACAGTTTCTGGACCGATCCCCTGATGTACCAGGGCGGCTCGGACGGCTTCCTTTCGCCGCGCGATCCGATCCCCCTGTCTGACCCCGCCTGGGGGCTCGACCTGGAGGGCGAGATCGCGGTGATCGTCGGCGACGTAGCGCAGGGCGCGACCCGCGAACAGGGGCTGGCGGCGGTGCGCCTGGTAATGCTGTGCAACGATGTCTCGCTGCGCAACCTGATCCCCGGCGAACTCGCCAAGGGCTTCGGCTTCTTCCAGTCCAAACCGGCCTGCGCCTTCTCGCCGGTGGCGGTGACCACCGACGCCCTGCCGGGCTGGAAGGACGGCAGGCTGTCCGGCGCCCTGTCGGTGGAGTTGAACGGCAAGGCCCTGGGCGAGGCCGACGCCGGCGTCGACATGACCTTCGACTTCGGAACCCTGATCGCACACGCCGCCCGGACCCGGACCCTGTCGGCGGGGTCGATCATCGGCTCCGGCACCGTCTCCAATCGCGGCCCCGACGGCGGGCCGGGCAAGGCCGTGGCGGACGGCGGCGTCGGCTATTCCTGCCTCGCGGAACTGCGCACCGTCGAAACCCTGACCGGCGGGGCGGCGAAGACGCCGTTCCTTGCCGCCGGCGACACCCTCCGCATCGAGATGCGCGACGCCCGCCGCCACTCGATCTTCGGCGCCATCGAACAGGTCGTCGCCGGGTCATGAGTTCCGACGGCGACGGCGCCAGGACCGGCGACGGCGCGTTCAGGCTCGACGCCTATCTGCCCTACCGCCTGTCGGTGGCCTCCAACGCCGTCTCCGGCCTGATCGCGCGCGCCTACCAGGACCGCTTCGGCCTGACGGTGCCGCAGTGGCGGCTGATCTGCGTGCTCGCCGAGGACGGCGGACTGACCCAGGGCCAGCTGGTGACGCGCACGATGATGGACAAGGTGACGGTGAGCCGCTCGGCCCAGGGGCTGCTAAAGCGCCATCTGGTGGGCCGTTCCGACCACCAGGCCGACGGCCGGTCGCACGTGCTGGCGCTGACGGCGGACGGGGCGGGCCTGCATGCCGAGATCGCCCCCCTGGCGCTGGCCTATGAGTCGGCGCTGATCGCCGGCCTCGCCCCTGACGACGTGACCTTGCTCAAACGCCTGCTGGCCCGCCTGCAATCGGCGGCGGGGCAGCTTGCGGGAGATGCCGATCCGCCTCGCTAAGCGCCAACCAAGTCTGGCCTTGAGACCGCGATGGGCTACGATCTCGTCATGGCGACGCTTCCGATCTTGATCCGTGGCACTTCGATGGGTGCTCTCCAGCCGCTTAGTCTCGCGTCAAAGAGCTCAACGAATCTGGATGGCTATGACGAGCGCTGGCTTCAAGATTTGATCCAATCCCATCCCGAAGTTCTACCTACTGCGGAGCTGGAACCTGGCTTCGGTCGTCTACTGCCGGTCTCCAAGGAAGTCGCTTGCGGGCATGGCTACATCGACAATCTGTTTGTCACCGCCGAAGGCGGCATTGCCATTGTGGAGACCAAGCTGTGGCGCAACCTCGAAGCACGGCGGTTGGTCGTGGCCCAGGCGCTCGACTACGCAGCAGCCCTTGCGCGTATGAGCTACGACGAGTTCGAGCGCGCTGCGCTGGCGGGCGACATGCCTGGTCCCAAGCCAGTATCGCTCCACTCCCTGATTGCGGAGAGTGCCGATGCCTTGGACGAACCTGCCTTCATCCAAGCGGTTTCCCTCAACCTAAAGCGGGGTCGGATGCTCGTCATCGCAGCGGGCGACGGGGTTCGCGCGGAAGCCGAGGCGCTGGCGGATTTGTTGCAATCGCACGCAGGCGCTCGGTTCACCTTTGCGCTCGTCGCTATCGAACTCTTCAAGGCGGAAGACGGCGCTGTCTTGGCCGTGCCACGAGCGGTTGCGAAGACCGTCCTGATCGAGCGGGGCGTCGTACGCATTGCCGACGACCGCGTGGTGATCGAGCCACCAGCGCGTGGCCTCACTTCGGGGACTGCAATTCGATCAAGTCTTACCGAAGATCAATTTATGGAGGAGATGGCCAAACGCGATCAACGTCTGCCGGCTGCCATCCGCAGTTTCCTCGATCGCATCGCGGACTTCGGCGTCGAGCCAGAGTGGAAGGCCAGCCTCAATCTGAAATGGATAGGCGGCGCAAATGGGCCGGTGAACTTCGGCTATATCCGTAAAGATGGCGGAGTAGCGACCGACATGACCAGCTACAAATTGGGTCCTCTGGCGATGCCCTATCAACAGGATCTGGCCAGTATGGTGCGCGGCAAGGTCGTGCAACGATCAGAGAACTCATATCCGTTCATTGCGGGAGCGGATGGAAGGAGCAGCGTCAAGGTTGAACAACTGCTTCCCAACCATGCTGAAGAATGGGCGGACGCGATGGATCGCCTGATCAAGCAGGTTCAGCGTAGCGAGGCTACTGAGTAGCCCCGCGGCGGCGGCCTAGTGGTAGGCCGGTTCGCGCACCACGCTCCAGCGGTGGGAGCCTTCGCCGAACGGCAGGTGGAAGCCGTAGGCGGCGCGCCGGCGCTCGTCGCGCCAGTTGTCCTCGAAGGAGCAGATCAGGGCGGCCTCCAGCTCCTCGGGGATCTGGCGGGCGTCGTGGCCGAGCTTGCGGGCCACGGACTCGATCACCAGCCCGCGGTGCGCCTCGCCGCCGAGCGACAGGAGCGCTTCGCGGACGCGCTTGGCGAGGGTCTGTGTGCCGCGCACCGGCTTCTTGTCGGGGGCGGCGGCTTGGCTGGTCATTGTGGGCTCCCGTCAGTCTTCTGCTTGACGGATCGAGGCTTGCACAGGGGCGTTTAGCGGCGGGTTAAGGGGCAGGTTGAATCGCCAATTAATCTACAGCCTGAGGTTTAGAGATCGCGGTACGGCCCGCGCCGGTCAGCCCAGCCCGCACGCCTTGGCGACCTGAAAGACGATCAGGGCGGCGAGGTAGGCCAGCGCGGTCATATAGATCAGCATCACCGCCGGCCAGGTCCAGGAGTTGGTCTCGCGCTTCACCACCCCGATGGTCGAGGCGCATTGCGGGGCGAAGACGTACCAGGCCAGGAACGACAGTCCGGTGGCGATCGACCAGTGCTGCGACAGGGTGGTGGCGAGCGCGGCGGGGGCGGCGCCGGTATTGCCGATGGCGTAGACGGTGCCCAGCGCGGCCACCGCCACCTCGCGCGCAGCGAAGCCGGGGATCAGCGCCACGGTCATCTGCCAGTTGAAGCCGATGGGCGCCAGCAGCGGCTGCAGCAGGTGTCCCAGCCTGCCGGCGATGGAGTAGTTGATCGCCGGACCGCTCGCCCCCGCCGGGGCGCCGGGGAAGGACGACAGGAACCAGACAAGGATCATCAGGGGGAAGATGATGGTGCCGGCCCGGGTGATGAAGATCCGGCCGCGCAGCAGGACGCTGCGCGCGACGTTCAGCGGATCGGGGGTCTTGTAGGCCGGAAGCTCCATCAGGAAAGGCTCCACCGCGCCGCGCCAGAACAGCCGCCGCGTGACGAAGGAGACGCCCAGCGCCGACAGGATCCCCGCCGCATAGAGCCCGAACATCACCAGGCCCGGCAGGCTCAGCACCCCGGCCACACTGCGGTTGGGAATGAACGCCGAGATGATCAGGGTGTAGACCGGGATCCGCGCCGAGCAGGTCATCAGCGGCGCCACCAGAATGGTGGTCAGCCGGTCGCGTTTGTTGTCGATCACCCGGGTCGCCATGATCCCCGGGATGGCGCAGGCGAAGCTGGACAGGAGCGGAATGAAGGCCCGCCCATGCAGGCCGGCGCCGCCCATGATCCGGTCCATCAGGAAGGCGGCGCGGGCCATGTAGCCAAAGTCTTCCAGGAGGATGATGAAGAAGAACAGCACCAGGATCTGCGGCAGGAACACCAGCACGCTGCCGACGCCGGAGATCAGCCCGTCGGTGAGGAAGCTGGTCAGGAGGCCGGGCGGCAGGTGGGCGGACAGGAACGCGCCCAGCAGCGCGAACCCGGAGGCCAGCAGATCGCCGGCCGCCTTCGACCAGGTGAACACCGCCTGGAACATCACGAACAGGAGGGTGAGCAGGATCGCCAGGCCGGCGACCGGGTGCAGCAGGACGGCGTCCACCTTGCCGGTGAAGGTGTCGGGCCGCTCCGGCGCCTGCACATTGGCCTTGAGGATGCGCTGAGCCTCACGATGGGCGTCGCGGATCGCGTGCGCGTCCGGTTCGCGCCAGGTGTTGCCGGCGGCAAGCGCGCCCGCGGCGATCAGCCCGTCGACCTGGGCCACCAGATCCTCGATCCCCCGCTTGCGGGTGGCCACGGTGGTGACGATCGGGCAGCCGATGTCGCGGGCCAGGCCCTGGAGGTCGATGCGCAGGCCCTGGCGCTGGGCGATGTCGTACATGTTGAGCGCCAGCACCATCGGCCGGCCCACCGCCTTCAGCTCCAGGATCAGCCGCAGCACCAGACGCAGGTTGGTGGCGTCGGCCACGCAGATCAGCACGTCGGGCGCCTGTTCCCCCGCCAGCCTGCCCAGCACCGCGTCGCGGGTGACCACCTCGTCGGGACTGCGCGCGCGCAGCGAATAGGTCCCCGGCAGGTCGAGCACCGACAGCGGTCGCCCGCTGGCCGTGACCACCTGGCCCTCCTTCCGCTCGACGGTGACGCCGGCGTAGTTGGCCACCTTCTGGCGGCTGCCAGTGAGCGCGTTGAACAGCGCCGTCTTGCCGGAGTTGGGGTTGCCCACCAGAGCCACCCTGGCGCTTGGCGCGATGCCCGTCGGCAGCGTCGTGTCGCTCATCTTTTGGCGGGCGCGGTGATGTCCAGCAGGACCCAGACGTCCTCGGCGTCGCGGCGGCGCAGGCCGATGCGCATGTCGTCCAGCCGCACGGCGATCGGGTCGCGCCAGATGGCGCCCTCATGCAGCACCTCCACATGGGCGCCCTCGACGAAGCCGAACTCCAGCAGCCGGCGCTGCAGCTCGTCCACCGCCACGCCGTGGTCGCCCGGATGGCTCTCGGCGCGGACATCGACGATCACGCCGCGATCACCGGGCCGGGCCGCGCTCAGCCGCACGGCGCCGGCCGGACCGGACGCGGCGGAGGCGACAGACTGGGAGGCGACAGACTGGGAGGCGACAGACTGGGAGGACGGGGTGCGATCGGCAAACATCGGCACGGGAACTCTGCGGGCAAAGATCAGTTGCGATTGATTATCAGTTACGCACGCCGATGTCGATCCGCAAGGTGCGACCTCACCCAGGGCACCGAACTCAGATTAACAGACTACAAATATTCTCTGTCATCCCGGCCGTAAGCCTGCGCACGCAGGCTGAAGCGCCGGGACCCAGAGTCCCCGCACAGGCCGTTCTGGGTCCCGGCGCGGCCTTTCAGGCCGTCCGGGATGACAGAATTTAGGGGGGTGCCTGACAAATTAACCCGAGTTCGTTGCCCTGTGCGACCCGGTGCGACCCGCCACCGCAGGTTGGCGAACCCCGCCGCCGCCGCTATAGGGCGTTCCCGTGCCCCTGTGGTGGAATTGGTAGACGCGCCGGACTCAAAATCCGGTACCGCAAGGTGTGTCGGTTCGAGTCCGACCGGGGGCACCACCCCATGCACGGCGGACTCTGAGCATGGGCCGCGCTTTGGCTATGAAAGGCGGCAAGCCCGCCACGCCGAAGCAGTTCACGCCCACCATTTGGGAGGACTTCGGCCGCGAGATCGGGATGGCTGCGCCGTTCGTGCGTCGGCCGGCCTCGGCTCTGGCGGACCAAGCGATCGCCAGGCTGCTTCTACGGAGATGCGCCTCCGTTAAGCGTATTACCGTGGGCGTTACGGGCCTTTTGGCTATCGCTTTGCGGAGATTGACTGGACTAATCTCCGCATGTTCCGCGGACATTTGAATTGCAATTTGCGAGGAATGAGCTGCATAATCTCCGCAATAGGTGCGGTGAATGGCAGAATATATCCACGAACTCAGCGGCTGGCCAAACTTTACCTGGAGCCATGAGAAGCTCGCATCGAAGCTTGGGGCTGTTCGTCATCATCAGGGCCTTCTCATCGGCCGCATGGAGGCCCTCGGCCTTCAGCTACGGGCCGAAGCCGTTCTCCAATCGCTGACCGAAGAAATTCTCAAATCCAGCGAAATCGAAGGCGAGATCCTCGACCGCGATCAGGTGCGCTCCTCAATCGCACGACGTCTTGGCATGGATGTCGGGGCGCTACTTCCCGCTGACCGCTATGTTGGAGGCGTGGTCGAGATGATGCTGGACGCCACACAGAACTACGGAGCGCCCCTCACAAAGGAGCGCCTGTTCGATTGGCATGCCGCTCTGTTTCCCACAGGGCGCAGCGGTATGAAGAAAATCAGAGTTGGCGCCTGGCGCGACACGCAATCGGGTCCGATGCAGATCGTCTCCGGGCCCATCGGTCGCGAGCGGGTCCACTATGAAGCGCCAGGCGCCGGAAAGCTCGAAGGCGACATGCGCGCCTTCCTCGCCTGGTTCAGCGGCAAGGAGACTGTCGATCCCGTTTTCGGAGCGGCGCTCGCCCATCTATGGTTCGTCACCATTCACCCGTTTGAGGACGGCAATGGCCGTATCGCACGCGCAATCGCCGATATGGCGCTCGCGAGGTCAGAGCAAAGCCCGAGGCGGTTTTACAGCATGTCGGCGCAAATTCGGGCCGAGCGAAAAACCTACTATGAAATCCTGGAGCGCACCCAAAAAGGCGGTCTCGACATCACCGCCTGGATCGACTGGTTTCTCGGTTGTCTCGATCGTGCATTTGACGGCGCCGAGATCATCATGGCTTCGGTCTTGGCGAAGGCCCGATTCTGGGAAACCCATTCCGCCGCGCAGATCAATGGCCGCCAGCGCTTGGTCCTCAATCGCCTGCTCAATGGCTTCGAAGGCAAGCTGACCTCGTCCAAGTATGCGGCTCTCGCCAAGTGCTCCCAGGACACAGCCTCCCGCGACATCAATGACTTGGTAAAAAAGGCCATGCTTGTGAAGGACGCTGGCGGCGGACGTAGCACCAGCTACTCTCTCGCCAAGCCGGCATAGTGATAACAAACCTCGGAGCGCTGGCGGTGACGCTTTGCAGGCTTGGCGAGATCGAGGAAGCCTTGGCGATGTTTGATGCCCCGGCGCCAAAGACCGCAAACTCGACCATCGTAGCTGGAGGTCGATGCGTGCAACGCTGCCTTGAAGCCCAAGTCGAAAGGCGCTGAATTGGGCGCACGCGAGCTTTAAGGGAATGTGCAAAATGACGGCAGGCCGGCTTGCGGCCTTACCAGCACCGGCCCGCTGACCCCGCCATGCACTATCAGGCGAAGACCGTGGCGACCGGGGCCGATGTGGCCGACTTCATCTCCGCCTCGCCGAGGCCGGCCGACGGCGCGGCGCTCTGTGCGCTGATGCGTCGGGTGAGCGGGCTGGAGCCCAGGATGTGGGGGCCGAGCATCGTCGGCTTCGGCGCCCGCAAGTACGATCTCGCCAGCGGCAAGCAGGGCGAGACGCCGGCCATCGGCTTTGCGCCCCGCAAAGCGTCGCTGGTGCTTTATCTGAAACATGCGGCGGGGTGGGACGACCGGCTGGCGCGGCTGGGCAAGCACGGCGTCGGCAAGGGCTGCCTCTATATCAACAAGCTGGCCGACGTGGACGCGGGCGTGCTCGAGGACCTCGTCACCGCCGCCTGGCGCGAGACGTCCCCCGGCTGACCGCGGGGCGCGGCGTCAGGCGCGCCAGGGCATCAGCGCCCGCAGCCGTGCGTCGCGCAGCCACAGCCCGCCCCAGGCGAACACCGCCAGATAGGGTCCGAACAGGATGTGGCTGGGCCAGGGGCTGCCGTGGACCCAGTGGATCGCGGCGGTCCCGCCCATCAGGCCGGAGACCAGGATCGCCCCCAGCACCGCTGTGCGGGGAAAGAGGTAGAGCCCCAAAAGCACCGCCTCCATCACCCCGAGCCCAAATCCGCTGCCGGCGGGCAGGCCGATCTCGGCGCTGGTCTTCCCAACGATCGGCAGGCGGGCGAGCTTGATGCCGGCGTCGAAGATCATGAAGGCGGTGAACAGCCCGGTCAGCGCCCAGCCGGCGATCCGCACGGGTCTTGGGGTGGTGGTGTCGGTCATCGATTTTTCCCCGTCCGGCCGGGCCTCAGGCCGCGCCCTCGTTCATCGCCCAGTTGACGCCGAAGGGATCCTTCAGCGCGGCGTAGCGGTCGCCCCAGAACATGGTCGCCACCGGCGAGATCACCTCGCAGCCGGCGTCGGCCGCGCGCTTGAACCAGGCGTCGATGTCATCGACCATCAGGGTGAGCGTGAAGGCGGCGGGCGCCACCAGCGGCATGCCCTGGTCGGGGAAGGCGTCGTTGAGCATCAGCGAGCCCTCGTTCAGATAGAGGTGGCAATGGATGATCCGCTTGCCGTCCGGATGCAGCAGCCGGTTGACCTCCAACGCGCCGAAGGCCCGCCGATAGAAGGCCGACGCCGCGGCCGCGTCGCTGACCTGCAGGTAGCTGACGATGCCGCCCTTTGGTCTGGGCATGGAGCCCGGGGTGATTTCGGGCATTCGGTTCGCGCTCATGGCGGCCTCCTTCAAGGTTCCGCCCAAAGGACGCACGAGGCTAGGCGACGCCGACAGGGCGTGCGAGTTTTTCACATGGGCGGCCAAACCCGCGGAGACTTGAGAATGCGCAAACTGCTGATCGGACTAACGGCCCTGGCGCTGGCCTCACCGGCCGTCGCGACCACCCTGACGGAGGTAACCACCCACGGCATCATCCTGACGCTGGGCGACATGGAGATCCCCGTCACCTATACACCGGACGGCAAGTTCACGGCGATGGACGGGCAGGTCACCGGCGCCTGGCGGATCGACGGCGACAAGCTCTGCACGAGTTCCAACGCCGATCCCAACGAGACGTGTGTGGCCTATCCCAAGGACAAGAAATCCGGCGACGCGTTCCTGTTGGAGACGCCGAACGGCAACGTCCAGGTCAAGATCCGCTAGCGGAACGCGAAGCTCAGCCGGGCGCCGACGAAGCGGCCGTGCGGGTCGGAGCCGTAAGCCCCGCCTCCGCTTTCGGTATGGCCGGGCTGCAGGCCGCACAGCAAGCCCAGTGAGCCGGTGATGTCCTGGCGGCGTGAGAACCGGTGCTCGACAGCGGTCCTGGCGAACACCGCGCTCTGCATCGCATTGGCCTGGAGAGTCGTGGGGGCCAGGGCGTCAAGCGGGTTGGCGAGATCGGGCGCCGGGCGGGCCGGCGTGACGGGCGCATTGACCGGAAGCGCTACCGACCCGACCGAGAAGTGGTAGGGCGACAGGACGAGCGGCTGGGCGCCGGCCGCGGTGGCCGCCAGCGCGGCGGCAAGCACCGCAAGTCCCGAAATTCGACCGCAGCTCATCGATCCGCTCTCCAACCCGCGACAGTCTACGGGATCAGCGGCGGAACGGAGGCGCCGAAACGCACGGCGGCTTTCTCAACCCGCCTTGGCGGCCGCCGTCAGCCGGTCGATCTGGCCGCGGATATGGGCGGCTTCGGCGGCGCTGTTGGCCAGTGCGATGGCGCGGTCGAAGGCCTCGCGGGCCTCGCCGGCGCGGCCGAGCTCAAGCAGGAAGGCGCCGCGTGCGCCATGGAAATAGAAATAGCCGCCCAGCGCCTGGGCCAGGGGCTCGATCATCGCCAGCGCCTCTGCGGGTCCGCGCGCCTTACCCGCCGCCACCGCCCGGTTCAGCGTCACCACCGCCGACGGCGTCAGGATCTCCAGCGCGGCATAGAGCTCCTCGATGGCGCGCCAGTCGGTGGCCTGCGCCGTTGCGGCGCGCGCATGCATCGCCGAGATCGCCGCCTGCAGCTGATAGGACCCGGCGCGGCGATGGCGCATGGCCTTGTCGATCAGCGCCAGACCCTCGGCGATCAGATCGCGGTTCCAGCGGCGCCGGTCCTGATCGTCCAGCAGGATGATCGCTCCGTCGGCGTCGAACCGTGCGGCGGCGCGCGCGTGCTGCAGCAGCATCAGCGCGGTCAGGCCCATGACCTCCGGCTCGGCGGGGAAGAGCCGCAGCAGCAGACGGCCCAGCCGGATCGCTTCGTCGCTCAACCGCCCCCGCGCCTCGGCCCGGTCAGCGCCGGCGGAATAACCCTCGTTGAACAGCAGATAGACCATGGCCAGAACCGCCGCGAGCCGTTCGGACCGTTCCACCGGGCCGGGGGTCTCGAAGGGCGTCTCGGCCCTGGCGATCCGCGCCTTGGCCCGGGTGATGCGCTGTTCCATGGCCGCCTCGCCGACCAGGAAGGCGCGGGCGATCTGGCGGACCGTCAGTCCCGAGACGATGCGCAGCGCAAGTGCGATCTGCTGGGTCGCCGGCAACTGCGGATGGCAGCAGATGAACATCAGCCGCAGGATGTCGTCGCGGTAGTGCGCCCCGTCCAGCCGCTCGGCCATCGGCGTCTCGACGTCGTCAATGTCGGAAATCTGGTCCTCGGGCGGCAGAGCGGTCTGCCGGCCGGTCTTGCGCACGCCGTCCAGCGCCGCATTGCGCCCGACCAGGATCAGCCAGGCGGCCGGGTCGCGCGGCGGCCCCTTGATCGGCCAGGTCCGCAACGCCCGCAGGCAGGCCTCCTGATAGGCCTCCTCGGCGGTGTCGAGGTCGCGGAAATAGCGCAGCAGGGCGCCGATCGCCTGGGGACGGGCCGAGGTCAGGGCGGCGTCGATCCAGGCGGGGTCGCTCATTGGGCGGCGGTCTCCGCCGAGAACCCGCCGGGCAGGAACAGCCGCAACGGCCGGATCTCATAGGCGCCCCCGGGGTTGGCCTGGCCAAGCTCGCGCGCGACGCCCAGGGCCTCCTCAAGGTCGTCGCAGTCGACGACATAGAAGCCCAGCAGCTGCTCCTTGGTCTCCGCGAACGGGCCGTCGAGCACCATGGGCGGATCGCTCTTGCGCAGGGTCGTCGCCGCCGTCGTCGGCATGAGCCGCAGCGACGGGCCGAGCTTGCCCTCGGCGCCGAGGCGGTCGTGCACCACACCCAGCCGCGCCATCACCGCGTCGTCCTCGTCTTTCGACCAGGAGACCACCGCCTCTTCGGAATTGTAGCAGAGCAGGGCGTAGAGCATCGCGCGGGTTCCTCGTCGGGCAAAGGACGCGCCAGCCTATCGCGCCCCGACAGCGCGGGCAAAAATCTGTGGGCGCGCCCTTGCGTGGCGCAACGGCAGCCGAGGCAGACATCGACCTTGAGAAATGTGCGTGCAATCCAAGCCAGGATAAGCTCGCGCGCGACACGACCGTTGGGGAGCCAGGAGATGACGACGTTACGCAACGCCAGGATGGCGGGCGTCGGGGTGCTGGCCGCCGCGGCCGCCGCCGCCGCGCTCGCCCTGGGTGGCTCGCACCATGGCCTGGCCCGCGCCGCCGCCGACGCCCCGATGGCGACGCCGGCGTCGGTCGATGACTTGATGCTCGCCGACCCGAACCTGCTGGCGGGCCAGCTCTACCGCATGGCCGACGACAAGGCCGTGGTGCTGGTGACCTATGCAAGCGCCGACCCGGCGATCCACGCCGACGCCAGGGCGCTGATGTCTCTGAAGGCGGACTTCGCCGGCAGGGGCGTGGACATTCTGGCCATCGACAGTCGCATCGGCGAGCGCCGCGACACCGTCATCGCCGACGCCAAGGCCGCCGGCCTCGAGATGCCGATCCTGTTCGACTACGAGCAGCTGGTCGGCGAGGAACTGGGCGTCACCCGCGCCGGCGAGGTGATCGTCATCGACCCGCGCACATGGACGATCACCTACCGCGGTCCGGTCACCGGCCCCGGCGGCGAGCCCTTCGTCCGCCAGGCGCTGGACGCCCTGCGGGCCGGCCGCAAGGTCACCCTGGCGCCGCACGCCGCGCGCGGCCAGGTCATCGCCTTCCCCGAACGCGCCCGGGCCGGAACCTTCGCCTCCATCTCCTATGCCCGCACCATCGCCCCGATCATCCAGGCCAAGTGCGCCACCTGTCATCAGCCTGGCGGGATCGGGCCGATGCCGCTCAACACCTATGCGCAGATCAAGGGCTTCTCGCCGATGATCCGCGAAGTGATCCGCACCCACCGCATGCCGCCCTATCTGGCCGACGAGACGGTCGGCGCATTCCAGGACGACGACCGCCTGACGCCCACGCAGATGAAGACCCTGGTCCACTGGATCGACGCCGGCGCGCCGCGCGGAACCGGCGCCGACCCGCTGTCGAAGGTCAGGTTCCAGGCGCCCGACTGGCCGCTCGGCAGGCCCGACGTGGTGCTCGACGTGCCCGACGTCAGCATCCCGGCCCAGGGGATCATGGACTATCAGCACCCGGTGGTGCCCAACGCCATGGCCGAAGGCCGCTGGATGAAGGCCACCACCTTCCGCATTTCCGACCGCCAGGTGGTCCATCACATCCTCACCGGCGTCGTGCAGGGCGATCAGAAGATCGGCGGCCAGGCCGCGGAAAGCGAATGGGGCGCCTCGCTTGGCGGTTACGGCCCGGGCCGGGGCTCGAACATCCAGCCCAGGGACACCGGGGTCTGGGTGCCCCCGTCGGGCGGGATCGGCTTCCAGAACCACTACACGCCCTATGGCCGGCCGACCGTGGAGAAGACCCAGATGGGCCTCTATTTCTACAGGAAGGGCGAGGAGCCGAAATACGTGCTGCGCACCTTCGGCATCTTCGATTTCTCCATCGAGATTCCGCCCGGCGAGGAATTCCACCCCGAGACGTCGTACATCGAGTTCCCGAAGGACGCGATCCTCTATGGAATCACCCCGCACGCCCACAAGCGCGGCGGCTCGGCCAATGTCTCGATCCTCTATCCGAACGGCCGCGAGGAGAAGCTGCTCTCCCTGCCGCGCTACGATTTCAACTGGCAGTACGAGTATTTCCTGAAGACCCCGCTGAAGGTTCCCGCCGGCTCGAAGATCATCGCCCGCTGGACCTACGACAACTCCAGCCGCAATCCGGGCAACCCCGATCCCAAGCACACCGTGGTCTGGGGCGAGCAGACCAGCGAGGAGATGATGGCCACCTACCTGCACTATCGCTGGGTCGATGAGACCGTCGCCCACCAGACGCCGCAGTACGAAAAGATGCTGATGGGCAACCTGATGATGGGCGTGCTGGACGACAACATGGACGGCAAGATCGAATTTGCCGAACTGAAGGGCGGTCCGCAGGGTCCCGGTCAGATGCTGAAGAAATATTTCGCCCTGATCGACACCAACAAGGACGGCGCGCTGGACCGCGCCGAGCTGGCCGCGGCGGCCAAGCTGATGCCACGCCGCGGCGGCGGCCCGCCGCGTCCGGCCGCATCGCCCGACGCCACGCCCGCGGCG
>NZ_JANMBF010000009.1:0-3031 GCF_031360265.1 Phenylobacterium sp.
CGTCGGCGGCGTCGCGACCTGCCAGTCCGTCGTGGACGCGACCGATCCGAGCTGCGTGCCCTATAACGTCTTCAGCATCGGTGGCGTGACCCCAGCCGCGGTGAACTACATCAGCGGACGCGGCGAACAATCCGGATACGCCAGCCGGGCGGTCCTGAACGGCGTCCTGATCGGCCAGCTTGGCCGTTACGGGTTGAAGAGCCCCTGGAGCGACGAGGGCGTGGGCGTGGCGCTTGGCGTGGAATATCGTCGCGAGGCGCTGAGGAACACGCCGAACGCGGCGCTGACCAGCGGCGATCTCAGCGTCTATGGACAGCAACTGCCCTTCGGCGGCGCCTATACCGTCTCCGAGGTCTTCGGCGAGGCCCATGTGCCGCTGCTGGAAGACAAGCCGTTCGCCCGCAAGCTGTCTCTCGACCTCAGCGACCGGTACGCCAAATATAGCCTGCAGGGCGGGGTCAATGCCTACAAGATCGGCGGCGACTGGACGCCGACCGACGGCCTGCGGTTCCGGGGGAGCTACAGCCAGGCCATTCGCGCGCCCAATGGCTATGAGCTGTTCAAGGCCAACACCATCGCGAAGTTCCAGGGCGCGGACCCCTGCGCCGGCGCTACGCCGACGGCCACATTGGCCCAGTGCCAGAACTCCGGGCTGACCGCCGCCCAGTACGGGACCCTCACCGATACCGGGAACTTCAACTTCCTGACCGGCGGCAACCGCCACCTCAGTCCGGAAACCGCCAACACCTTCACCATCGGCGCCGTCCTGACGCCGCTCGCTATCCAGAACTTCTCCCTCAGCGTCGACTACTGGCACATCGAGGTTCAGCACTATGACGGCCAGTACGCGCCCAACGCCTCGCTGAACAACTGCATCAATACGGGCAACCCGATCTTCTGCGCCCTGGTCCAGCGTGACGCCGGCGGCTCGATTTCGCTGGGCAACGGGATCACTTCGGGGCGGGTGATCGCCACCAACCTCAACACCGGATCCTTCGAGGAAAGCGGGGTCGATTTTGACTCGAACTATGCCTTCGACCTGGCCGACTTCAACCTTCCGGTTCCGGGCCGACTGAGCGCTCACTTCGTCGGCAGCCTGGCCCTGGACAACCGGATCCAGCCGATTCCCGGCGGCGAAACCTTCGACTGCACCGGCCTGTTCGGGCCGACCTGCACCGGTGAGGGGCCGACCTCGCCGATCCCGAAATGGCGCCATCAGCTGCGCCTGACCTGGGCCGCGCCCGAGGTCTGGCAGGTGTCGTTGAACTGGCGGCACATCGGCCGGCTGAAGTCGGAACTGGGCAGTTCCTACGCCCATCTGGCCGGCACGCCGTTCGCGGTGGACAGCCAGATCAAGCCCTATGACTACTTCGACCTGACCACCAGCATCCGGGTCTCGTCACGGGTCACCATGCGGGCCGGCATGGACAACATCTTCGGTCGCACGCCCCCGGTGATCGGGGCGAGCGCCAATCCCCTCGTGCTGGGCGGCAACATGGCGGCGTCGATGTACGACACCCTGGGCCGATACATGTTCGTGAGCTTTACCGGCGAGTTCTAGCGCCGGATCGCGGCGCCCCTTTCCCACGTCCCCATCTCGGAGTATGCGATGACCATTCGATCGATCCTGTTGCTGACCTGCGCCACCCTGGCGCTCGGGGCCTGCGGCAAGAGCCAGACCGCCGCCGCCGCGCCCACCGCCCCGGCGCCAGCGCCGCTTACCCTTGCCGGCAGCGTCGACCTGCCGGGCTACAAGGGCGATTTTGACCACTTCGCGGTTGATGAGAAGGACAACCGCCTGTTCCTGGCGGGCGAAGAGAGCGCGGAGTTGGAGGTCTTCGATCTGACCACCGGCGCGCTGGAGAAACGGCTGACCGGCTATGGGGTGCCCCACAGCCTCCACCTGACGCCGGCCACCGGAGAACTGCTGGTGGTGGACGGGGGCAAACCCTCTCAGGTGCTGGACGCCAAGACCCTGATGGAGAAACGGACGATCAAGCTGCCGGCCGGCGCCGATTCCGCCGATTTCGACAGCTCGAACGGTCACCTGTGGATCGTTACCGGAGGCAAGGACGTCCCCCTGCCCGACAGCCATCTGAGCGAGATCGACCCGGCCACCGGCAAGGTTTTTCACGACGTGCGCTTCGACGCCGACCATGTCGAGGCCCTGGCGGTCCAGCAGGCGGGACCAAAGCTGTTCATCAACGTGACCGACAAGAACTATCTGGCGGTGATCGACAAGACCTCAGGCAAGGTCGTCGACAAATGGAAGATCAAAGAGGCGGAGCAGAATGCGCCCGTGGCCATGGACGAAAAGAACCATCGCCTCTTCGTGGTCACCCGCAAGCCCGGCAAGCTGGTGGTGATCAATGCGGACACCGGCGCCACCGTCGCGAGCTTCAAGGCGCCCGAGCGCACCGACCAGGTCACCTGGGACCCGGACAACCGCCGCGTCTATGTGACCGGCGGCGAGGGCTACATCAGCGTGGTTCAGCAGGACGACGCCGACCACTATCGCGAGATCGCCAAGATCCCCAGCCTTCCAGGCGCCAAGACGGCCATCCTGGCCCCGTCCGTGCACCGCCTCTATGTCGCCGCATCGCCCGGCGAGAGCGGCGCGATGGGCAAGGTCATGTGGTACACGATCGCGCCGCGCGGCTGAGCCGGCGTGGGTCCCCCGCGGCGCGCGGCCGCGGGTGGCCAGCCGGATCATGGGCCATCGACGTGATCGGACGAGAAGAGCACCAGACCCGGGCATAGCCCCTGTTCCAGCTGACGCGCCGCAAGTCGGCGGGGACAGGGGTCAGGCGGCGGGGGCCGCGGCGAACATCAGGGCCACGTTGAGCCCGCCGAAGGCGAAGGCGTTCTGCAACAGCAGTCGCGAGGTGATCGGACGCGCGGCGCCGACCACCAGGTCAAGGTCGCAGTCCGGGTCGCGGGTGGTGAAGTTCTGGATCGGCGGGGCAAGCCCTTCGGCAAGAGCGCGCAGGCCCAGCGCCGCCTGCAGCGCCGCGGAGCCTCCGATCAGGTG
>NZ_JANMBF010000027.1:0-7415 GCF_031360265.1 Phenylobacterium sp.
CCCTGGAGCCTCAAGGTCTGCGCGGGTTTGCGGCCGGTCTCGAAACGATGATGGTCATCGAACACAAGCGCCCGTTGATCGAGACCCAGGCCCGCGCCGCGCTCTACGAACTGCCCGCCCATGCCCGGCCGAGAATCATCGGCAAGATCGACGAGAACGGCCATCCGCTGCTGTCGGAGATCGGCTCGCTGTCGGTGGCCGAGGTTGCGCTGGCGATCGCCGACCGCCTGCCGCCCGGCCCGCACATGGACCGGGTGCACGACTACCTGGCCCGCGTCTCGGCCGCCTCCATGGCCGCCGTCACCCTGTCGTCGGACCAGCAGCGCAAGCCGTTCTTCAGCTCCGGCTGCCCGCACAACACCTCGACCCGCCTGCCGGTGGGCTCGCGCGCGCTGGCCGGCATCGGCTGCCACTATATGGCCAGCTTCAACGACCCCTCGACCGACCTCAACAGCCACATGGGCGGCGAGGGGCTGAGCTGGGTCGGCGCCTCGCCTTTCACCACCGAGCCCCATGTCTTCGTCAACCTGGGCGACGGCACCTACAACCACTCCGGCTCGCTGGCGGTCCGCGCCGCGGTCGCCGCCAAGGCGACCATGACCTACAAGCTGTTGTTCAACGACGCGGTGGCCATGACCGGCGGTCAGGCCGCCGAGAGCGGCTTCACCCCGGCCCAGATCACCCGCCAGCTGCACGCCGAGGGCGTCCGCAAGATCGTCATCGTCGCCGCCGAACCGCAACGCTACGACGGCGCCACCGACCTCGCGCCCGGGGTCGTGGTCCGGCCGCGTTCGGAGCTGATGGAGGTGCAGACCGAGCTGCGCGCCACGCCGGGCGTCACGGTGCTGCTCTACGATCAGGTCTGCGCCACCGAGAAACGCCGCCGCCGCAAGCGCGGGACGATGGACGCCGCGCCGAAGCGGGTAATGATCAATCCCCTGGTCTGCGAGGGCTGCGGCGACTGTTCGGTCAAGTCCAACTGCGTCTCCGTCGAGCCGCTGAACACCGAGTTCGGCCGCAAGCGCAAGATCAACCAGTCCTCCTGCAACCAGGACTATTCCTGCCTCGACGGTTTCTGCCCGTCGTTCATCACCCTGGAAGGCGCGGCCAACCCGCATCGCGAGGCGATGCCGGCGCTGACCGCGGACTCCACCCCGCTGCCGGCGTTCGAGCCGCTGCCCGACAAGAATGGGGAAGGCGTGCGCAACATCCTGTTCACCGGGGTCGGCGGCACCGGCGTCACCACGGTCGCCTCGATCCTGGCTATGGCGGCCCACGTGGATGGCCGCGCCGCCAGCGTCGTCGACATGACCGGCCTGGCGCAGAAGGGCGGAGCTGTGTTCAGCCACGTCCGCATCGGCGAGACCGAGACCAGCGTGGTCGGCGGCCGCGTGCCAGCCGCCAGCGCCCATGTGCTGATCGCCTGCGACCTGCTCTCGGCGGACGGCGCCGACGCCCTGTCGCTCTATGCCAAGGACCGCACGGTGGCCGTCGGCAACGCCGATTTCGCGCCCACCGCCGATTTCGTCACCGACCGCGACGTGCGGTTCGACGCCGACGCGCAAAGCCGCCGCCTGGCCGCGGCCGTGAAGTCGTGGGATTCCCTGCCCGCTCAGAACCTGGCGGTGCAGAACCTCGGCGACGCCATCTACGGCAACATGATCATGCTGGGCTTCGCTTGGCAGAAGGGCGTGATCCCGGTCGCCAGCCGGTCGATCTATCGGGCCATCAAGCTGAACGGCGTCGATGCCGAGGCCAACCTGCAGGCCTTTGAACTGGGCCGCAAGGCCGCCCACGATCCGGCCAGCCGCGGCAAGCGCGAGGACGACGTGCCCACGCCGGAGACCATGCCGCTCGACGACCTCATCGCCCATCGCGCCAGGGAACTCACCGCCTATCAGGACGCCGCCTATGCGCGGCGCTATCTTCAGCAGGTGAAGGCGGTGGCGCAGGCCGAGGCGCCGCTGGGTTCGGAGACCCTGACGCGGGCCGTGGCGGTCAATCTCTACAAGCTGATGGCCTACAAGGACGAGTACGAGGTCGCCCGCCTCTATACCGACGGTCGCTTCCGCGCCTACCGCGACCAGACCTTCACCGGCGGCAAGACCACCGTCTGGCTGGCCCCGCCGCTGATCGCCCGCAAGGGCCCTGACGGCAAACCGAAGAAGATGGCCTTCGGTGGCTGGATGCTCGACATGGCCTTCCCGCTGATGGCCCGGATGAAGGGTCTGCGCGGCGGGCCGCTCGACCTCTTCGGCTACACCGATGAACGCCGGATGGAACGCGGCCTGCTCGCCGACTACGAGGCGGCGATCGCCAAGATTGTCTCAGGCCTGACCCCCGAACGCCTGCCCACCGCGACCCAGATCGCCGCCATCCCCCAGAAGATCCGCGGCTACGGCCACATCAAGGACGCCTCCGTCGGCCCGGCCAAGGCCGAGGCAAAGGCGCTGTGGGGTCGGTGGGAGAAGATGGGGGCGACGGTGATGGCGGGGGCGAACTGAGGTCTATTCTCCAACGGGTTCTGGCCGTTGATAGGATGTCCCCCATGCGCAAGTCCCAAGGCCTCCCCAAGCTCACCAAGGCCTCCGCCGTCCAGGCTGCCGGAGGTTGCGTCTGCGGGGCGGTGAAGCTGGAGATCGACGTGCCGGCGCGGTGGGCGTGGCACGATCATTCGCCCGCCAGCCGCCATGCCCAGGGCTGCGCCTATGCGACCTATGTGGGCAGCTACAGGAGCCGGTTCCGGGTGCTGGAGGGGGCGCAGCACATCACCCGGTTCGAGGATGCCGACGCCGGGACCGCGCGGAGTTTCTGCGCCCGATGCGGGACGCCGGTGCTCTACGAACGCGCCGGCGCGCCGACCATGGTCAACATTCCGCGCGCGGTCTTCTCAGAGCGCACCGGCCGCGAGCCGCGCTATCACATGAACCTCAGCCAGGCCGCCGACTGGCTTTGGTCGGGCGAGGCGCTGGCGCCGCTGAAGGGCTATCCCGGCGTGATGTTCGAACGCCCCCGCAAGAAGACGCCGCGCGCCTGGGATGAGATGTTCTGACCCGCCCGTGTCTGATCTCCGGCGTGTTTGTGAAAACCGCGCGAGTGGCGCTAGGCTCGCCCACGCACCGGGCCAGCCAGCCGACGCGAACGGGAGATGGACCATGGATCGTCGGTTTGTGATCGCGGGTGGCGTCCTGGCGGCCGGGACCGCGGGTCTGCTCGGCGTCGGCCCGGCGCTGGCCAGGCCCACCGGGCGCTGGACCACGATCCTCGACGGCCACAGCCTCGACGGCTGGACCCCCATCGGCGACGCCAACTGGGTGGCCAAGGACGGCGCCGTCCAGGCCGACGCGGGCAAGGGCGGCTTCCTGGTCTCCCGGGGTACCTACGGCGACCTGCGGATCGAGGCGGAGTTCTGGGTCAGCGACGACGCCAACAGCGGCATCTTCATCCGCTGCGCCGACCCGGCCAGGATCAGCCTGGACACCAGCTACGAGGTCAACATCTTCGACCAACGGCCCGACCCCACCTATGGCACCGGGGCGATCGTCAATGTCGCCAAGGTCTCGCCGATGCCTAAGGCCGGCGGCCGCTGGAACCGGATGGAGATCACCGCCCGGGGCGACCGCTTCAGCGTCGCGGTCAACGGCGTGCGCACCGTCGATAACGTCCGTGACGCCGCCCACGCCCACGGCCGCATCGCCCTGCAATACGGCGCCGGCATGGTGAAGTTCCGTAAGGTCCGGGTGCGGGACATTTAGGCGCGGAGCCTCAGTAGGTCTGCCACAATGCAACGGTTTTGGAGAAGTTCCCGGCGCGGGCGTGGCGCTCACGAATGAAGACGTAAAGCCTACCCCCGTCGCCAAAGTTCATCTTCAGGGCGGGGTCGGAATCGATCTGTAGCAGCAGGCGCCATTCTTTTGCCGCCCGCGCGATGGCCGGCGGGATGTCTTCGCCCCAGATGGGATCTGGCAACCCCCGGGCCAGATGTTCGCATGAGAGCGACATGGCTTCGGGCTGAATCTCGTTCGGGTATCCTCCGATCCTGTGCTGCAGTTCGTCGGGTGGCGGCGCGTCCCCTATCGCTTCAAGCTGCTCAAACTCGTCTTCATCGAGATCGAGGTAAGCGACATCCAGGCCCAGCCAATCCAGACTCGGGGCGGAGGTGAAAACCATGAACGCGACCCGCCGCTCCGCGAAGAAGGGGCGGACACCCGCTGGGGCCGCGACGGGTGGCCCGGCCGGTTCAACGCTGTGGAGAATGCGAACGACATCGGCGAACCCATGACGTTCGGAATCGTAGAAAGCGTAAAAGCGGCCCTCCTTTGGCAACCAGTCGATCACCGCGTGCGGCGCCAGGGTTTCGAGGTCGATTTGCGCAAGGAAACTGCGCCCTTCGTATCCGACCGGCCATGTCTGGCCCGCGGGCAATTCCGGACTTCCGCCGATTTTCGAGAAGCCGGGTTCCTTGGCCGGCACCAGGAGCAGGGTCGGCCGAACGAGCCGCCTGAGGCGCGCTTTCAGCCGGATCGTCTCACCGGATATCGCAGGCGTTCGGCTTCGGCGCTTCTGTCTCAGGCGGTCATAGACGTAGAGAAGCAGGCCCATTGCGCTGAACAGCACGGCGTCGAATTCAAGCCCATACCAGACGCCCCTATCAATCACGGCGACGGCGGCCTGTACGGATCGGTCAGACCTTCCTCCACGCCTTGCACTATGTGGCCCGCGGCCAGGCCGGTTTGGGTCTTCGCCCAGGTGGGGGTCCCTTGCCAGAGCTGTTGAGCTTCGTTGAACTGAGGCTGGCCGGCGTAGCGCCCGTGCATCCTGCCGTGCACTTGCGGACCGGGCATGCCCTTGACGTTCCAAGGCTGATTCTTCAGCCATTCAGGCAGGCTTGATCTTTGAGGAATCAACCAGTGGTGGCCATGCTGTCCGGCGTCCAGCAGGCCTTTCTTCCCCATCCATTTCCGGGTCGCGTTCCAGGTGTTGGAACCGACAATCTTTGCGCCACCTTTGTAGAGCTCCTTACCGACGAACCCTTCACCGGTGAGGTCGGCTACAGCCATCGCGCCGTTGATCAGGGCGCCAACCTTGTCGCCATTGCGGTAGTCGGCGATGGCCTCGCGGGCGGAGCCCCAGACTGGCGCCAGGGACTCAAGCGTTCCTGGGTGGCGGCTCCAATAGTCGGGCCGGGAAGCCCTGTCAGGAACAGGCGGTCCCTCTACGGTCGTCGCCGGGCTCGCCGTCCGCGAAGTCTGCGATGCGGCATGCCTACGGACCATTTCGTCGTACGCATCGCCGTCCGGATCGGGAACGGAGCGCGGTTGACCGCCGCGCTCGAAAGAACCGCTGCCCAAGTCGTTTCTCCTTGACCAAAGACCACTCCGCGTCGCCGCGTTGCCGGCGCGCATCATCGAGAAAGGTCTCACGACTCATCCAATAGATCAAGAACAAATAGGGAACAAATAGCTCTCCCGGCGAAGGGCCCGTCGCTACTTCGCCGCCGCCCGTACACCCTCCCACATCGCCGCGCGGGCGGCGCCGAGGTCGCGGCCGACGGCCCTCGGCCAGGCCGCGTTCTGGACGATGATCAGGTGTTCGGCGGGGAACAGCGTCACCGACTGGCCAAAGATCCCCAGGCCGGAATAGCCGCCGTTGTCGAAGATCCACCAGAAGTAGCCATAGCCGCCGGGCGCCGGTTCGCCGTTGTCGATCTCGCGCCGGGTGGCGTCGGCGATATAGCCGGGCGGCGTGATCCGCTTGCCGCCGGCCATGCCGTCGCCGGCGATGAACAGGCCTAGGCGGCCGTAGTCGCGAAGCGTCATGGACAGGCAGCAGCCGCCGCGTTCCTGGCCGCCGGGATCGGTCATCCAGACGGCGTCGCGGCCCATCCCATAGGGCTGCCAGATCTTCTCCGAGGCGTACTGGGCCAGGGTCTTGCCGGTGGCCTTGGAGACCAGCACGCCCACCAGGTCGGTCTCGCCGGTGTTGTAGTTGAACTTCGCCCCCGGCGGGTTGGCGCGCGGCAGCTTGCGCAGGTAGCTGACCATCGGATTGACCCCGGGCTCGGTGACCGTGTTGCCGGCCATCGCCACGTCGGACTTGGGGTCGGTATAGTCCTCGTTCCATTTCACGCCGGAGCTCATCATCAGCATCTGGCGCACCGTGACGCCCTCGTAGGCTGAGCCCTTGAGGTCGGGGACGTAAGCGGTGATCGGGTCGTTGATCGACTTGATCTTGCCGTCCTGGATGGCCGCGCCCACCAGGGTGGAGGTCAGCGACTTGGCCACGGAGAACGAGGTCCAGCGATCCGTGGGCTTGCGGCCCAGGCCGTACTTCTCCAGCACGATCTTGCCGTCCTTCAGAACGAGCAGGCCGGAGACGCGGAAGGCGGCCATGTAGTCGTCCACCGTCCAGGTCTTGCCCTGGTAGCGGAAGGTCGGGTCGATCTGCCGGGCGGCCACCGGCAGCGGATGGACGGTCTTCCCGCGCCTGACCGTGTGGGTCTTGAAGATGTGTTCGATGTCCCGATAGCCGCTGGCCTGCTGCTGCGGGGTCCAGGTCAGGATGCCGGCGATCGGGGCATGTGACGAAGGGTCGAGCGGCACCTGGGCGGACGCCGCCCCGGCGCCGAGGGCCAGCCCTGCGACGATCGCCAAAACCAACGGCTTCATGAACAGTCCCTCGAGCTTCGTGTCGGCCGATGTCTAGCAGGGGGCGGTGCGGTTTGCATCCGGCGCGGCTTGCTCTAGGCGTGATCGGCGATGGCCGAGTTTGACTTCGATTCAGTGGTGGTGGGCGCGGGCGCCGTGGGCCTGGCGTGCGGCTATGCGCTCAGCCGCCGCGGCCTGGCCGTGGCCGTGCTGGAGCAGGACAAGGCCATCGGCCAGGGTGTCTCCTCGCGCAATTCCGAGGTGATCCACGGCGGGCTCTACTATCCCACCGGCTCGCTGAAGGCGCGGCTCTGCGTCACGGGCCGGCGGATGCTGTACGGGTTCCTCGACGCCCACCACGTGGCCTACGACCGCTGTGGCAAGCTGGTGGTGGCGACCACGACCGACGAGGTCGCCCGCCTGGACGCGATCCTCGAGCAGGCCCACGCCAACGAGGTCGAGGGCATGGCGCACCTGTCCAAGGCGCAGGCCCTGGCGCTGGAGCCGGAGCTTCGGTGCGAGGGTGCGTTGATCTCGCCACAGAGCGGGGTGTTCGACAGCCACGGCTACATGCTGGCCCTGCAGGGCGAGATCGAGGCCGGCGGCGGCGCGGTCGTGCTTTCCACGCCCTTCGACGGCGCTGCCCCGCTGGACGGCGGGGGGTTCGAGGTGCGCGCCGGCGGCGACGAGCCGACCGGGCTCACCTGCCGCTACCTGATCACCGCGCCGGGCCTTTCGGCCCAGGCGGTCGCCGCGCGGATCGAGGGC
>NZ_JANMBF010000038.1:0-53351 GCF_031360265.1 Phenylobacterium sp.
ACTGGCCGAGGCCGAATATATGGTCCGCGCCTCCGGCTACCTGAAGACGCTGGACGACTTCCGCGCAATCCCCTTGAAGACCGCGGCCGGCGGTGTGCCGGTGCGCCTGGGCGATGTCGCCACCGTCCAGATCGGCCCGGAGATGCGCCGGGGCGTCGCCGAACTGAACGGCCAGGGCGAGGTGGCTGGCGGGGTGGTGATCCTGCGTTCGGGCAAGAACGCGCGGGCCACCATCGCGGCGGTGAAAGTCAAGCTCGCGGAGCTGAAGAAGAGCCTGCCCGCCGGCGTCGAGATCGTCCCGACCTATGACCGTTCCCAGCTCATCGACCGAGCGATCGGCAATCTGCGCGAAAAGCTGATCGAGGAGTTCGTCATCGTCGCCCTGGTCTGCGCCCTGTTCCTCGGGCACGCGCGCTCCGCCCTTGTGGCCATCCTGACCTTGCCGCTGGGCGTGCTGGCGGCCCTGCTGGTGATGCGGGGGCAAGGCGTCAACGCCAACATCATGTCGCTGGGCGGCATCGCCATCGCCATCGGCGCGATGGTCGACGCCGCGGTGGTGATGATCGAGAACGCCCACAAGAAAATCGAGCGCTGGGAAGGCGCCCATCCGGGTGAGCATCTCGAGGGCGAAAAGCGCTGGATCGTGATCACGGAGGCGGCGGCCGAGGTGGGGCCGGCGTTGTTCCTCAGTCTGGTGATCATCACCCTAAGTTTCGTGCCGGTGTTCTCGCTGCAGGGTCAGGAAGGCCGCCTCTTCGCGCCCCTGGCCTTCACCAAGAGCTACGCCATGGCCGCCGCCGCGATCCTGTCGGTCACGCTCGTCCCGGTCCTGATGGGCTGGCTGATCCGAGGCCGAATCCCGGCTGAGAACGCCAATCCGCTCAACCGCTGGCTGGCGGCGGGCTACGGACCGGTGCTGGGTTGGGTCATGCGCCGGCCTCGCGCCACGCTGCTGATGGCGGTGCTGGCCTTCGCCACCACGGCCTGGCCGCTGGCACACCTGGGCGGAGAGTTCATGCCGCAAATGAACGAGGGCGATCTTCTCTACATGCCCTCGGCTTTGCCCGGCCTTTCCGTGGCCAAGGCTTCGGAACTTCTCCAACAGACCGACCGGCTGATCAAGACCGTGCCGGAGGTTCAGACTGTGTTCGGAAAGGCGGGCCGCGCCGAGACCGCCACGGATCCCGCGCCGCTGGAGATGTTCGAGACCACCATCCAGTTCAAACCGCAGAGCCAGTGGCGACCCGGCATGACGCCGGAGAAACTGGTCGAGGCCCTGGACCGGACCGTGAAGGTCCCCGGCCTCACCAATGTCTGGGTGCCACCAATCCGCAACCGCATCGACATGCTGGCCACCGGTATCAAGAGTCCGATCGGGGTCAAGGTCTCGGGGTCGAACCTGGCTGACCTGGACCGCATCGCCCACGCCGTGGAGACCGTCGCCAAGGGCGTCCCCGGCGTCAGCTCGGCCCTGGCCGAACGGCTGACGGGCGGGCGCTACGTCGACGTGGACATCGACCGCGCGGCCGCCGCCCGGTTCGGGCTCAACATCGCCGATGTCCAGACGATCGTCTCCGGCGCGATCGGCGGCGACAATGTCGGCCAGACGGTAGAGGGGCTCGCGCGCTATCCGATCAACGTGCGCTATCCCCGGGAGCTGCGTGACAGCCTTGAGGGCCTGCGCACCCTGCCGATCCTGACCCCCGCCGGTCAGCAGATCACACTGGGCTCGATCGCGAGGCTGACGATCGCTGAGGGTCCGCCGATGCTGAAAACCGAGAACGGTCGGCCTTCGACCTGGGTCTATGTCGATGTCCGCGGGCGCGACCTGGCCTCGGTGGTCGGCGATCTGCAAAAGGCGGTGACCAAGGACGTCAAGCTCTCGCCTGGCGTCTCGGTCACCTATTCAGGCCAATTCGAATATCTGCAGCGCGCCGTCGAGCGGCTGAAGCTGGTCGTGCCGGCGACCCTGCTGATCATCTTCGTCCTGCTCTACGTCACCTTCGGCCGGTTCGACGAGGCGGCCCTGATCATGGGCACCCTGCCCTTCGCGCTCACCGGCGGGATCTGGACGCTTTACTGGCTGGGCTTCCACCAGTCGGTCGCCACCGGGGTCGGATTCATCGCCCTGGCGGGCGTCTCCGCCGAGTTCGGGGTGGTGATGCTTATCTACCTCAAGGACGCCCTGGCCGGGCGCGGCGAAAATCCGACCGACGCCGAGGTCGAGGCGGCGGTCCGGGAAGGCGCGCTGATGCGGGTTCGCCCCAAGGCCATGACCGTGGCGGTGATTGTCGCGGGCCTGCTGCCGATCCTGCTTGGTCACGGAACCGGGTCGGAAGTCATGAGCCGGATCGCCGCGCCGATGATCGGCGGGATGCTGACCGCCCCCCTCCTCTCCATGCTCGTTGTGCCCGCGGCCTATTTGCTGCTGCGCCGCCGCCGCCGGGACCGTTCGACGCCAAGGCCGGAACGCTGACAATCCGGCGCGGCCCCTTCCGGCGTTGGCTTGCCATGACCAGGACCTTCACGGCCATCCGGGCGGCGTAGACTGAACGTCGTCAAATTTGGCTGGCGTCAGAGCTCCGCGGGCGGCATCCCTCGAGGGATGACGGCGCGCAAGCGCGTCGTCACCCAGGCACGTCCGTTCATCGCAAGGAAAACCGCATGCTCGCTCGCATCCCCCAATCGGCCGTCGTCGCTCTCGGCGCCGTCGCCCTGCTCTCCGCAACCCAGGCTTTGGCCCACGTCTCTCTCGTCAAGTCCGATCCCGCCGCGAACGCGACCGTCGCGTCTCCCAAGACCATTGCCTTGACCTTCGACGAAGAGCTCACCCCAGCCTTCTCGGGCTTCAACGTGATGATGGGCGATGGCATGAAGATGAAGTTCAAGACGACCGTTTCCAAAGACCACAGGACAATTACGGGGGTCTCGAGCGGTCCTCTCATGGCGGGCGCCTACAAGATCGCATGGCATGCCGCGGCGGCCAATGACGGCCATAGGTCGACCGGCGCCTTGGCGTTCACCGTGAAGTAGCCAAGTGTTCGAACCTGCGGTCGTCGTCCTCAGGTGGGTCCAGATGACGGCGGCGATGATCCTGTTCGGGTCGTCGCTGTTCTTCCTCTACGCCATGCCGCGGGCCGGCCCTGGCGCGGCCGGCGCGCTTCGGTGGCCCCGGCCCGTGCTGATCGCCAGCGCCGTGACGGTCCTGGTGGCCTGTAGCCTCGGCTTTCTGGCTCAGACCGCCGTCCTGGCGGGTTCCCTGCACGACGCGCTCCAGCCTGACGCGCTGAACGCCGCCCTCACCGGAATGAGCTTCGGACGATCCAGCCTCGTCCGCGCCGCGGTGGCGGTCCTGTTGCTCGCGACGTCCGGCTTCCGCGGATCCGCGCGAACGGCTTGGTGGCGCGCGGCCCTCGCCGGCGGCGTGATCTGCGCGAGTTTTGCGTGGATGGGCCACGGCGCGGCGACCAGGGGCGCCGGCGGCCTGCTGCATCTGGCCAGCGACATCGTGCACACGCTGGCCGCCGGTGTTTGGATCGGCGCCCTGGTCGCGTTCTTTGTCCTGTTGATCACCGACCACCGGCATGGCGATCAAGAGCGCCGAGCGGTGCACGCCGCCCTGCATGGCTTCTCGGGCCTTGGCTCCGGACTGGTGGCGGTCCTGGTGGCGACCGGGCTTGTCAACGGATGGTTTTTGGTCGGCCTGCCGAGCCTGCCGCACCTGTTGACCACCTTCTACGGCCAGTTGCTCAGTCTCAAGGTCCTGCTCTTTCTGGGGATGGTCGGCCTGGCCGCCGCCAACCGCTTTCATCTGACGCCTGCCTTGGACGCGGCGCTGAGGAAACCGTCAGAGACTCGCAGCGTCGTCGCGGCCTTGCGCCGCAGCCTCGTCGTGGAGACAGGATTGGCCATCGCCGTCCTCGCGCTAGTCGCCTGGCTCGGAACCCTTGCGCCACCCCTGGCCGCATAGGTCCGGAATCATCGCGCCATGGCTCCAAGCCGGCCCTCGAGGTCGCCACCGCGATGTCAGAACCAGGCTCGGACTCCGACGACAAGGCTCGTCGTCTCCGGATTTTCTCCCAGCGCCCGAGCATAGCTGGCCGTCTTGCCGGCCTTGCGATCGTAGGAAACACCGATATAGGGCGCGAATTCGCGCGTGATTTCATAGCGCAGCCGCAGGCCAAGCTCGGCGGTCGAAAGACCTGCGCCCGTCCGCGTCTCCCGAGTGTCCTGCGCCGCCAGGTTGAGCTCGACGCGCGGCTGCAGGATCAGCCGTTGCGAAAACCGCAGATCGTAGGTCGCCCCGATCCGCCCAAGCAGTTCGCCCTTGTTCGACAGGAACAGCGCGCCGCCGACATCGAACCAATAGGGCGCGAGCCCTTCGACGCCCACAGTCGCATAGGTGCGCGACCGGGGTTTGAAATCCTGGCGCAGGCCGCCCTCGACGTTGAAATAAGGTCCGATCGCATGGGAATAGAGGCCCTGGACCTCCGCGCTGTCCAGGCCGCCCCGCCGGCTCCCCTCGCCCTCGCTCTTGACGACGAACCGGTCGATGTCGCCGCCGAACCAGGCCTGGCCCTCCCAACGGTAGCCTGCGCCGCCGCGCGTGCGGGCCTGGTATTCCGCGAGGTTGACCATCACCGTCGAGGTGCTCATCCCGCCGTGCTCCTGGCGAAGGCCCGCGCGCGCCGCGGCCATCGCCGCCGGGTCGTAGAAGCGATCCGCTGCGTTGTCGGTCGGCGCAGGCGGCGCGGGTCCATTGGGAATTTCCGGTTCGGCGACAGCCGGCGCCGCGTCCGCGCCAGCCGCCATTCCTTTCATCCCGGCCATGTTCCCCGTCGCGGCGCCGGAGGCCGTGGGCAAGGTCGCCGACATGCCGGGCATTGCGGCCATGCCGGTGGGCGGCTTTTGCATCCCTGGCATATCGGCCATGGCGTCGGTCGCCGTCGGGGGCCCCGACATGCCCGGCATCGCGGCCATCCCAGGCATTGCCGCCACCGCGCCGGCGCCGTGGCGCGGGGCGGCCGCAACCTTGCGCGCCTTTTGAGACCGCCCTTGGGGGACAGCCTTCGTTGTCCTCGTCGCCTTCGGGGCCGCCTTTGCCGGCATGGGCGTCGACATGCCCGGCATCGCCATATTGCTCATAGGTTGCGCGGCTGCGGGCGCGGCCGCGGCCAGCGGAATGAGGCCCAGGACCAGGAACCGGATCATGCGGCAACCGCGTCGAGCGGCCGGACGGCGAACACCTGAAACATCCCCGCGTGCATATGGTAGAGCATGTGGCAGTGGAACGCCCAGTCGCCCGCGGCGGCGGTGAAGTCCCATGCGACCTTGCCGCCAGGCAGGACCAGCACGGTATGCTTCCGCGGTCGGTGGCCAGCCGGCCCATGGACCAGCTCGAAGAAATGCCCATGCAGGTGGATCGGGTGGGCCATCATGGTGTCGTTGATCAGGGTCACGCGCACCCGCTCCCCCTTGCGGAACGCGTAGGGTTTGGTCGTTTCGCTGAACTTCTCGCCGTCGAAACCCCACATCCACCGCTCCATATTGCCGGTCAGATGGATGTCCAGGGCGCGGGACGGGGTGCGTGAGTCGGGGTTTGGATCGAGCGCCACGAGATCCCGATAGACCAGGACCCGATGGCCGACGCTTTCGAGACCTTGACCCGGCTCACCGGTTCGGTCGATGGGAATGGGGGCGATGGTCTGCACGCCCGGCCCCATCCTGACGCCGGGCGCATTCTGTCCGTCGCGCATGGACATCTTCATGCCGCCCATGTCGCCCATCGCGTCCGAGCCGTGAGGCGCGCGGGGCGCCATCCCGGGAACCGTTGCGCCGCGCGTCTCCGCCGCCTTGTCGGTCGCGGGAGCCGCGCCGCCCATGTTCATCGACGCCATGTCCATGCCCATGTCCTTCATGGTGGCCAAGGGGCGCTCGCGAAGCGGCGGGACCACCGCGATCATGCCGGCGCGCGGGGCCAGCGTGGCCCGCGCCATGCCCGACCTGTCGACCGCCTCGGCGACCAGGGTGAAGGCTCTATCCTCCATGGGCTGCACGATCACATCGTAGGTCTCGGCGTTGCCGATCTGGAACTCGTCGACCTCCACCGGACGCAAGTTCTGGCCGTCGGCGGCCACGACCGTGAGTTTCAGGCCGGGAATCCGGACGTTGAAGACCATCTGGGCGGCGGTGTTGATAAACCGCAGGCGCACCCTCTCACCCGGCTTGAACAGACCGGTCCAGTTGTCCTTCGGACCATGCCCGTTGACCAGGAAACTCAAGACCGCGCCGGTGACGTCGGAGATATCGGTGGGGTCCATGCGCATCTTGGCCCACTCGATGCGCTCCTGCAGGGTCTGATCCTTACCGGCGAGGAGCCCGGGAAGGGTTTGCTTCTGGTAGTTGTAGAGACCCGTTTGTTGCTTCATCCGCTTGTAGAGCAGGTGGGGATGCATGAAGCTGTAGTCCGAGAGCACGATCACATGCTCTCGATCGTAGGCCACGGGGTCCTCGCCTTTCGGATCGATGATGATCGGCCCGTAGTGACCCTCCGCCTCCTGCAGTCCCGAATGGCTGTGATACCAGTAGGTGCCTGACTGGATGATCGGGAATTCATAGACGAAGGTCTGGCCGGACTTGATGCCAGGGAAGGTCACGCCGGGCACCCCATCCATCTGGAACGGCACGAGGAGGCCGTGCCAGTGGATCGACGTATCTTCCGCCAGGTTGTTCCTGACGGACAGCCGGACAGTCTGACCTTCCCTAAGGCGAAGCAGCGGTCCGGGAACCGTTCCGTTGATGGTGACGGCGTGGCCCGCGCGACCGTCAATGCTGAGCCGCGCGTGGTCGATGGTCAGGTCGATGTTCGGCCCGGTCAAGGTCGGCAGGATCGGCGCGACACCCGGGGTGGCGCTCTGCGCCCAGCCCGGCATCAGGGAGGTGAGTGCGAGGCCTCCGCCCACAAGTGAAGCGCCCCGCAGGAGCTGGCGACGGTCGAAGTCAGTCATGGCGTCTGGAAGTCCCAACACATCGGCGTGCGGCGAGGGGCGTCCGCGCGCACTCGTTTGGATACGCGCAGCAGGGCTCGCCGCCCTCACCGCATTTGAAGAAATGTCCCGGCGGAATCGTCACCGAGGCGCGATCGCCCAGGACCTTGCGGCGGTCCTGGCGGTCACGCGCGGGTCGCCCGATGAGCTGGCTGGCGGCATCGCTGACGGCTTTTCAAAAAAGCTGGCCGCGGGATGAGGGCAGGAGAAGGCTGCGCGCGTAATGTTCGAAAGACCTGTGTTGCGCGCGTCCGCGCCTCACCTTGAGATGGAGAGACTCCCATGAAAATCATGCTGATCGCAGCGGCTGCCCTGGCGTTCTCCGGCCCGGCCCTGGCGCAGGCGGCCCATGACACGCCAGCCATGACCCACATGGACCCTGCGGCCCCGGCTCCGGGCGCGCAGGGCAGCGGAATCATCAGGAAGCTGGACGCCAAGGGTGGCGCGGTCACCCTTCAGCACGGCCCCATTGCAGCTCTGAAGTGGCCTGCGATGACCATGACCTTCAAGATTGAACCCGGATTGCTGACCGGACTGCGGGTGGGCCAGAAGGTCGATTTCACGGTAAAGCCGGGGGCGACCCCGGAAGTCGTGGCGATCAAGAGCGCCGGCTGACCTCCAAGTCGGCGGGGCGTCGAAGACGTCGACCCTTGCCGGCGCCCTGCGTCTCACCCTTAGGGGATCGGCCCGTCCGGAACGTATAGCCCAAGGGACCCCGACGTGAAGGATTTGGACATGAGCGAACGGCTCGATGAGTTGGTCACGCGCTTGGCGCTGGCGGCGACGGACCGGCCGCTTGGCGGGCTTGAGATGGAAATCGCCCGCAGCATCCGGCTGCGCCGCCGTGACCTCGCGGCGAATGCGGCGCTCGCGCCCGTGCGGGTCGCCAGCGTTGGCCTCGCCCTGGCGCTGGGGCTCACCGCGGGCGGCGCCGTCGCCGTCGCCGGCATCGCGGCCCCCAGGAGCTACGGCCCGTTCTCAAGCGTCGCCCACCTGGCGCCCTCCACCCTGCTCGAGGCCCGCCGGTGAGTTTCATGCGCGGCATCCTCCTGACGCTCGTGCTCTCGATCCTCGGGGCCGCTGTCGGCGCCTGGGCCGGAGCCCAGTACGTCATCCATCGGATGTCCTCCCCCGTCTCCTTGCATGATGTCATTCACGAGAAGCTGCATCTGACGGGCGAACAACACGCTCGCATTGGCGGCATGGAGCGCGAGCACGCCGCGCGGCGCGGCGCGCTGGAGGCGGAAATGCGCGCCGCGTACGCCCGGGTGGCGCAGGCCCGCCAGGGACAGCACGCCTACTCGCCGCAGGTGCAGGCGGGCATCGACCGCTTCCATCACGCGATGGGGGAACTGCAGAAGGAAACGATCGTCCATGTCCTGGCGATGCGCACCGTCCTGACGCCCGCCCAGGCCGAGCAGTTCGACCAGACCGTCGTCCAGTCGCTTACCGAAGATCCGCGGTGACGTCGGAAGCCGAGGCGTCAGACCGCGGCCTCGCCGTCCAGGCCGCGACGGGCGACGACCGTGCGTTCGGCCGCCTGGTCGGCCGTCACAAGGATCGTCTCTACAGGCTCCTTCGCCGCTACACCGCCGATTCGGACGAGGCGTATGAAGCGGTCCACGAAGCGTTCATTGCGGCGTGGGGGGCACTTCATCGCTACGATTCCGAGCGGCCGTTCGGAGCCTGGTTGACAACCATCGCGATTAACAAGGCCCGCGACCGGGGCCGACGCGCGGCGGTGCGTCGGATGATCTTCGGTCCGTTCAGCGCGGAAGGGTCCGATGTTGCCCGAGCCGCCGATCCGGCGAAGCCCGCCGATGACGTGGTCATCGAGGACCAGGAGGCCCGTCGGCTGGAAATGGCGATCGCCCGCCTCCCCGCCCCCCTGAAGGCGCCCCTGCTGCTGACCGCCTTCGACGGATGCTCGCAGCTGGAGGCGGGCGAAATCCTGGGCGTCTCGGCCAAAACGATCGAGACAAGGGTCTATCGCGCGCGCAAGTTGCTGGCGGCGCAATTGCGCGCCGGCGACCCCTGCTCGGTCGGGTGAGGCGATGGGAGATCTTGCCGGGCGCGGCGACGGCGCCGGCGCGGCGCCGGACGTTGCCACAAGGCTCAAGCGCGCCGCGGTCCGGTCAGCAGACATTGGCATCGGCTATCCAACTGACGTCCGGCCTGGCGGCCTGGGCGCGCAGGCATCAGGACGCCCAAGTGGCGTATTCGGAGATTCATCCATGACGCGATTGCTGCGACTATCCGCTCTCTGCCTTGCGGCGGGGCTCGTCCTGCCGCCGCAAGCCCTGGCCCACACGGCCGCGCCATCCGCCGAAACCCGGCCGATTGCCCTGGCCGGGGCCGCGGCGGACGCGGCTGGCGTTGTCGACGCCTTTCACGCCGCCCTTAAGGCCGGTGACACCGGCAAGGCGGCCAGCCTGATGGCGGCGGGCGTCCTGGTGTTCGAGGCGGGCGGCGCGGAGACCTCGAAGGCGGCCTACGCCGCGGAGCACCTGCCGGCCGACGCGGCATTCGAGGCGACCGCGCTTGAGACCATCCTTCGCCGTTCCGGGGCCGCGGCCAGCGACAGCGCCTGGATCGCCACGGAAGGCCGGGTTCAAGCCCGCGCCGGCGAAAAGGTCACCGACCGGCTCACGACGGAGACGATGATCCTTGCCAGGACCGCCGGCGGGTGGCGGATCGTCCATGTCCATTGGTCCTCGCGCGCCAACCCACCCCCGCGTTGAGGGCCCGCAGGGTCGGAACCGGGTCGTCGCTGATTTCCGGGGCCGCTTGGCGGGATTGAGGGGTCTGATCGCCCTCGCGCGTATCCCAGGGGCGGATCGTCTCAGCAGAGCAGGACGCAGCGGCAAGGGAGCGGACCATGGATCGCAAGCCATTCGACCTTAAGCGCCATCTCCCCAGCGTGGCCTTCGTCCTGGTGGCCGCGCTGGTCGCGGGCGGGGTCGGCGGGGCTTTTCTCGAGGCCGGGATTTACAACATCGGCGCCGACGTCCCCCACACCAGACCGGTCCTTTGGATGATCGGCAGCATGCGCGACCGATCGATCGCTGTGCGGGCGCGCGACATCAGGATTCCCGCCGACCTGGCCAGTCCGGCCCGCATCGCTGCGGGCGCGGGCCTCTACGCGGAGATGTGCAGCGGCTGCCATCTCGCCCCCGGCATGGAGAAGACCGAAATCAGCCAGGGGCTCTACCCCGCGGCGCCCGAACTCAGCCGCGGGCTCGCGCACACGCCTGGCGAGGAATTCTGGATGATCAAGCACGGCGTCAAGATGACCGCCATGCCGGCCTGGGGGCGCACCCACAGTGACGAGCTGATCTGGGACATGGTCGCGTTCGTCAGAACCCTGCCGACCCTGTCGGCCGCGCAATATCAGGCCACCGTCAACAGCGCGCCGAAGGATCATGACGCGATGATGCGGGATATGCCCGGCATGGCCATGAAGCCTGTTGGAGGCGTTGCGAAGTAGATTCCGCCACGCAGACGGTCCGTGGTCAGACAATGAAGACCGGCGCGAATCCGCCGCCGGGCGTTCTGAAATTGGTGGTCTGGCCCTGATAGATTCGCGCCGCCGTCAGCAGGGCGGCACCCTGATAGGTGTAGAGCCTGACGTCCAGCTTCATAGACTTCACCTCCCCGTCGATCCTGATGCGGCGTTCGCTGGGCGTCGCCAGCCTCTGGGCGATGTACCCGCCGTCTCGCACCTCGTCCCAAACACCGCGGGTTATCTTGTCGCCGCGATAGACCGCCTTGCCGCCGTGGCCGCCCGCCGGCTTGAAGAAATGCTGCTTGCGCGTCGCCCACAGGGCGTCCGCGTTCTCGCCGGTCACCAGGACCGTCGCCGGGACGGCGGCAAGGCTTTGCCGCTGGGCCGGTGTTATCGCCCAGCGCGCCGGCGCAACAGGATCCGACAGCAGAATCAGGTTTCGCTTGTCGGCCAGCAGGGCGTGGTTGCGGGGATTGGGCGTGAGCACGACGGCGCCGGACAGGTAGGCGTCGCGCAGCGCTTCATGTCCTCTGGCGCTGAGGGAGAAGTCGACCAGCCGGTTGTAGACGAGATCAATCGTCTCACCTTCGAACCGCAGACTTCCATCGGCGAAGCTCAGCTCACCAGGATCGACGATCCTGGCCTTCAGGCCATGGCGTTCAAAGAACCGTTGCGCCAGCAGGAACTCGGGGAACAGATATTGTTCCCGCGGCCGGTCATCGACGATGGCGAGGGTGCGCGGCTGACCGGCGCGACCCTGCAATCGCCATTCGCTCAGGAACATTTCCCAGACTGCGGACTCGAAGCCGCCCGGCGGGGACGCCTGCAAGGCGTCCTCCACCTCGCGGCAGCAGGCGCTCTGCGCCCGCGCCAGGACGGCGTTCAGAAAGGCGCCCCCGGCGTTTGTGTTGACCTCGATGAGCTTGGGGCCTTCGGGGCCGAGGTGGAAGTCGTAGCCCATGAAGACCCCACGCGGCCCGAAATCCTGGCGCGCGATCGCCGGGGCCCAGGTCAGCGCGGCGTCCTGATACGCCGGGTCCTCGGCCACCGCCTCGATGGCGGCGACCACGTCGAGCATGGCCGCCAGCTCATGCCTGGCGATGAACACCGGCCCGCTGGAGAAGAGATTCGGCCGGGCGGTCATCATGGCCACGATCAAGTCTGGGTCCCGCGCTTCGGCCCGGATGGCGGTCTCCAGCCGGGCGGCATCCAGCGTGATGCAGAAGCAGTCCCGATTCAGCCATGCTTCCCGGCCGGACCCCGCGGCCTCATCCCCCGTCATGGTGTTTCACTCCCGCGTCACGCCTCACAGGCGGGCGACGCGCAGACGCAACGCATTGCTGATGACGCTGACGGATGACAGCGCCATGGCAGCCGCGGCGATGGCCGGCGAAAGCAGCTGGCCAAACAGCGGATAGAGCACCCCCGCCGCGATCGGCACGCCGGCGACGTTGTAGACGAAGGCGAAGACCAGGTTCTGGCGGATGTTGCGCATCACCGCCCGCGACAGGCGGCGCGCACGGACCAGGCCTTGGAGGTCGCCCTTCAATAGGGTCACCCCGGCGCTTTCGATGGCCACGTCGGAGCCCGCGCCCATGGCGACGCCAACGTCGGCGGCGGCAAGCGCCGGCGCATCGTTGACGCCATCGCCGGCCATCGCCACCACGCGGCCCTCCGCGCGCAGCTTCTGCACCACCTTGGCCTTGTCTTGAGGCAGCACCTCGGCCTCGACATCCTCGATACCCAGCCGCTTGGCCACGGCCAGCGCCGTGGTGCGGTTGTCGCCGGTCATCATCACCAGCCGGATCCCGTCGGCCAGCAGCGCGCGCACCGCCTCGGGTGTCGTCGCCTTGACGGGGTCGGAAATCCCCAGGACGCCGGCCAGCCGTCCGTCGATGGCTGCGAAGACCGCCGTCGTTCCGTCCTGGCGCAGGGCTTCGGCCTGCGCCAACAGGGGCGCAAGATCGATGCCTTGCTCGGCCATCAGCGGCGCGCCGCCGAGCACGACCGACTTGCCATCCACCTTGCCAAATACCCCTCGGCCGACCGGAGACTCGAAGTCGGCGGCTTCGGACAGCGTCAGGCCGCGATCCTTGGCGGCGCGCAGGACGGCGTCGGCCAGGGGATGCTCGCTGCCGCGCTCAAGGCTGGCGGCGAGTCGCAGAAGCTCGCCCTCGTCGACCCCAGCGACGGTCTTGATGGCGGTCACCGCTGGCCGCCCCTCGGTCAAGGTGCCGGTCTTGTCGATCACCAGGGTGTCGATCTTTTCGAAGCGTTCGAGGGCTTCGGCGTTCTTGATCAGCACCCCTTCCCGGGCGCCTCGGCCCACGCCGACCATGATCGACATCGGAGTCGCCAGGCCAAGCGCGCAGGGGCAGGCGATGATCAGCACGGACACCGCCGCGACCAGGGCGTAGGCGAAGCGCGGCTCGGGCCCGACCAGGGCCCAGACCCCGCCGGCGATAACGGCCACCGCAATGACGGCGGGCACAAACCATCCGGCGACCCGGTCCGCCAGGCGCTGGATTGGCGCGCGGCTGCGCTGGGCCTCCGCGACCATCTGGACGATGCGCGACAGCAGTGTGTCGGCGCCCACCTTCTCGGCGCGCATGATGAAGGAACCGGTCTTGTTGAGGGAGCCGGCGATGACCTTGCCCTCGGTTTCCTTGGTGACCGGCATGGACTCCCCGGTGACCAGGGACTCGTCGATGGAAGCCCGCCCCTCGGTCAAGGCGCCGTCCACCGGGATCTTCTCGCCGGGACGCACGCGCAGACGGTCGCCGACCTGGATCAGGTCGAGGGTCACTTCCTCGTCGGTCCCATCCTCTCGGAGGCGGCGCGCCGTCTTCGGCGCGAGGTTGAGCAAGGCCTTGATGGCGCCGGAGGTCTGTTCGCGCGCCCGCAGCTCCAGGACCTGCCCCAGCAGCACCAGGACGGTGATCACCGCAGCGGCCTCGAAATAGACCGGCACGACCCCGGAAGCGTCGCGAAAGGCGGGCGGGAACAGGCCGGGCGCCAACACGGCCACCACGCTGTAGGTCCATGCGACGCCCACCCCCATGGCGATCAGGGTGAACATGTTGAGACGTCGGGTGATGAGCGAGGTCCAGCCGCGCTCGAAGAACGGCCACCCGGCCCACAGCACGACCGGCGTCGCCAGCGCGAACTGGATCCAACTGGATGCGTGATGGCTCACCAGCATCAGGCCGCCGGGCATCAGATGGGCGCTCATCTCCAAAACGAACACCGGCACGGCCAGGACCAGACCGACCCAGAAGCGCCGGCTCATATCGGCGAGCTCAGGATTGGGACCGCTGTCGGCGGTGATGGTCTCCGGCTCCAGCGCCATGCCGCAGATCGGACAGGACCCCGGGCCGACCTGGCGGATCTCGGGGTGCATCGGACAGGTGTAGATGGCGCCGGGCGGAAGCGTCGGATCCGGCCCGGGCGTCCGCGGCGCCAGATATTTGTCAGGGTCGGCCTGGACTTTCGTCCGGCACCCCGCGGAGCAAAAATGATAAGGCCTGCCAGCGTGCTCGGCGTGGTGCGCGGTCTTGAGGGGATCGACGGTCATTCCGCAGACGGGATCGATCACCGTCGCCGCATTGGCCCCCGGCGGACCGTGGTTGGGGTGGGCGTGACTGTCGTCCATCGACGGGTCTCCACATCAAGCGCTTGCCGCCACCCGCAGCGGCAACATACCTATATGGGGTATTTCCGCCATACCTCCAGTCCGAATAGGAATGGTGGCAGGAGGCCGCGCCTTGACCCAAGACAACAAGCCGAAGCTGCTGAACCGGCTGCGCCGCATTGAGGGCCAGGTGCGAGGCGTCGCGCGGATGGTTGAGGGGGACCGCTATTGCATCGATGTCCTGACGCAGATTCGGGCCATCCGCGCAGCGCTGTCGCGCGCGGAGACCGAGATGCTCAAGGACCACCTCGGGCGTTGCATCGAAGGCGCGATCGTTAGCGGCGACGCGGCGGAACAACGCAAGAAAGCCCGTGAACTGATCGAGCTGCTCGACCGCTCGGCGCGTTAGCGACCCGCGCGAGAGGCGCGGGGGTCAGACGGTCGCGAGGCTGCCGGTGACCGCCGGGGGCGGCGCCGCGCGCGGGCGCCTTGAGCCCGGGGCGGCGCCGGGCCGTAAGCAATTCGATTGAGGCGCGTCTTCAATACGGACCTGTCGCGGTCCACGAACGCCGGCCCGGGTCCGACCTCGGGCCAGGAGACCCGCCGCCCGAGGAGACTTTCCATGCCGCTCAAGACGATCCTGGTCCATGTGGAGGCAGAGCCGACGCCGGACCCCCGCCTGGCCTTGGCGATCGACATTGCAAACCGCTTCGACGCCAGCCTGCTTGGCGTGGGGGCCGAACTCTACCAGAACGCCTACAGTGGCGACGGCGGCTTTGACGGCGGCTACATGATCGCCGCCGAGACCGAACGCGTGGATGCCGACCTGAAACGCGCTGAGGCGAAATTTCGTGCGGTCGCCGGCGCGGTCCGCCAAGGGTCGGCGTGGCGATCCGGGGTCCGCTTTCCGCTGGCCGAGCTCGCCGCCGATGCGCGGGCCGCCGACCTGGTGGTCGCAAGCCTCGGCGCTCGCCCACACGTGTCGCAATATGAGGTCGCTCTGCCGGGCGCCCTTGTCCTGCAAGTGGGCCGCCCGGTCCTGGTCGCGCCCCCCGGGATGGCCGGATTGAACGCCGCGCATGTGCTGGTCGCCTGGAAGGACACCCGCGAGTCGCGCCGGGCGGTGGCCGACGCCCTGCCCTTCCTTCAAAGGGCCGAAACCGTCGAGGTCGTTGAAATCTGCGACAGCAAGGCCGCCCAGCCCGCAACGACGAGCCGCCTGGACGACGTCGCCGCCTATCTGACCCGCCATGGCGTCAAGGCGACGGTCAAGGCTCACATCGCCGAGCGGGACGCCGCGGCCGCGGAACAGCTGCTGGAGATCGCCGAACAGCAGGCGGCCGACCTCATCGTAGCCGGGGCCTATGGTCACAGCCGCTTGCAGGAGTGGGTGTTTGGCGGGTTCACCCGAGCGCTGCTCACGCAGACCGGGCGGCCGGTGCTGTTCAGCCACTGACCGCGGACCTCGCCCCGGCTGTAAGGTTCCGGCCTCCCCGCCGTCCATTGGATCGAACATCGCCGGAGGGTTCGTGTTGGACGGGACGATTGGGGTGGCTGTGAACGGCTACGGCGTGATCGGCAAACGAGTCGCCGACGCCGTCGGGGCGCAAGGCGACATGCGCCTGGTGGGCGTAGCCGATATTGCAACCGACTGGAGAACGCGCGTCCTGCAGCCCAAGGGCGTGCCGCTCTTTGCCGGCACAGCGGAGGCGCGGGAGGCGCTGCGTGCCGCCGGCGTGCCGTCGGCGGGCGGCCTGGAAGACCTGCTTGGCGCCGTGGACGTCATCGTCGACTGCACGCCCAAGCACGTCGCGGCCGAGAATGTGCCGATCTATCGCGCGCGCGGGCTGAAGTTCATTCTTCAGGGCGGAGAGAAGCATGCCGTCACCGGCCACTCGTTCGTCGCGGAGGCCAATTTCGCAAGCGCGGTCGGGCGCGACGCGACGCGGGTTGTCTCCTGCAACACCACGGCGACCGTGCGCACCCTGACTGCCCTCAAGCGAGCGGGCCTGCTCCATCGCGCCCGGGGGACCCTGCTGCGCCGCGCCACCGACCCGTGGGAGAGCCACCTGGGCGGGATCATGAACACGCTTGCCCCGGAGTCCGAAATCCCCAGTCACCAGGGGCCGGACGCCCAGACGGTCGATCCCGACCTCGATGTCCTGACCATGGCGGTCAAGGCGCCCGAAACCATCGGACACCTGCATTACTGGTCGGTGCAGATGACCCGCGACGCCACCAGGGACGAGGTGCTGGATGCGTTCGGCGCCTCGTCGCGCATCGTGCTGATGAAGGACGAATACGGTCTGGACGCCCTCAATTCCGTGAAGGAACTGATGGCCGACAGGGGTCGCTCGCGCGGCGATCTCTATGAGGTCGCGCTTTGGGCCGACATGCTCAAGGTCCAGGGCGACGAGCTGTTCTACGCCTACATGGTCGACAATCAGGCCATCGTCATTCCCGAGACGATCGACGCCATACGGGCGCTCAGTGGCCGCGAGACGTCCGGACCCCGTTCGATCGAGGCGACCGACGCCGCGCTGGGGATCGGAGGCGGCCTGTTCGCGCCCCGGCCGGTTGGCCCGTGACGTTTCGCACGCTCGGCGAGGCCGGCGAAATCACCGGCGTTCAGGCCAACAAGGGTGGAACGGCGCGGACGCTGGGCGCGATCCTGCACTTCGATCGGCGGAGGGCGACCGTCGTCGGCCAGATGACCAACCCTGTGGCGATGGTCCAGGCGGCGGGTTTCGCGGTGGCGACGGGTCATGCGCCGGACATGGCGACGGCGACCGTTGGCGTGGTCGCAACCCCCAACCGCGACGAAGGCCGCGCCGACGCTGTCGATCCGTTCGCGCGGCCTCGCCGCCCGGCGCCGCCGGTTGCGTCATGAGTGCGGGCCTGCGCGCCACCGAGTCGGAGCTGGAAACGCTGCAGCGCGAAACCTTCGACTATTTCCTCAACGAGGTGAATCCCGCCAACGGCCTGATCCTCGACAAGACCGCCGAGGCCTGGCCGGCCAGCATCGCCGCGACCGGGCTGGCGCTGGCGTGCTACCCGGTTGGAGTCGAACGCGGCTTCATGACCCGCAAGCTGGCGGTGGAGCGCACGCTGGCCACCTTGCGCTTTTTCTGGCAGAGCCCTCAGGGGCCGGAGCCGGACGCCACGGGACATCATGGCTTCTATTATCACTTCCTCGACATGCAGACGGGGCGGCGCGCCTGGGACTGCGAAGTCTCGACCGTGGACAGCGCCTTCCTGCTCGCGGGCGCGCTGACGGCGGGCGCCTATTTCGACGCGGACTCGCCCGACGAAGCGGAAATCCGCACCCTCGCCGACGGGCTCTATGCGCGCGCCGACTGGGTCTGGGCGCAGAATGGCGGCGCGACGGTCACCCACGGCTGGCGACCGGAGAGCGGGTTCATCGCCTATCGGTGGGAAGGCTACGACGAAGCCTTGTTGCTCTATGTTCTGGCGCTGGCCTCCCCGGCCCACCCGCTGCCGCGGGCAAGCTACGACGCCTGGCTGTCCACCTATCGGTGGGAACGGTGCTACGGCTACGACTATCTCTACGCGGGGTCGCTCTTCACACACCAGCTGTCGCACGTCTGGATCGATTTTCGGGGCATCCAGGACGCGTTCATGCGCGACAAGGGCATCGACTATTTCGAGAACAGCCGGCGCGCAACCTACGTGCAGCAACGCTATGCGATCGAAAACCCGCGCAGGTTCGCCAGTTACGGGGAGCATTGCTGGGGGATCACCGCCAGCGAGGGGCCCGGCCCCGCAACGCTCAAGCTGGCCGGCGTGGAGCGCACCTTCTTCGACTATCTTGGACGCGGCGTCCCCTACGGACCTGACGACGGAACCCTGGCCCCCTGGGCGGTGGTCGCATCCCTGCCCTTCGCCCCTGATATTGTGCTGCCCGCCATCGCCTTCTGCATTCACCAGGCCAAGCTGAAGGAAGCCAGCGCCTACGGATTCAAGGCGTCGTTCAATCCGACTCATCCTGGCGAGCCCGGAAACCCATTTGGCTGGTGGGTCTCGCCGTGGCACTTCGGACTCAATGAGGGTCCCATCGTGCTGATGATCGAAAACCACGCCAGCGGCATGGTCTGGCGATTGATGCGCCGCTGCCGCCCTATCCGGGACGGCCTGCGGCGGGCGGGATTTGCCGGCGGGTGGCTGGCCGGGACCGACCTCGCGCCGGAGGATGCGCCGCGCGAGGCGTGAAGGTCGGTCAGTCCGGCGCCGGCTCGCCGCCGGCGCGCTCGAAAAGCTCGCCGATCAACGCCTGGGCCTCGCGCTGGATATCCCGCAGGTGGTCAGGGCCGAGGAAGCTCTCGGCGTAGATCTTATAGACGTCCTCGGTGCCCGAAGGCCGCGCCGCGAACCAGCCGTTGCGGGTCCGCACCCGCACGCCGCCAAGCCCGGCGCCGCCACCGGGTGTCGTGGTCTCTACGGCGATCACAGACTCGCCCGCCAACTGCGCGATCTGGAAGTGTTCGGGCCCGGCCTTCGCCAGAACGGCCTTTTGCCGGCGCGACGCGGGCGCGTCCAGGCGTTCGTAGAAGGGTGTTCCCAACGCCTGGGTCAGGCCCCCGTAGAGCACTCCAGGATCCCGCCCCGACGACGCGGTGATTTCCGCGGCCAGAAGGCCAAGCAGAAGGCCGTCCTTCTCGGTGGTCCAGACAGTGCCATCCCGACGCAGGAACGCGGCGCCGGCGCTTTCCTCCCCGGCGAAACCGAGCGCGCCGCGTGTCAGGCCGTCGACAAACCAGCGAAAACCCACGGGGGTTTCGATGAGCTGACGCCCCAGCTGGCTCGCCAGCCGGTCGAGCATCGCGCTGGTCACCATGGTCTTGCCCACCGCGCAGGCGCCTGGCCACGCCGTCCGCGCCCCGAACAGGTAGGAGATCGCGGCAGAAAGATAGTGGTTGGGGTTCATCAGGCCTTGCGAGGGGGTCACGATCCCATGCCGGTCCGCGTCGGTATCGTTGCCGAAGGCGATCTCGAACTGCGACTTCAAGCCCACCAGCCGCGCCATGGCGTAGGGTGACGAACAGTCCATGCGGATCTGGCCATCCCAGTCGGCGGTCATGAACCCGAAGGTGGGATCGACCACTTCGCTGACTACGGTCGCGTTCAGTCCGTACCGGTCGATGATCGGCGCCCAATATCCCACGGCCGCGCCCCCCAGCGGATCGATCCCGATGCTCACGCCGGACGCGGCGATCGCGGCCATGTCCAGGACCGACGGCAGATCGGCGACGTAGGGCGAGGTGAAATCGAACCGGCGGACCTCCGCTGAGACGCGGGCGCGGGCGAACGGAATTCGGCGAATCCCCACCAGTCCGGCGGCGAGGAAATCGTTGGCAAGGCGCTCGATCGCGCCGGTCGTGACGGCGTCCGCGGGGCCGCCGTGGGGCGGATTGTATTTGAAGCCGCCGTCGGCCGGGGGATTGTGCGACGGGGTGATAACGACGCCATCCGCCAGTCCCTGGCTGCGGTCGCGGTTGTAGCTGAGAATCGCATGCGAGATCACCGGCGTCGGCGTGTAACCGCCGGCGGCATCGATCATCGTCGTCACGCCATTGGCGGCGAAGACCTCCAGCGCCGTCACGAAAGCCGGTTGCGACAGCGCATGGGTGTCAATACCCATGAACAACGGGCCGTCGACGCCGCGGGCCTTGCGATCAATGCAGATGGCCTGAGTGATCGCCAGGATATGGGCTTCGTTGAACGCGTTGTTGAACGCCGAGCCGCGGTGGCCGGAGGTCCCGAAGGTCACCCGCTGCGTGGCCACCGTCGGATCGGGGCGACCCTCATGATAGGCCCTCAGCAGCCGGCCCACATCCAGGAGAGACGCAGGCTCGACGAGCTTGCCCGCGCGCGGATCGACATCGGACGACATCAGCACTTAACCCCTTTGGCGGCACATCCGCCGGTTGCGGCGTCCAACGCCGGGTCAAGGGTCCCGCGCGAACGTGCGCCTTCAGCCCAGACGCACCGTAACCCGGTGCGCCACGCCATCGTCCACGAGCGGGATCGACAGCGGGCGCCCCGGAATCGTCACGCCATCGAGTTCGGCGCTCGCGATGCCGCGTTGCACACCTTGCGGATTCTCGACGACCACGGCGTAGCGCGAGGCGCCATGCCGCAGGGTGATCTCATAGCGCGGCCATGAGCCCGGGATACAGGGATCGATATGCAACGCGCCGCCGGCCACGCGCAATCCCAGGATGCTCTCGACGCCCGCGCGCTGCATCCAGCCCGCCGAGCCGGTGTACCAGGTCCAACCGCCGCGCCCGACATGGCCCGCGGCGGCATAGACGTCGGCCGCCGCCACATAGGGCTCCACCTTGTAGCGATGCATGTCGGTTCGGGTGCGGGCGTTGTTGATCGGGTTGAGCAACCCGAACAAGGCGGCAGCCTTGTCTCCTTCTCCCAGTCCGGCGAACGCCATCACCGACCACAGCGCGGCGTGGGTGTATTGGCCGCCGTTCTCGCGGAGGCCGGGCGGGTAGCCCTTGATATAGCCGGGGTCGCGATGGGACCGATCAAAGGGCGGCGTGAACAACAGGGCCAGTCTGTCGTGCGGCAGGATCAATTCGCGGTCGACAGCGTCCATGGCCAGGGCCGCGCGGTCCGGCCGCCCGACGCCCGACAGGACCGCCCAGGACTGGGCGATGGAGTCGATGCGGCACTCCTCGCTGGTCGCGGAGCCGAGCGCGGAGCCGTCATCGAACCAGCCTCGAAGATACCAATGTCCATCCCAGGCTTCGCGTTCCAGCGCCGCGCGCAGCGCCTTGGCGTGCGCCGTCCACCGGGCCACGCGCGCCTGATCGCCGCGAGCCTCGGCAATGGGCGTGAAGGCGCCCAGCGCGGTGTGCAGCAGCCAGCCGAGCCAGACGCTTTCGCCCTTACCCCCCACGCCGACCCGGTTCATGCCGTCATTCCAATCGCCGCCACCGATCAGGGGCAGGCCGTGGCGGCCGACCATCAGGCTGGCGTCGAGCGCGCGGGCGCAGTGCTCATAGAGGCTGCCGTTCCCGGGCAGGACGGTGGGCAGGAAGAAGCTGTCGCTCTCGCCGGGATCGAGCGCTGGGCCGTCCAAAAATGGCGTCAGTTCGTCAAGCACCGCGACATCACCTGTCACCGTGACGTAGTGCGCCGTGGCGTAGGCCAGCCAGGCCCGATCGTCCGAAATGCGCGTCCGCACGCCCTGGCCCGAATGCGGCAGCCACCAGTGCTGCACGTCACCCTCCAGGAACTGGCGGCCGGACGCGCGCAGCAGGTGCTCTCGCGTCAGCGACGGCCGCACCGAAGCCAGGGCCATGCCGTCCTGCAGTTGATCGCGAAAGCCATAGGCGCCGCTGGCCTGATAGAAGCCCGATCGCGCCCAGACTCGACACGCCAGGGTCTGATAGGTCAGCCAACCGTTGAGCATGATGTCCATCGACCGGTCGGGGGTCTTCACCTGGACCGAGCCGACGACCTCACTCCAGAAGCTCCGAACCTCGGACAGCACGGCGTCCAGGTCGGTATCGCGGTAGCGGGCGATGAGGGCGCACGCCGCGGCCTCATCTGGGGTGTCGCCGAGAAACACGTCGATCTCGGCGACCCCGTAGGGCGCGATCTCCAGGGTGGTCTGCAGCGCCGCGCACGGGTCCAGGCCGGACCCGACCCGTCCCGAAAGCGCACCTTCATTCGCCAGCGCCGCCGGCCAGGCGAGCGCGCCATTGCGGCCAATGAATTCGCGGCGGTCGCCCGTCCAGCTCGTCTGGCGCCCGGCCAGATCGACGAAGGCGACCCGGTCGCCGAAGGCCGGGTTCCAGGGGTTGTTCGCCAGCAGGGCGCCGTTATCCGGATCGATCCGCGTGGAGATGAACGGCGCGCCGGCGGTGCGCGAGGGCCCCAGCGCCCACTCGACATAGGCGGTCACTGACAGACGCCGGGTTCGGCCGGAGAGGTTGCGGAGCCGCAAGCGGGAGATCTTGATCGGGTCGGCGAGCGGCACATATTCCAGAAGTTCGGCGGCGATCCCGTGCGAGGTGTGTTCGAAGCGGCTGTAGCCCCATCCATGCCGCGCGACATAGGTCCCCGCCTCGTCCCGGATCGGCAGCGCCGTCGGGCTCCACAGGTCGCCGGTCTGCTCGTCCCGCAGATAGAGGGCCTGGCCCGGCCGGTCGGTCACCGGGTCGTTGCACCACGGGGTCAGCTGACGCTCGCGGCTGTTCACCGACCAGGCGTAACCGCCGCCCTCCGCCGATACCTGGAACCCGAAACCCGCATTGGCGACCACGTTGATCCAGGGGGCGGGCGTCGATTGCCCCGGTCCGAGGGTTGTCACATATTCCCGTCCGTCCTCGGCGAAACCGCCAAGTCCGTTGAAGAATTCCATGCCGGGGGCCGGCCGCGGGACCTGAAGCTGCGAGGTCGCCAGCGGACGACGTGGTGGAACCCGTCGCGGTGGTCCGGCCTCGGGCGCACGCTCCAGCTGATCAACCAGCCGTCCGCGGTCCCCCACCAGGACCACGCGCGCCACAGCGCCAAGGAGCGTCCGCGCCTCGGGCGAGATCAGATCGGCGCGCAGCATGAAGGTGTGCCCGGGCGGCCGCTCGTCGCCGATCTGAGGCCGTGACTGGCTGGCCCTCACCAGGGTCTCGAGCGCGGTCTGGAATTCCTGCACGTAGGACGACCCCCGCTCGTTGAGGATCACCAGATCCACCGCGAGCCGCTTCATCCGCCAATACTCGACCGCCTGAAGCGCCTCCTTCACCAGCCCCAGCTGATGAACGTCTTCGACACGGACCAGCAGGATCGGCAGGTCGCCCGAAATGCCGAGCGGCCACAGACCTGGCTGCCCGCCCCGGCCTCGGCCGATCACCTCGGACGGCGGCCGCAGCACCTGCGCGGCGTAGATCATGTGTCCGGCAAGACGCTGGTATTGCCCCGCATCGCTTCGATCGACGCCGAGGTGGTGCAACTGAACCTGGACCTGGGTCCAGGCCAGGGCCGCGGCGCGTTTGAACGCACCGACGTCATGGTGCTTGTCGACCAGGTCCAGCACCGCCTCGCGGGATGACGCGACCATCGTCCAGAAATCGATGCGGGCCGTTGCGCCCGGCGCAATGCGCACGCGGCGCCGCAGGGCGAAGATCGGGTCGAGCACCGGGCCGGTCGTGCCCGAGAGAGGCCGGCCCGTGAGGATCGAACTGGGGGCGCGGACGCTGCCGCCCCGACTGAGGAACCGAGCGCGGTCGGTCTCAAACTCGCGTTTGCCGACCGTCTCGCCGTCGACAACCGCCAGATGCGCCGCCCAGACCTGCGGTTCGCTCGGCGAGCGCTGCCGCCGCCGCGCCACGATGGCGCCCAGACCGGCGAGATGTTCCGTTTCGATGAACATCTTCGAGAACGCAGGATGAGCGACATCGGCCGACTGTGGACCCAGCACCAGTTCGGCATAGGACGTGACTTCGATTTCACGCGCCCGATCACCCGCGTTCGAGATCGTCACCCGGCGGACTTCCGCATCGTCTTCGGCGGAGACGAGCACCTGGAGATTGGTCGAGACGTCACCGTCCCGGCGGGTGAATTCCGCCCGATCCTCGTTGAACGTGACCGCATAGGCGTCAGGCTCAGTCCCGGCCGCCTGGTAGGTCGCCGTCCAGACCTCGCCGCTGGCGGCGTCCCGCAGATAGATATAGGCGCCCCAGTCGTCGCAGGTCGCGTCGTCCCGCCAGCGCGTCACGGCCAGATCGCCCCAGGTGCTGTAGCCGGACCCGGCGGCCGTGAGCATGACCGAATAACGGCCGTTCGACAGCAGCTGGGTCGCCGGCGTCGCCCCGTGCGGGCTGGTGTTCCTCCACGCGGCCGGTCCTTCGATCTCGCGGACCCGCGCCGCGGATGTTGTCTCGGATACCAGTGGCGGCGCGGCGATGACCTCCCGCGGCGCGCGCTCCTGCAGCAGCAGCTCGGTCGCCTGCACCATGGGCTCAGCGTGGAAGCGGCTGCGCATCAGGCCGTCGAGCAGGGTGTCGGCGATACCGGCGATCGTCATGCCCTGGTGGTGCGCCATGAAGGCTCGCACCAAGGCGACGGGTTCGCCGTCGGGGACCCGCGCCGGCGTGAAATCCAGCGCCTCATAGAACCCGTACTGGCCTTGCGCGCCAAGGGCCTCCAGCCGCTCAAAATTGCGAACGGCGGCCTGCGGGTCGATCATGCTCGCCAGGGCCGTGGCGTAGGGCGCGACGACGGCGCTATCGGCCAGGCCGCGCTTCAGGCCGAGGCCGGGCACCCCGAAGTTGGAATATTGATAGGTGAAGTCCAGGTCGCGCGCGTTGTAGGCCGATTCAGACACGCCCCAGGGGGCGTTCAACCGCCCGCCGTACTCGATCTGGCGTCCGACGATGAGCCGATTGGTCTGCTCGATCAGGCTGTCGGCCGGCGCTCTCATGACGATGGAGGGCATGAGATATTCGAACATCGACCCCGACCACGAGATCAGCGCCGCGCCGCTGGCGACCGGAGTGACGGCGCGGCCAAGGCGGAACCAATGCCGCGCGGGTGCGTCGCCCTTGGCGATGGCGATGAAGCTCGCCAGGCGCGCTTCGGAGGCGAGGAGATCATAGCAGCTGGGGTCGAGGGCGGCCTCCGACGTCTGATAGCCGATCGACAGCAGCAACCTGTCAGGATCGATGAGGAAGCCGAACTCCATCGCCATCGCCAGCGCGTGGGCGGTCCGCGCCAGGTTCAGGAGGCGCGCATCCAGCGGGCCGCTCGGCGGCTCGGCAGCGTCGCGCCGGTGGCCCTCGATGCCGTTGCGCACGGCGTCGGCCCAGAACTGAAGGTCCGCGCCGGTCTGGTCTTCTTCCTGAAGGGCGATCTCGCCGACCGCGTCGGCGAGGATTGCGGCCTGTTCGGAAATCCGCGCCAGCGCCGCCTGAGGCTCGGCGGCTCCGGCGCGAAGCAATTCCCCCGAGAGGCGTTCGATCTGGTCCTCGAGCCGTCGCCACGAGACCGCCGGTGACTTGCGAGCTTCCCGGAGACGCCGGGCCTCGTCGCGGACAAGGTCGAGGCCATCCGACGCGCCTTGCAGACGCTGCTCGAGTGACAGGCCCTGGCCTCGCCAGTCGCGGCAGGCGTGGGCGACCGCGATCAGATGGCCGGCCAGATTTCCGCTGTCCACCGAGGATATGTACGGCGGATCGAGCGGACGCAGGTCGCGCGTATCGTACCAGTTGTAGAGATGCCCGCGGTGCTTGGGCAGGCGAGCGACCGTCGCCAGAGTTGCCTCCAGCCGCTCAACGGCCTCGAGGGTCCCGATCCAGGCGAAATCCCGCGCGCTCGCGACCGCCAGCAGGTAGAGGCCGATGTTGGTCGGAGACGTCCTGTGCGCCACCACGGGCTCCGGCGTCTCCTGGAAGTTGTCCGGCGGCAGCATGTTGTCGTCCGGGGTGACGAAGACGTCGAAGAACCGCCAGGTCCGTCTGGCGATCAGGCGCAGGGCGCGGGTGTCGGCCTGGTCCAGGGCGCGGCGGCCGGCGACGCGCGGCGACAGGCTCGCCCAGAGCGCGGCGGCGGGGGAAATGACCCAGGCGAGCGCGAACGCCGCGGCCAACGGCCAGGCGCCTTGTCCGCCGGCCCAGGCCACGGCGACCGCCGCGGTTGCGATGATCGGGGCCCCCGGCATGCTGCGGTAGAATTGCAGAAGTCCCGGGGCCGGGACCGCCGCCGCCTGGGCCGCGGGCACCCATTCGAGGAGGTGACGACGGGTCAGCGTGAGGCGGACTAGCGTGCGGAGGATGGCGTCGCTCATCAGCCAGGCCTGATCCGCCAGGAAGACGATCATCAGTCCGAGCTGGATCAGCGCGAAGCGAAGCTCGCCTGCGAGGGCGCGATAGTGGCTGGGCAACGAAACGCCGGGACGGCGTGGAACGATCTCGGCGATCACCGGGATCAGCGGTGGCAGCGCCATGGTCAGGACGATGAAGACCGTCCAAGCGACAGCATCTCGCAGAGGCAGGGCCCAGCCCGCGACAAGCGCCGTCACCAGGGCGGGCGCGGACAGCGAACGCCGTACGTTGTCGAGCATCTTCCAGCGCCCGATGGCGGGAAGGCCTCCTCTTGGGCCGGCCCCCAGTATCCATGGCAGGAGCTGCCAGTCGCCCCGCGCCCAGCGATGGTGGCGCCGCGCGGCGACATCGTACCGGGTGGGGAATTCCTCGACGACCTCGACGTCGGACGCCAGCCCGGAGCGGGCGAAGACGCCCTCGAAGAGGTCGTGACTGAGGAGGGCGGACTCGGGGACGCGACCTTTCAGCGCCGCCTCGAAAGCATCCAGGTCATAGATGCCCTTGCCGGTGTAGGAACCTTCGCCAAACAGATCCTGGTACACGTCCGACACCGCCGCGGCGTAGGGATCGATCCCCGAGGCGTTTGAGAACACCCGCAGAAACAGCGAACCCTCGCGCCCCACCGGCAGGGCCGGCGTCACTCTCGGCTGCAGCACCGCATAGCCCTCGACGACCCGCCCGAGCACGGGGTCGATGCGGGGCCGGTTGAGCGGATGCGCCATCTTGCCGATCAGCCGCCCGACCGTCTCGCGCGGCAGCCTGGTGTCGGAGTCCAGGGTGATCACGAACCGGACCTTCGAGGGGACCGGCGGGGGCGCCAGGAATGTGGTGTCCTGCGCGCCACGCAGCAGCCGATTCAGCTCGGACAGCTTGCCGCGCTTGCGCTCCCAGCCGATCCAGCGCCCCTCGCCCCTGTTCCAGACGCGCCGACGGTGCAGCAACAGGAACCGTGCGCCGCTGGCGGTCGCGGCATACCGGCGGTTCAGCCTGGCGATGCCTTCCTGGGCCGCCTCCAGCAATTCTTCGTCGCCGTCCTGCTGTTCGCTCGCCGCGTCGGCCCAATCCGACAGCAGCGCGAAGTGAAGATCGCCTTCGGGGCTCGCCAGGTAGTGGATTTCCAGGCGCGAGATCAATTCCTCGATCTCCGGCAGGGAGGTCAGCAGCGTCGGAACGGTCACCAGTGTCCGCAGGTCGGGGGTGATCCCGCCGCGCAGCGCCATCGCCGGCAGCAGGGTCGCGTGGAATCCCTGGGTCACGACACGGTTCACAATGGCGACCGCAAGGTCGACCGCGGGGATGAGTCCCAGAATCGCCAGCGCAAGCAGCCACAGCGCGTTCAGGCCGCTTGCCGCGGCGATGAAAAGCGGAATGGCCAGTAGGCCTGCAGCGACCAGGGCGCCGACGCCGACATACCCTCCGATCCCCAGGGCGCGGTACACCCGCCCCGGCATCGAGTGGGCAGGCGGTCGAAAGCCGATTTCGGCCTCGAATTCGGCTCTGCCGCCGGCGATCAGAGCGTACCCAGGGTCGTGTCGTCGCGGGTCACCCCCGGGGCCGTCAGTGTCCCGCGCTCGGCCAGCCATGGCCACGGCCGCGTGGGCCACGGCCAACTCGCTGAGATGGGAGCCCCGGGCGAGCTGTTCGACGGCGTTTCGGTAGAGATTGCGGGTCGGGAAATCCATGTCCGCGAAGGGGCTTCCAGCCTTGAACACCTCGTCCACGAGGCTGATGCGCTCGAAGAGCTCCGTCCAATCCACGTTGGAGATGAGGCGCATGCTGGTGATGATGTTGCGCACCGTGACGCTGCCGGACACCTGCCTCTGGTGCTCGTCGCGAACCACCGCGTCAGCCGTCGTTCCCTGCCGCGCCAGCTGGTCGTCGAGCCACTCCAGCGCTGGGGCGATGCGCGGATCCTGATCGCGAAGGCGATGGACCAGTTGCACCAGGAACGCGTCCGGGAACGTCGTCTGGGGCTGCGGGTAGAGCACGCTCTGCGCGGGTTCGGCGGCCCGGCCCCCGGCGCCCAGCACTCGGTCGGCCAGCGCGTCCGCGGCGCGACGGCCGGCCCGGCTGTCCATGATCCGCTGGGCGATCCGCCTGAGGTTCTCGATCAGCACGATGCGCAGGGTGATGGCGACGGCCCAGAGTTCGCCGATGGTCAGCGGCTGGACCTCCTGGTAGGCGCGGAGATAGCGACACAGGATCTCCGGATCGAAGAGGCTGTCGGTATGGGCGACAAACGCCCAGGCCACGCCGAACACGCGCGGATATCCGGCGAAGGGTCCTCCGGCGAGCTTGGGGAGCTGACGGTAGTAGCCTGGCGGCAGATCTCCCCTGACCTCCCGAATCTGCTTTTCGACGACGTGAAAATTGTCGATCAGCCACTCGGCCGCGGGGGTGATTTCCGCGCCGGCGTCGATCGCCCCGGCGACGTCGCGATAGGCCGCCAACAGCACCGCCTCGTCATCTGCGAGCCGCTTCGAGAGTATAGCGCCCCGCACCACCGGGACGGTGACCTCCTGCGCCGCGGCCAAGCTCCGCGCGTGCTCCTCAAGCCGCTCGGCGCCGAAGAGCTCGGCACGTATGGGCGCGCCGTCGTCCCAGGGCGCTCTCGGGTGCGCGCCTCCCAGCAGGCCGCGGAACGGCGTGGTCAGGTCGGGCCCGCGGCGGAGCAGCATTTCCTGCGCGCGGGCGCCGGGCTCAAAACCCATTGAATTGCCGGCCTTTCACCGGGTGGGACGTCGATCATGCATTGCCGATGCGTCAACCGGGCGCCGGACAGCGGACCCCAGGCGACCCGAAATCATGGACCCATCGTCAGAGGCAGGTCAGTCCGCTTGACGCCCTCGACGATCACTTCGGTGTGCGCGCCATGCCTGCCGATCGCTTCGGCGAGGCATCTCGCCTCTTGGACCGCGGAGTCCCTTGACCAGAAGGGGGTGCTCATCTGCTCGCCCAACCGGACAGCCCAGCCGTGCGTCTCCTTGACAACCTTGAACGTGAGCATGGCGCGTCTCCAGGGTTTGACCGAGTCGGGAGCGAAATGCCTTGCGCGGCCGCGCGTTCCCTGCGCGCCGCCTGGCGTTGGGCAGGATGGTCGCGCTCGAGGGGATTTCTCTTCATGCATGGGGTTGGAACTTCGGCTCTAGTGGGGTGAAGACGCGCGCGACCCCGGGGCATTACAGACGGCCGGTTTTTGGATTTGACGGCGGGTGCGAGGGCACGGCTCCGCGCCCGGCCTCGGCAAGCGAATCTCCGCCACGTCAGCGGGCGCTACCCGCGATACGGGCGTCGCTACGCGCCAGGATTGTCACGCCGCTTCGATGTTCGGGCTTTTTCGCCGGATCGAGAAAGCCCGAATTGCGCCTTGAATACAAAGGCGGGTTCGCCCATGGTCGGCTTCGTTCAAGGGGCCCGCATGATAAAGTCGGAACTCATCGTCAAGCTCGCGGAAGAAAACCCGCACCTGACGCAGCGTGACATCGAGCGTGTCGTGGGCGTGGTTCTGGAGCGGATGATCCAGGCGCTGGAAACCGGCGGCCGGGTGGAACTGCGCGGGTTTGGGGCTCTGTCGGTGCGCTCGCGCGATGCGCGCGCTGGACGAAATCCCCGGACCGGAGAGCCGGTGGACGTGCGCGCCAAGCACGTTCCCTTTTTCAAGAGCGGCAAAGAGCTGCGGGGGCGGCTGAACGCCGCCGATGAATAGGTGTCTGGGATGAGTGACCCAACGAGCAAGAGCGGCATCTTCGGCGAGTTCCGCGAGTTTATCGCCCGAGGCAATGTCATTGATCTGGCCGTCGGCGTGATCATCGGCGCCGCATTCAACGACATCGTCAAAAGCCTGGTGGACAATGTGGTGATGCCGCCCATCGGCCTGCTCCTGTCGGGTATCGACTTTGCGAAGCTGCAGTGGGTGCTGAAGCCGGACGACCCGCTGACCAAGGCCAATGAGCTGGTGGCGATCCAATACGGCCTGTTCCTCAACACCGTGATCAAGTTCGTGATCGTCGCCTGGGTGGTGTTCCTGATGGTCAAGGGGGTCAACGCGATCCGGCGGCGCGACGCCCAGCAGGTCGAGGAAAAGCCGCCCTCCGCGCCGCCGCCGCAGGAGCTTCTGCTGATCGAGATCCGCGATCTGCTGCAGTCCGGGACCGCGACGACCGCCGCCAAGCCCCGCGCCACGACCTAGCCGCGCCGGAGCGGACCGGCTGCTGGATCTGATCATGCCCGAGGCCACCCGCCAAGCCTGGGCCGGATCGCCGCCGGACTGGGCCCTGGACCTGTTTCCCGCCGGCCTGGTCGCTTCGGCGCACCCGTCCAATCCTGGGGCCCGTGTCTGGTCGCTTGTCGGCGATCGCATCGGCGCGCGAATTTCAGAGCAGTTCAAGGCCGGGGCCGGTGAATACCACACCCGCTATGCCGCCAGCGCCCACTTCCAGGAGCTGTTCCGCCAGGCCCTGGCCGGAACCGGGATCGCGGTGGCCGAGGCGCCCTTGATCTTCGACATGGGCTCGGGCTCCGGGGTCAATTCCATCGTGCCCTGCTTCAGCCTGTTCCCCGGCGCGCGGCAGGTGGCCAGCGACCTGTCCGCCGATCTGTTGCTCATGCTGGCAGACTATGCGGTCAACACCGGCCTCTCGGAGCGGGTGATCTGCGTGGTGATGGACGCCATGAGCGCCAGGGTGGCGACCGGCCGGTTCGACCTGGTTACCGGGGCCTCGATCCTGCATCACTTGGTGCGTCCCGCCCTGGGGCTGAGGGCCGCCGCCCGCGCCCTGAAGCCGGGCGGGCATGCCATCTTCTTCGAGCCGTTTGACGGCTATGGTTTGATCCGCCTGGCCTATGAACGGATCCTGGCCGAGGCGGATCTGCGCAAGGCGCCACTGGAGCCCGCGGTGGAAGCCGTGCTGCGCGCGATGATCGACGACATCGCCGCGCGGACCGAGCCCGATCCCCGGCAGCCCGGGTTCGCCAGCCTCGACGACAAGTGGCTGTTCTCGCGCGAGCACATCACCACGGCGGTGCGTGACTGCGGCTTCTCGGAAATTCGGTTCGTTTCGCACAACGACCATGCGACGCTCTATCGCGACGTGGCGCTGGTGCAGCTTCGCCTGGGGACCGGGCGTGACGACCTGGTTCTCCCCGGCTGGGCGACGGAAATCCTCGACGGTTTCGACCGGGCCCTGCCGCGCCCGGTGAAGGGGCTGCTGATGCTCGAAGGCTCGGTGGTTCTGACCAAGGGCGCGTGAGCCCTTGCGGCAAGGCGCGGCAACGCCCTAATTCCGCGGATGGGTGTCCTAGCCAAGATCTGCGGCGTTTCCACGCCTGAGGCGATCGCCGAGGCGGTGGCGGGTGGCGCCGGCTGGCTGGGGTTCGCGTTCATTGCCGCCAGCACCCGTAATATCGACCATCAGGCGGCTCATCAGTTGGCGCAGCCGGCGCGCGGCAAGGTCAAGGTGGTGGCGCTGGCGGTCAATCCCAGTGACGCCGAGATCGACCGGATCGCCCAGATCCTCGCCCCCGACCTGATCCAGCTGCACGGCGCGGAGACCCCGGCCCGGGCGCGCGCCATCGGCCAGCGGGCCGGGGTCGGGATCATCAAGGCCCTGCCGGTCTCCGAGGCCGCCGACCTCGCCGCCGCCGCCGACTATGAGAGCGTCGTCGAACACCTGATGTTCGACGCCAGACCCGCCAAGGGAGCCGGCGTTACGGGCGGCGGAGGCCAGCCATTCGACTGGACACTGCTCGCTGGGCGCCGCTTCCAGAAACCCTGGTTCCTGGCCGGCGGGCTCAATCCGTGGAACCTCGCCGAGGCTGTGCGGCAGTCTGGGGCGCCGCTGATCGACGTTTCTTCTGGCGTGGAGCGTGGTCCCGGACTAAAGGACCCCGCCTTGATCCGGGCGTTCCTCGACGCCGCGAAACGCGCCTAAAGCCGAGCCCTGTGAACGCGTCATCCTCTGCCAGTGGGGGCCTCCCCAACGACTACGCGGCCTACCCCGACGCCAACGGGCGGTTCGGTGACTATGGCGGGCGCTATGTGCCCGAGACCCTGATGCCGCTGGTCCACGAACTGGACGCCGCCTATCGCGCGGCCCAGGCCGACGCCGGCTTCAAGGCTGAGCTCGACGGGTTCCTGAAGCACTATGTCGGCCGGCCCTCGCCGCTCTATTTCGCCGAGCGACTGACGACGCATTTCGGCGGCGCGAAGATCTATCTCAAGCGCGAGGAGCTGAATCACACCGGCTCGCACAAGATCAATAACTGCATGGGCCAGATCCTGCTGGCCATGCGGATGGGCAAGACCCGGATCATCGCCGAGACCGGCGCCGGCCAGCATGGCGTCGCCACGGCCACGGTTTGCGCACGCTTTGGGCTGCCTTGCGTCGTCTATATGGGCTCCGTCGATGTCGAGCGGCAAAAGCCCAACGTCTTCCGCATGAACCTGCTGGGCGCGGAGGTGAGGCCGGTAACATCAGGTTCCGCCACACTGAAGGACGCCATGAACGAGGCGCTCCGCGACTGGGTGACCAATGTCGAGGACACCTACTACCTGATCGGCACGGCGGCGGGGATGCACCCCTATCCGCAGATGGTCCGCGATTTCCAGTCGGTGATCGGCCACGAGGTTCGCGAGCAGATCCTGGAGATCGAGGGCCGCCTGCCCGATGCTGTGGTGGCCTGCGTTGGCGGCGGCTCCAACGCCATCGGCCTGTTCCACCCTTTCCTGGCCGACGAAGGCGTGCGGCTCTATGGGGTCGAGGCGGCGGGCGAGGGCATGGAGACCGGACGCCACGCCGCGGCGATCAACGGCGGCCGACCCGGCGTCCTGCATGGCAACATGACTTATCTGCTGCAGGATACTGAGGGTCAGATCACCGAGGCCCATTCGATCTCGGCCGGCCTCGACTATCCCGGCATCGGCCCCGAGCACGCGTGGCTGCACGACGTGGGCCGCGCCACCTACCTCACCGCGACGGACCTGGAATCCCTCGACGCCTTCAAGCTCTGCGCGGAACTGGAAGGCATCCTGCCGGCCATCGAATCCGCCCACGCCCTGGCGCGGATCGGCGACGTGGCCCGCGAGATCGGCAAGGACGGGATCGTGGTGCTGAACCTCTCCGGCCGGGGCGACAAGGATGTGGCGACCGTCGCCGCCCACCTGGGGATGGAGATTTGACCACCGCGCGCATCGACGCCCGCTTCGCCGCGCTGAAGGCCGAGGGGCGCGCGGCGTTCGTGGCCTACATCATGGCGGGCGATCCCGACTACAGCCTGGGACTGGAGATCCTGAAAGGGTTGCCGGCCGCCGGCGCCGACCTGATCGAGGTGGGTTTCCCGTTCTCCGACCCGATGGCCGAGGGACCGCCGATCCAGCGCGCCGCCCTGCGCGCCCTCGACAAGGGCATGACCCTCACCCGGACCCTGGAGATGATCGCCGCGTTCCGGGCGGGCGACCAGGTCACGCCGATCATCCTGATGGGGTACGCCAACCCCCTGATCAATCGGGGCCTCTCCGTCTTCGCGCGCGACGCGGCCGCGGCGGGCGCGGATGGGTTGATCGCCGTGGACATTCCGCCGGAGGAAGCCGATTCGCTGGCCGATCTGCTGGATGCCGAGCAGCTCTCCCTGCTGCTGCTGTCCACCCCCACCAGCGATGATGCGCGGCTGAAGGTCATCCAGCGTCGGACATCCGGGTTCGCCTACTACGTCTCCGTCGCCGGCGTGACGGGCGTGAAGCAGGCTGACGCCGCCACCGTTGCGCCGCAGGTGGAGCGGGTGCGCAGGGCCTCCGGCCTGCCGGTGGCCGTCGGATTCGGCATCAGGACGCCGGAACAGGCCGCGGCCGTGGCTCGTGTCGCTGACGGCGTCGTGGTGGGCTCGGCGCTTGTGGACGAAATCGCCCAGGCGGTGGAGATGAACGAAGACGTGACCCTACGGGTTCTTTCCAAAGTGAATTCCTTGGCTAAGGCTGTGCGCTCCGCGCGAGTCGGCCAAACGACGGTTTAGACCCATGGCGATGGCTGAGCAGAGAAACGACAAACCCGGGCGGCCGACCGCGCCCAAGGAGCGGACCGGCTGGCTGTCGCGTATTGCGCCGGGCGTCCGCAATGCCTTCTCCAAGCGCGAGACGCCGGAAAATCTCTGGGTCAAATGCCCCGACACCGGGGAGATGATCTATCGCCCCGACCTTGAGGCGGCGCTATGGGTCACGCCCTCCGGCCACCATATGCGCATCGGCGCGGCCGCGCGGCTGCGCTATACTTTTGACGACGGCAAGTTCGAGCGGATCGCGTCGCCGACGGTGGTCGAGGATCCGCTGAAATTCCCCGACGTGAAGCCCTATCCCGAACGCCTGAGGGCGGCGCGCAAGGCCACCGGTGAGCCAGACGCCATGGCGATCGGCTACGGCAATATTCTGGGCCAGCCGACCATGGTCGTGGTCCAGGACTTCGCCTTCATGGGCGGATCGCTGGGCATGGCCGTGGGCGAGGCCTTCATCAAGGCCGCCCAGGAAGCCGTGAAGCGGGAAGTTCCCTTCGTGATCTTCACGGCGGCCGGCGGCGCGCGCATGCAGGAGGGGACGCTGGCCCTGATGCAGATGGCCCGCACCACCCTGGCGGTGAACGAGATCAAGAGCGCCGGCCTGCCCTATGTCGTGGTGCTCACCGACCCGACCACGGGCGGGGTGATGGCCTCCTACGCCATGCTCGGCGACGTGCATCTGGCCGAGCCCAATGCGTTGATCGGCTTCGCGGGCCGCCGCGTGATCGAGCAGACGATCCGCGAGACCCTGCCGCCGGGCTTCCAAAGGTCCGAGTTCCAGGTTGAGCGCGGCATGGTCGATCGCGTGGTCAGTCGCGCTGACTTGCGTGGCGTGCTGAGTTCGGTCCTGAAGACCCTGATGATGGGGCGGGCCCAACTTCCCGCCGCCTGATCCCGCCCCCATGCACGACCATGACCCCATCCGCGCCTCCGACGCGGTGATCCAGCGCCTGCGCGCCAATCACCCAAGCCTTATCGACCTCACCACGGGGCGCGTGGAACGATTGCTGGCGGCGCTGGGCCATCCGGAACGCCGCCTGCCGCCGGTGATCCATGTGGCCGGCACCAACGGCAAGGGCTCGACTGTCGCCTACCTGCGCGCCATCGCCGAGGCCCAGGGATTGAGGGTTCACGCGATCACCTCGCCGCACCTGGTCCGTTTCGCCGAACGGATCCGCCTCGCCGGAAAGCTGATCACCGACGAGAAGCTCGACGATCTCACCGACCGGCTTGAGACCGCCAACGCCGGCGAACCGATCAGCTTCTTCGAGATCACCACGGTCCTGGCCCTCGAGGCCTTCGCCGAGACCCCGGCCGACCTCTGCCTGGTCGAGGTGGGCCTGGGCGGCCGGTTCGACGCCACCAACATCTTCGACGCGCCCGCCGTCAGCGTGATTACGCCCGTCGACTACGACCATCTGGAATTGCTGGGGCCCGAGCTCGGCAAGATCGCCTGGGAGAAGGCCGGCATCATCAAGCGCGGCCGGCCGGTGGTCAGTGCGCGCCAGCCGGACGAGGCGCTGGAGGTCATCGAGCGCGAGGCCGACGACCGCATGGCGCCCCTGTTCCTGATGGGCCGCGACTTCGACGCCTGGGAGGAGCGGGGTCGCCTGATGGTGCAGATGCCTGAGCGTCTGCTCGACCTGCCGGCGCCCAGCCTGTTCGGCGGCTACCAGTTCGGCAACGCGGGGTTGGCGGTGGCCGCCGCCCTGACGTTCGACCACGACCTTGCCGAGGACGCGTTGAGCGCGGGGGTGGCCTCGGCCGTCTGGCCGGCCCGGTTCCAGCGCCTGACCAAGGGTCCGCTCGCTGCGCTGGCCAAGGCGCGTGGCTCTGACCTATGGCTCGATGGGGGGCACAATCCGCACGCCGGGCGCGCCCTGGCCGAGGCGGCCTCCCGCCTGGTCGATCGTGACCCGCGCCCCCTGGTCCTGATCGCCGGGATGTTCGCCCGCAAAGACTCCGAGGGCTACTTCCGGCCCTTCGCCGAGATGCATCCCAAGGTGTTCACGACGAGCTTTGAGTCGCCGAATGCGGCCACGCCGGGCGACCTGGCCGAGGCCGCTCGGCTGGCCGGCCTGGACGCCGAGCCGGTCGCCGATGTGACAGAGGCGCTGCGCCGGGCGCTGGACGGCCCAGGACCCGCGCCCCATGTGCTGATCTGCGGCGGCCTGCACTTCGCCGGCGAGGTTCTGGCCATGAGCCGGGACACCTGGCCTGGCTGAGGCGGCCGGCGGCGCTCACCGCCCGAAAGCGTGCAGCCGGGCGCCTTCGACGCGCAACCACGCCCGGTGCGGCGCCGGCTCGCCGACGAGGGCCTTCACATGCGCCCAGAAGCGGGGACCGTGGTTCAGTTCGAGCAGGTGCGCGCATTCGTGGGCGGCCACATAGTCGGCCACCTCGAACGGAGCCAGCGCCAGCCGCCAGGAATAGCGAATCGCCGCCTGCCCCCCCCGCAGGCCCGGCCGGCAGGACCCCCAGCGGGCCTTGGCGTCGGCGACCGTCACGCTGGGCGCCGCCGCGCCCAGCATGGCGGCGTAGACCTCCGTGCGCTCGGCCAGCACCGCAAGCGCGCGGCGCTTCAAGATCAGGATCACGGCCCGCGCATAGCCTTCCCCTTCGCCCATGGCCCAGATCGAGGCCGGCTCTGCGCCCGCGGCGGCGGTCCAGTTGGCGCGGCCTGTCCCGGTCCGCAGGACGACGGGCTCGCCGAACACCCGCAGCACCAGGCCGGGATGTACGGGCGCCGCGTCGGGAAGTTCAGCGATCCTCTGGGCGATCCAGGCGGACCGTTCGCGCGCGAACGCGGCGGCCTCGGGCAGGCGGCGCGGCGAGGGCGCGGTCGCGACGATCTCGCGCCGGGTGCGGTCGAGGCGCAGCGACACGCGCCGCGCCCTGCGGTTGACCCGCAAGGTCACGGGCGTCCCGGCCACGTCCAGCCGGTCGCCGTCGGCGAAAGCACGGCCGAAGAGACTCATGCCTTGGAGTCTAGGCGGCTTTGGCCGGTTTGGGGAGCGTCCTGACACTGGCCGGGCCGTGGGCGATGTCGGTGTTCCAGATCACCTCGCGGACCCGGGGATAGATCTCCTCACGGAACCGCTTGCCGTTGAACACGCCGTAGTGGCCGACGCCGGGCTGCACATAGTCCTGCTTCAGGGCCTCGGGGATGCCCGAGCACAGGGCGTGCGCGGCCTGGGTCTGGCCGATCCCGGAGATGTCGTCGAGTTCGCCCTCGACCGTCAGCAAGGCGATGTCGGTGATCAGCTGCGGCTGCACCCGCCGCCCGCGATGCTCCAGCTCGCCCTTGGGCAGAAGATACCGCTGGAAGACCACGTCGACGGTCTGCAGGTAGAATTCCTCGGTCAAGTCCAGCGCCGACAGATATTCATCGTAGAACTCCAGGTGCCGGTCGGCCGAGTCGCCGTCGCCGGCCATCAGGTGAGCCAGATAGCGGCGGTGCGCCTGCTGGTGCTTCTCGGCGTTCATCGACATGAAGCTGGCGAGCTGCACGAAGCCGGGGTAGACGCGCCGCCCCATGCCCGGATAGGGGCCGGGGACCGTATCGATCATGTTCGACTGGAACCAGGCGAAGGGCCGCTCCTCGGCCAGTCTGTTGGTCACCGTCGGCGACAGGCGCGCGTCGATCGGCGACCCCATGAAGGTCATCGAGCGGGGCCGGCTCTCGTCGCCGTCCTCGGCCATCAGCGCCGCGGCGGCCAGCACCGGGGGCCCGGGCTGGCAGACGGCGACGACGTGCGGCCGCGGACCCAGCACGCGCAGCATCTGGCGGATGTGGTCGATATAGTCGTGGAAGTCGAAGCGGCCCTCCATGACCGGCACGTCGCGGGCGTTGGTCCACTCGGTGATGTAGACCTCATGGTCCTGCAGAAAGGCCTGCACCGTTCCGCGCAGCAGGGTCGCGTAGTGACCCGACAGCGGCGCGGCGATCAGCACCGCCGGCTCCAGCGTCCGGCGGCCGGCGCGGCGCATATCGGCGCGGTCGCGGGCGAAATAGGTGAGCTTGCACCAGGGGCTTGACCAGACCTCGGTGGCCCGGACCCGCACGGTCGCGCCATCGATCTCGACGGTGTCGATGCCCCAGGCCGGCTTGCCATAGCGCCGGGTGAGGTTGGCGAACAGGTCGGCGTTGGCGTAGAGCCGCCGGCCGAGATCGGTGTCGCGCGCCGGGTTCAGCGGCGAGGACCAGAAGTCACGAGTGAGCCGGGCTGCGGCCCGGAGCGGCGTGGACGCGTAGAAACCGGCTTCATAGAGGGTGTACAGCATGCCCCATCCCTTGTGCGCCGCAACATAAGACCCGAACGGTTAACCGGGTCCATAGACTTCGCCTAGGAGGATTCTGCGGCGCGGAGTCTCACCCGGGGCAGGATCGGGCGCCGGGGCCTTGCTGCATCGCCGAGATGATCATCCGGGCCAGCAGTTCCGGGGCGACGCCATAGGGTATGACACAGACCAGCCGGCCCCTCGGGCTCATCAGATAGGTGATGGTCGAATGGTTGATCGTGTAGCCGGCCCCCTCGCCGGCCTTCTGGTAGAAGACGTGATAGGCGCCCGCCGCGCCCGCCACCTGCGCGGCCGTGCCGGTCAGGCCCAGCACCCGCCGGGGGAAGGCGGTGTTGGACAGGTAATTTGCAAGCACCTTCGGGGTGTCGCGCTCCGGGTCCAGGGAGATGAACACGGTCTGGACGTCGCCCGCCTTCGATCCCAGCAGCTTCTCGGTCTGGCCCAGCGCCAGCAGGGTCGTCGGGCAGGCTTCCGGACAGTCGGTGAAGCCGAAGAACACCGCGCTCCACCTGCCCTTGAGTACGCCTTCGTCCGTCGCGCGCCCGGCCTGATCGACCAGGTGAAAGGGTCCCCCGATGTCCGCCGCCTGCCGGGTCGGCCCCAGGATGCCCCGCTGGACCGCCAGGCCGGTGAACAGGGCGAAAGCGGCCGCCAGGGCCGCCAGGACGATCAGCACGGGCCGGCTCATGGGGCGTTCAACGCGTTCATCCCGCTTTAGGGCTCGTCAGGGCGCGGCGCGCGCGCGATCCTTGCGCGATCATGGCCAGACCGAAGACCGTCCCGGAGGCGCGCCCCCCCAGCTGGGGGCCTGCAGCGTTGGATAGGACCGGCGGCCCGGTCACGCAAGCCAGACCCTTCGGCCACAGGCCGGGCCAGGGTGGCGATTGGTCCGAGGGCGCTGTGCATCGTGGGCGACTGCGCGTGCGGACCCTGGTCAGCCTGCGCTGGCGGGTCATCGGCGGCCAGGCGCTGCTGCTGCTGCTGGCCGCGGGCCTGCAGGTCAACGCGCCATACCCGTTGTGTTTCGCCGTGGTCGCCGCCGGGGGCGTCCTGAACCTGCTGACCGCCCTTACCTCGCCCGGGCAGCGGGTGTTTGGCGACCGCGAGGCCGCGATCCAGCTGGGCCTCGATATCGTGCAGATCGGCGGACTGCTGTTGCTCACGGGTGGCGCGTCCAACCCGTTCCTCCTGTTGCTGATCGCCCCGGTGACGCTCGCGGCCGCCACCCTGCCGCTGCGCCACGTGCTGGCGCTTGGCGCCTTGGCCACGGGGCTCGCCAGCGCGCTGGCCTTCGCCGCCCTGCCGCTTGCGGGCGCCATGGCCGCGGCCCTGATCCTGCCGCTCGGCTATCGGCTGGGGGCGGCGCTGGCGCTGGCCTGCGGAATCGCCTTGACCGCCGGCTATGTGCGCCAGGCCGCCGTGGAGTCGGCCAGGATGGCCCTGGCGCTGGACGTGACCGAGGCGGTGCTGGCGCGCGAACAGCGTCTGTCGGCCCTGGGCGCCCTGGCCGCCGCCGCGGCGCATGAGCTCGGCACCCCACTGGCCACCATCTCCATCGTTGCCAAGGAGCTGGCTCGGGAGGCGCCGACGCCGGCCGTGCGGGACGACGCCGATCTGCTGGTCGCCCAGGCCGCGCGCTGCCGCGAGATCCTGCATCGGCTGACCGAAACGCCGGACGCCGCCTCCGACCTGGTGCATGAGCAGCTCTCCCTGCGGCAACTGGTGCAGGAGGTGATCGCCCCGCACGCGGAGACCCGTGACACCACGATCCGGGCGGTCAGGGTCGAGGCCATCGTCACCGGCGTCGCCGGCCTGAAAACCCCGCACATCCGTCGGATGCCGGAGATTACCCACGCCTTTTCCGCCTTCGTCGAGAACGCCGTGGATTTCGCTGGCTCCGAAGTCCTGGTCTCCGCCCGCTTCGACGCCGAGACGATCTCGATGGAGGTCCGCGACGACGGCCCGGGGTTTGCGTCCGACGTCCTCGGCAAGCTCGGCGAACCCTATGTCACCACCCGTCCGGGGGCCGAGGGGTCGCGGACAGGACATATCGGCATGGGGCTGGGCTTCTTCATCGCCAAGACCTTGCTGGAACGAACTGGGGCCCTCGTGACGTTTCACAACAGCAGCCCGCACGGCGCGGTGGTGTCGGCCCGCTGGCCCCGGTCGAGCATCGAGGCCGGCGCGGCGTGAGTTGCAGCTTGCAGATGCGCCAGAAGGCGCGACAGGATGCCGCATGCGTTTGGGTCTCGGGCAGCCCAGGTGAAGGATGATTACGTGACCGACCTTTCCGCCGAGATCGCCGCCCTGCCCGACAGAACACTGCTGGTGCTGGACGACGACGCCCCTCTGCGCACCCGCCTGGGCCGCGCGCTGGAGCAGCGCGGCTTCGAGCCGACCCTGGCCGGCAGCGTGGCGGAAGCCCTGGCGGCCGTGAGAGATCGCGCGCCGGCCTTCGCGGTGCTGGACATGCGGCTCGAGGACGGCACCGGCCTGAAGGTGGTCGAGGCGATTCGAGACGCCCGACCCGACGCCAGGATCATCATGCTGACCGGCTATGGCAACATCGCCACCGCCGTCCAGGCGGTGAAGGCCGGGGCTGTGGACTACCTGTCCAAGCCCGCCGACGCCGACGACGTGGCCCGCGCGCTGCTGGCCAGGGGCGGCACGGCGCCGGCGCCGCCCGACAATCCGATGAGCGCCGATCGCGTCCGCTGGGAGCACATCCAGCGGATCTATGAGCTCTGCAATCACAACGTCTCGGAGACCGCACGGCGGCTGAACATGCACCGTCGCACCTTGCAGCGGATCCTGGCCAAGCGGGCGCCAAGGTAGGGCGGCTCAGGCCGCGCGCGAGGCCCGTTCGCCCGCGATGGGCGCCGATTTGCCGATGATTGCGTCAAGCTGGTCGCGCAGGTCATGGCCCTGAGCGGTCAGGTGGATCACATGGCTGCGCCCATCCTGCGGATTCAGAAACGCCTCCAGCAGGCCGAGGGCGGGCGCCTGCGACCACGCCGCCCCCGCGACCCCCAGCGCACGCAGCGAGCGCGAGGCGGTGGATTGGGTCAGCCGCGCCAGGTCGGCCACCTCCTGCACGGTCAGGCCTTCGGTCTCGGCGGCGTATAGGAAGGCAATGATCTCATTGACGCTGACGCGAACATCCAGCGCCTTGAACAGGTGCAGGGCCTGCAGCAGGGCGTTGCGGCGGCGCACCTCAGACCTCGCCGTAGCGCAGCCGCGCGCCGGGAACCCGCGGCGCGGCGCGAGTCAGCGCGAGCGCCTTGCGCTGACGCCGCTCGCGCATGGCCAGGGTCGCGTCCGGATAGCTGTTGCGGATGGCCCGCAGCAGGCCCTCCAGCCGCTTCTGGTGATCGGCCGCCTCGATAAAGTCCTCGACGGTCAGTTCGATGGAGATCTGTCCGCACAGCTTCATGATCGCCTCCCACCCAGGGTTGAGGTTCAAGATCGGAGCGGTCGCGCCGGCGCGCACGCCGTATTCGACCAAGGTTGCAAATCCCGATGCGAAGCGCAGTCGTTGCGGCGAACGGCGGGTTTCCCACGACGAGCGGCGTCGCGCCGCGGGGCCCACTGGCCTAGGATGGCGCCATCGTGACGGCGCGGGGAGCGTCCATTGACCATCGCCTTCGGCCAGCCGGACGAGCCCAGGAGGGCGGGTGCGCGCCCGTGGCTCGACCGCTACCTGGTCGCCAACCTGACGCTGTGGCTGTTCACCTATCTGCTGATAACCGTCCGATCGCTGGGCATGGGCTCCCCGCTGCCGACGGTGATCGCGATGAGCGCCAGGCGGGGCGTGGTCTGCGCCGCCGCCTTCGGTCTCTGCGTGCTGTTCCAGAGGCTGCTGCTGAGCAGCCGCGCATGGCCGCGCTCGCGGCGGCTGCTGCTGGCCGCCGGCCTCTCCATCCTCGGCGGGGCCTTCTACACCCTGCTCAACCAGCTGGTGTTCTACGCCATCGCGCCCGTCGCGCCCTTCGACGGCTCCCCGCTGGAACGCGCCTATGCGCTGATGCTCAACTTCTCAGTCCTGATCTGGTCGTTCATCGCCTGGTGTGCGGTGGTCTTCGCCCTGGACTACGACCAGCAGGCCCGTGAGCAAAGCCTGCGGCTGGTGGAAGCCCAGGCGTTGGCGGCCGAGAGCCAGAACCAGATGCTTCGCTACCAGATCAATCCGCATTTCATGTTCAACACGTTGAACGCCCTGTCGTCGCTGATCCTGCAGAAGGATTTTGACCGCGCCGAACGCATGGTGCTGTCGCTTTCCAGCTTCCTGCGCGCCTCGCTGGACAAGACGCCCGGCGACAAGGTCGCCCTGGCCGATGAACTGGCCGCGCAGCGCCAGTACCTGGCTATCGAGCAGGTGCGCTTCGGCGACCGTCTGCGCCTGCGCGAGACCGCGCCGGCCAGCCTGCTGGACGCCCTGGTGCCAGGCCTGATCCTGCAGCCCCTCGTGGAAAACGCGGTGAAATACGGCGTGGCGCGCACGCTGCGGCCGGTGGTGGTGGAGATCGCCGCGCAGGCCCGCGGCGACCGGCTGGTCCTGACGGTTCGCGACGACGCGGCGCCCGATCTCGCCGATGCGGCGGTAACGCTTGGCGTCGGGCTCTCCAATGTCCGCCGCAGGCTGGCGGTGCTCTATGGCGACGCCGGCGTCCTCACCTGCGGCCCCAACCCGGGCGGCGGTTTCCTGGCGACCGTCGAACTGCCCCTGGAGCGACGGCGGTGACCGGCCTGCGGATCCTGATCGTCGATGACGAGCCCCTGGCGCGACGGCGGCTGGAGATCCTGTTGCGCGACGCCGCCGGCGTGCAGCTGGTAGGCGCGGCCGCCGATGGCCTGATGGCCGGCCGGATGATCGCCGAGCTGACGCCCGACGTCGTGCTGCTGGACATCAAGATGCCCGGCATGACCGGGCTCCAGGTGCTCGCCGCCCTGGCGGACCGGGGCCGCGAGCCCACGCCGCTGGTGATCCTGGTGACGGCCTTTGACCGCTTCGCCATCGAGGCTTTCGAGCGCGCGGCCTTTGACTACCTGCTCAAACCCGTCGAGCCGGCGCGGTTGTCGGCGGCGTTGGACCGCGCGCGCGCGGCCCTGGCGGACCGGGCGGCGGCGGCGCGGGCGCGCGAGCTTGAGGAAATTCTCGACAATCTTCGGGAGGGACCGGGGCCGCCGCGGGATCTGTTCGACCGCGACCTGTGGATTGTCGATCGCAGCGGCCGGTCCAGCCTGGCGGTGTCGGCCATCGACTGGGTGGCGGCCGAACGCGACTATGTGCGCCTGCACAGCGGCGCGCGCAGCTTCCTCATCCGCCAGTCCATCGGCGCGCTCGCCGCGCGCCTCGACCCGCGGGCGTTCCTGCGGGTGCACCGCTCCAGCCTGGTCCGGGCCGACCGCATCGTGGGCCTGCGTCACGCCGGCGCTCGCAGCTGCGTGGTGTTGTCCACCGGCGCCGAGGTCGCGGTGTCCCGCCGCCACATGGCCGCGCTCAAGGCCCTGACATCCCCCCGCAAGGCCGTCGGCAGCCCGCACGCCGCGCTCGCCGCTGTCCGGGACCCGTACCCGCCTTCGCCGCCGGGGCAGGCCGGCGGCGGTGAGCCCGGCCAGCGATAGCTGACCTTCGCGCCATCGAACCCGGCCAGGCGCCGCTCGCGTTCCAGGACGACATCGGCGGCGTCACTCCAGCGCCATCGCCGCAACGCCCGCCGCCCTCAGCGCCGCGAGCCGTGCGAACGCCAGGGTCAGCGCCTTGCGCCGGGCGCCCGCCAACGGCGCCGCGGTCGCCTCGCGCAACACGGCGCCGCCGAAGCCGTCGGCGACAATCAGGCCGGGCTCCGGCGGCAGGGCCTCGCGCGGGAACTCCGGGTCGACAGCGAAGGCGAAGGCATCGCAATAGGGCTGGTATTCGCGCCACTTCAGGTCGGCGCGAAAGTCCTCCAGGCTCGACTTGACCTCGACAATGAAGATCTCGCCCTTGCGCCCGAGCGCCAACAGGTCGGCGCGGCGACCATTCGGCAGGGTCACCTCGGCCAGCGGCGCATAGCCGAGGTCGATCAGCAGCCGCGCCGCCCCACGGGTGACGGCGGCGGTGGTCTCCGGCCGCGAGCCGGCGATGAAGGTGATCGTGGTGTCCACGCCGCCAGATTGTTCCGCCTTCGTTCCCAGCGCAACCCCGCAGGTCTCGGGTCGGCCCCGGGTCAGCCGCGCGTCGGCAGGGGCAGCGGGAATTCCAGGCGCCCGATATCGAAGCCGAGTTGCCGGATACGTGCGACAGCCTGGGCGCGGATCAGTGTCGGCAAGGTAGGCTTTTGCGACATCAGCCAAAGATACTTGCCGTCGCGGGTCGCCAGGATCAGCCACCCCTGGTCGATGCGCTGGTCGAGCACCCAGTATTCCTGAGAGATCAGGCCGCCGAAGAAGCTCATCCGGAACTTGGCGTTGGAGACCGGGTCGGCGACCTTGGCCTTGGCGTTCCACTGCGACAGCGGGCCGTCGGGGGCGCCCTTGTGGCAACTCTGCACGACGGTGAAGCCCTCGGCGGTGCGGGTCCAGTCCGAAGCGCCCGCCTGGCAGCCGTGCTGGATCCTATTGGGCAGGCGGGCGACCTCGTACCAGCGCCCCATCATCCGGGTGAGCTCCAGCCGGTCGACGGGGTCGGGCATGGCGGACGCGCTGGCGCTCAAGGCCAGGGTCACGGCGAACGCGAGGAGGGCGATCAGGCGTCTGGGCATGGGCCTTGGGATAGCGGGCTGCGGTGGGGAAGGGAATGCCCGCGAATGCCTCGCCGGCGCCACATAAGGACACACCGGAACCTTGCCCTTTTCAGGGCGCCCGCACGTCACCGCGCCGGCCGGTCACGGGCTTGGCGACGCCTCGTGACCTCCAGACCGCCCGCTGCCTATTCCGCGGCGATCAGGATCGCGCGGGCCTTGTCCGCGAAATTGATCTCCTGGAGGTAGCGGATGCCCTCCTCGGCGATGTCGTCGCCGACCATCTTGTCGCCCTCGCCCTTCAGCTCGTCGATGTCCACGTACAGGGCGTAGAAGGCCTTGGTCCGCTCGGTAATGATCCCGGCGTTGAGCAGCGTCTTGACCAGCACGCGGAAGATATTGGTGGCTTCCTTCATGTCCTCGCGGCGGGTCTCGTCGTTGATCAGCTTGCCCATCTCCTCGATCACCCGGTTGGGATCGAGGCCGAATTCCTCGTAGAGCCCGACGTTCTGGGTCGGCGCCACCAGGTTGAACAGCAGCGTCTGGAAGCAGTGGGCGGCCCACATCTCGATGATCTCGTGTTCCGCCGCCGACAGGTGGGGGATGGTCCGGTCGGCCCAGATCTTCCCGAACTTGTGGTGGAACGCCTCGTCGGTCATCACCAGCTGGGTCAGCTTCCTGGCCAGCGGATCATTGGTCTCGTTGAAGATCGTGGCGAAGGCGCCCATGGCCAGGCCCTCCACCAGCATCTGCATGCCGATGATCTTCTTGTAGACCTCAGGGGCGTGGATGATCTCGATCAGCAGGTCCTTCAGGATCGGGCCGCATTCGACCGGGCGGCCCCAGCGGGCCTTGATGTATCTGGCGAAGGCGGTGACGTGGCGGGCCTCCTCGCGGGTCTGGTTGGCGGCGTATTCCTGCGCGCCCTGGTCCTTCAGCACATGGCACAGGCTGGCCGACAGGTTCAGCGCGCCCTGCTCGCCGTGCAGGATCGAGGAGAAGGTTCTGAGCGTCGAGGCGTTGGAAAAGGCGATGCGCGCCTTCTCGGTCTTCAGGTGGTCGCGCACATAGTCCAGCTGCAGGGCCCCGACGAACTTCTCCGGCAGGATCATGGTGTTTTCCATGTCGAACGCTTCGGAAAAGTCGATGTAGCGGGTGTCCAGCGGATCCCAGAAATGGTCGTGGGTGGCGCTGATGATCTTGTCGAAGGCCGTGGAGCGAGCGTTGTAGCGGTCCAGCTCCAGCATCGACTCGAAGTCGTCGGGCGCGACGGCGTCGTAGATGATGTCCTTGGTGATATTGCCGTCGGCGGCCATGACGTCGTCCCTCAAAGCACCGGGCGTAGGCCGCCCAGGTCGCGATCAGCCGCCACTCTCTCACTCAAACCTTTCCCGGTCAATAAAAGTGACGGAGGCGTCACCTGTATCTCCGCCGGCTGCGGGCGCCGCGATCGGCAGTGCGGGGTTCGGCCGGTCAGTGGGGTCGGCCGCCGGCCCTCAGGTGGTCCAGATAGGTCGACAGCTCGCCAACCCATCGGCGCGATGAAACCCCGTCGGAAAGGTCGGCGGCGCGCTCCAGCCCAGCGCCGATGTCGGTGATCATCTGGAAGCCGAAACCGCCGCCGGAGCCGCGCAGATTGTGCCCCAGGAGGGTCACCACCTGGAAGTCGCCGCACTCGAGCGCCTCCATCAGGGCGATGACATTGAGCCGGCAGTTCTCCAGGTAGGCTGGCGTTCGCGCCGCCAGGCGTTCGGCCGCGCGCGAAGGGGCCGGGGCTTCGGGCTTCGACCGGGCCGGCGGGCCCGCCGACGAGTGGTCCCGGATCGCCTGCAGCAGCACCTCCTGCTTGATGGGCTTGGTCAGGTAGGCCGTGCAGCCGGCCGCCAGGCAGCTTTCCCGGTCCCCCTTCAAGGCCGAGGCCGTCAGGGCGATGATCGGGGTTGGCGACCGGTGGTTGGCCGTCTCCCAGGCGCGGATGGTCCGCGTCGCGGTCAGGCCGTCCATGGCCGGCATCTGGCGGTCCATCAGCACCAGATCATAGCGCCCCGCCTTGAACATCTGGCAGGCCAGCAGGCCGTTCTCGGCCACATCGACGACGTAGGGGGTGTCCTCGAGGTAGGCCAAGGCGATGGTGCAGTTGTCGGGCGAGTCCTCCGCCATCAGGATGCGCAGGGCCGGCAGCGGCGCGTCCGGATCGACCCCCACCGGGGCGACCACCGCGCGGCGCGGCGCGGTCGAGACCTCGAATGGCACGGCGAAGGCAAACAGGCTGCCCTGGTCGATCTCGCTTTCCACCCAGATGCGCCCGCCCATCAGCTCCACCAGACGCCGCGAGATGGTCAGTCCCAGGCCCGAGCCGCCAAACCGCCGGGTGGTCGAGGAATCGGCCTGGGTGAAGCGCTCGAACACGCGGTCCAGCTTGTCGTCGGCGATGCCGATCCCGGTGTCGGTCACCGTGAAGCGCAGGGCCGTGGGCACCGCGCCGTCGGCGTCCGGTTCGACCCGCAGCGAGACGCTGCCGGCCCCGGTGAACTTGATGGCGTTGCCCAGCAGGTTCAACAGCACCTGGCGCAGCCGCGTAGGGTCTCCCACCAGGTCGTTGCTGACGCCCGGCGCGATTTCGCAGACCAGGGTCAGCGCCTTTTCCTGCGCCCTGGGGGCGACCATCTCCATCACCTTTTCCAGGTGGTCGCTGAGCGAGAAGCCCGTGCGCTCCAGATCGAGCTGCGAGGCCTCCACCTTGGAGAGGTCGAGGATATCGTTGATCAGGTTCAGCAGGTTGTCGCCGGACCGGCGGAAGATCTGCACGAACTTGTCCTGCTCGGGCGTCAGCGCGGTCTTCGCCAACAGGTCGGCGATCCCCATGATGGCGTTCATCGGGGTGCGGATCTCGTGGCTCATGCTGGCCAGGAAGTCCGACTTGGTGCGGCTGGCGCTCTCTGCGGCGGCCTTGGCCTGCTGCAGCTCCACCTGAACGCGCTTGGCCTCGGTGACGTCGCGCGCGGCGGCGAACACGCCCTTCAGGGTGCGGCTGCGGTCATAGAAGGTGGTGGCGTTGTAGGAGACCACGGTCTGCTTGCCGTCACGGGCGCGGGCGGTCAGCTCATAGTCGGTGACCGACTTCTCGGCCAGCACTTGCTTGATCCCGGCCTCGGCCCGCGCCGGGTCGGTGAAGCAGTCCTTGAACGGGGCGCCGATCAGCTCGTCGCGGGTGCAGCCGGTCAGGGCCTCCATCTGCTTGTTGACGTCGGTGATGATGCCCGAGGGGTCGGTGGTCATCAGGGCGTCGATGTTCGATTCGATCAGCGAGCGGGTATAGAACTGCTGGTCGCGCAGCCGCTGGTCGGAGGCCTTCTTTTCCTCCTCCACGACCTTGCGGGCCGTGTTGTCGGTGCCGATCAGCAGGTAGCCGATGATCGCGTCCTGGGCGTCGCGCAGGGCGGTGACCGACACCACCGCCGGGAACCGGGTCCCGTCCTTGCGGATATAGGTCAGCTCATAGATGTCCTCGATGCCGCGCGAGGCCTTGAACACCAGGGCTTCGAAGCCCGGCGTGATCGGCGTGCCAAGCTCGGCGCTCAGGGCCTCGGCGCGCGCGATCAGCTCCTGCGGGTCGGAGATGTCGGCCGGGGTGATGGTGTTCATCACCTCCGACGCGCCATAGCCCAGCATCCGCTCGGCTCCGACGTTGAAGATCTGGATCACCCCCTTGGCGTCGGTGGCGATGCTGGAGAAGTTGGCGCTGTTGAAGATCGCGCTCTGCAGCGCGCCGATCTTGACGATCGATTCCGCGGATTGGGGGCCCGACCCGACCTTGGGGTCTCCCGCCGTAGGGAGCGCCAGGCCCGTCTCGGCGTCGGATTGGGTGATCGGCTGTCCTCACTCAAAATGCGCGCACGGCTGGCGGGCGCCGCGACGACGTAGCTCGTCAGTTGAGAAGTTGTTCCATGGAGACCCCAAGCTGTTCGGGGGAGTAGGGCTTCTGCAGGAACTGTCCGCCGCGCACGAACCGCTCCGTCATCTCCGGGGAGAGCGGGGTTCCTGAGGTATAGAGCACCCGCAGATCGGGCTGCAGGACAATGGCCTGGTTGGCCACCTCATAGCCGCCGAAGGCCAGCTCCCTCAGACGCATGTCCACAAACAGGGCGTCGATGGGAACCGCCCCCGACAGGTGGGCGATGGCCTCGTCAAGGTCGCAGGCGACCAGCGTGGTATGACCCAGATCGCCGATCATCCACTCCGCATTCTCGCGAATAAAAATCTCATCCTCGACGATTAAAATCAATGACATCAGATAGAGACCCTGTTTTTCACCGGATTTTGGGCAAATATTCCAAGATTTAGAAATGCCTACCCGGCGCGAACAACACCCCAAAAATGCGTTTAATCTGAGGGAATCGCCGCTAACTCAGCGTAGCAAATGCAAAATCTTGAAGACATGCACAATAGATCAGTACGCGACTCTGCGCCCTTATGGCTTACGGAGATATGACGAACTTGATTTTTTGGCGGGACGCCGCGCCGCGACCGGCTACCCCGGTTTCGCCTCGATCGCGGCGATCTGGGCGTCCGACAGGCCCATGTGGTGACCGATCTCGTGGACCAGCACGTGGGCGACCAGTTCCTCCAGCGTAACCTGGCCGTGCTCGGCCCATTCGTCGAGGATCGGGCGGCGGTAGAGGAACACCATCGAGGGTTGGGCGGCTGGCCCGAAGTCCGAGCGATGGCCGATGTGGACGCCCTGATAGAGCCCGGTCAGGCCGAACGGGTCTTCGATGCCGAGCTCGTCCAGCACCTCGTCGGATGGAAAATCATCGACGCGAAGGATCACCTCGCCGGCGATCTCGCGGAAGGCTTCTGGCAGCGCCAGGAACGCCGCCCGAGCCAGGGCCGCCAGGTCGTCCAGCGATGGCGCCATGCCGACAGCGGGCGGCTCACTCATCGGGCATGACGATGTGCGGGGCGTCGGGCGGACGCACTTCGAAGAGGCCGATGTCCAGCGGCTGTTGCGGCTCCACCGGCCGCAGCGGCTGGGTGGTCAGCGCCCGCAGGGCGGCCGTGTCGAGGGGCTGGCGCGCGCGCCGCGCCTTGCGGGCCTGGGGCGTTTCGATGGGCCGCCGCGCCGTCGCGATCCGCCAATAGGAGACCATCAACCGCCAGGCCGTGCGCGGCGGCTCGCCCTTCGGCAGGGGCCAGCGCCGGCCGTCGGCGAAGCTCGGCTCCGCCCGCGCGACCGTCTGCCCGGGCAGCACCTGTTCGGTGAGGCGTCGCCAGGGTTCGTCGAGCAGACCGCCATAGGCCGCCGCGGCCGCCGCGCGGGTGGCGAAAGCCGGGCCCGTGGGATCGGTGGTGAACACCACGGCCTCGCCCGCCAGCCCGGTGGCCTCGCGCTCACGCGCCGCCAGGCCCAGGGGGCGCGCCAGCGCCTGTTCCGCATTGCCGGCCACAGGATAGAGGATCGCGGTCATGACGCCTCGGGTTGGGTCTCCGAACATGCGCCAACTTAGCGTACCTTTGGACCTGCGGCAGCCGCCAGTGCAGCCTTGAGCCCTTCCCACTCAGGTTGACTCAACCTGAGTGGGAAGGGCTCAAGATATGGCGACGACCCTGTGCTTTCCCGGCTGACTTGATTCAAGTCAGTCGGGACAGGGTCTAGTCTGTCCGCGAGCTGATTCGGAGCGGGGCCAAGAGCCAAGGATGAGCGCCCACCAACTGATCCTGGCGGCAGCGGCGGGCGCGGTCTCGCTGGCGATCTGCGCCGTGCTTTGGGCCCTGGCCCAGCGCCGCAGGGCGCAGGATCGGATCGCCGGGCTCAGCGCCCGGCTGGCTGTCGCCGAAGCCAGCGCCGAGACCGCGCAGGCCTCCGCCGAAGCGTTCGATTCGGCCCTGGTGGCGGTGGAAAACGGCCACGCGCTGCTGGCGTCGGGCGAGGAGTCCCTGGCCGTCTGCGCCGAGGCGCTGGGCGTGGCCGGACCGGAGCCGCAGACCGTCATCAACGCCCTGATGCGCGCCGACCCCGATCATGCGCGTCGCCTGCGCGCGCTGTTCGAACGGGGCGAGGCCTGCGCCTTCGAGGTGCAGGGGGACGGCGGGCTGGTGTCGGTGGAGGGGCGTGCGGCCGGGGCCACGGCCTGGCTGCGACTGTCCGCGGCGGTCGGCGAAGATGCCGCCCTGCCGACCGCGCCGCGCTTCGCGGCCTTCCTCAACGCCCGACCGGCGCCCGCCTGGATCGCCGCGGCCGATGGCTCGCCGGTCTGGGTCAACGCCGCCTGGCTGCGCGCCGCCGACGCCGCCAGCCTCGACGAGGCCGCCGCCCGCGGCGCGGCCTTCGACCGGTCCGCCGATGCGCTGGCCAGCGAGGCCGCCAATCTCGGCCAGCGCCGCGACAGCGTCCGCTGGTCGACGGTGTCTGGCAAGCGCCGCGCCTTCCACATCACCGCCCAGCCGCTGGAAGGCGGCGGCGTCGGCGTCTGGACCGAGGATGTCAGCGAGCATGAGGACCTGCGCGAACTGCTCAAGCGCAGCGTGGAAGCCCACGACGAGACGCTGAACCACATCGCCGATGCGGTGGCGGTGTTCGACAAGGCCAAGAAGCTGATGTTCCACAACACCGCCTTCGCCGAGCTCTGGGGGCTGGAGCCGGCCTGGCTCGCGGACCAGCCCAGCCACTCCGAAGTGCTGGACCGCCTGCGCCAGCGCCGCCGCCTGCCCGAGACCGCGGACTACGGCAAGTGGAAGGCCGCCGAACTGGGCCGCTACGAGCAGCTGGCCGCCGGCCCCGACGAGATGTGGAGCGTCCCCGAAGGCCGCACGCTGAAGGTCGTGCGCCAGCCTCATCCGATGGGCGGCCTGCTGCTGCTGTTTTCCGACATCACCGACGAGCTGAAGCTGAAGAGCCAGTATAACGCCTTGATCCAGGTCCAGCAGGCGACCCTCGACAAGCTCTCCGACGCGGTCACCGTGTTCGGGTCCGACGGGCGGCTGCGGCTGCACAACGAGGCCTTCGCCCGGTTCTGGAACGTCACGCCCGAGCGGGTCGAGGCGGCCGGCGACTTCGAAGGCGTGGTCGATCTGTGCATCCCCAAACTGCACGACAAGAGCTTCTGGGCCGAACTGAAGGGACGCGTCGCCGATCCCGATCCCCAGGCGCGCGCGCCGACCACCGGCGAGGTCAAGACCTCCGACAGTCGCATCGTGGTCTACCAGTCCAGGCCGCTGCCGGACGGCGCGACGCTGATCGCGTTTACCGACGTCACCGACGCCCGCAAGCTCGAAGGCGCCCTGGCCGCCAAGGAGCAGGCGCTGGCCGACGCCGAGCGGCTGAAGCGCGATTTCGTCGGCAACGTCTCCTACGAACTGCGCACCCCGCTGACCACCATCATCGGCTATGCCGAGCTGCTGGAGCACTCCGGCGAGGGCCTGTCGGAGCGAGGGCGCGGCCATGCCGCCGCCGTCAAGTCGGCCGCCACCCAACTCGCCCGGTCGATCGAGGATGTGCTCGACATGGCGCAGATCGACGCCGAGGAGATGGCGCTGGACCTGGAGGACGTCCGGGTCGCCGACCTGCTGAGCGCCCAGGCCCGACGGTGGACGCCGCAGGCCCAGGCGGCCGGTGTCAGCATCGTGGTGGCGCCCGCCCGGGACCTCGGCTTCATCCGCGGCGACGCCCGCCGCCTGGCGCAGATTCTTGAGCACCTGATGGAAAACGCCCTGGGCCAGACGCCGGCGGGCGGCGTCGTCACCCTGGCCGCGAAGAAGGCCCTTGGCGAGATCCAGCTGCAGGTCTCCGACACCGGTCGCGGCATCCCCTTCCATGTCCAGGCGCACATCTTCGACCGCTTCATCGGCCGCGAGCGCGGGGGGCCGGGCCTGGGTCTGGCGCTGGTCAAGTCGCTCACCGAGCTGCACGGCGGCTGGGTCGCCCTGGAGAGCGAACCCGGCGCCGGGGCCACCTTCACCTGCCACCTGCCCGAGGAAGCGCAAGGAGCGGCCGCCCAGCCGCAGCTGGGCCTGCGGGCCTGACGCCGCGGCTTTGCCGCGCCCCGCGGTGACTCCGCTTGAGAAACCGCCCGCGAGACCCTACGTTGCAGATGGCGGGTCTGCTGTGGCCCACGTCGAAGGCGACATATTCCAGCGACCTTAATTCACTCATAGGGAGCTGTCCCTGGCCGGGATCCTGGTCCCGGGCACACGGCGCCCACCTGGTCTACCAGGTCGAGGGAATGAAACAGTCCTTCACGGTTCTCA
>NZ_JANMBF010000076.1:0-13800 GCF_031360265.1 Phenylobacterium sp.
GGCCGCGGGCCTTTCATGAAAAAGATCGGCCGCTGCGCCGGTTCGGCCGGGAGGGTCGCCATGTCCCATCGCCGCACCTGCGGCGCCGAGGGGTTCATGCGGATCTTGAACATCGTCCGCGTGCGGTCGGCGTGGTTGACCCCGCCGCCATGCCAGATGCCGTTGTGCAGGAAGAGCAGCGTTCCCGCCTCGCAGACCATGTGCTGCTGGCCGGCGATGTTCTGATAGCGGCCCAGCGCCACCTCGCTGACCTTGCGCAGGTGCGTCCCCGGGATGAACCGCGTGCCGCCCATCGGCCGGGTCACGGCATGGGGATAGTACATGATCTGCAGGTCGAACCCCCGCGACGGGTCGATGGTCGAGTCCTGGTGGGTGTGCTGGGAGACGTGCTCCCCGCCGCCGGCCTCGTAGTAGGCGGGCGGGAAGGTCACATGCAGGAAGTGGTGGTCGAAGATCGGGTCTGGGCCGACCAGGCTCTGAATCGCCCCCTTCACCAGCGGCAGGTCCAGCAGCCGGGCGATGGCGCTGCCTTGCCGATAGGCCCCCGCCAGCGGCGTTCCCGGCGCGACCTCGGGGATGTCGGCGCGGGCCAGGAGTTCGCCGTAGGTGCGCATCATCTTGCGCCCGGGCTGTGGATCGTCGGCCTCGCCGGCCTCGGTCAGGAACCGGTGGTTGATCTCTTCGGGCACGACGCGATCGAAGCGCAGAAAGCCGCGGGCCACGAAGCGGGCCATGTCCAGCGAGCCAAGCAAGGGTGCGTCGGTCATGTCGCGGTCTCCACCAGCTTTTCGAACAAGAACTCGTATTTCAGATAGGCGAGGTCAAACTCATCGCCCCGGCTGTGCGGCAGGATCTGCGCCGCCTGGATCAGCCGCCAGCCGTCCTTCAGCGCATCGACCCCCGTGCGGTAAGGCGCCTGATCGTTGTCGCCGGCCATGGGCCGCGTCTCGCCGGTCCCGTCATAGACCGCCCAGGCCACGGTGGGAGCGTCGAGGGCCGAGTTGGCCAGGTAGAGAACCAGCACCTTCTGACGCATCCGCGCTCCTTCCGCCGGCCTTGAACGGCCGGAACTCCGCCGACGATCATGGCGCCGACAGGCGATTGCTTACAGTGTCAATTCTAGGCAGGGTGCCGCCGCGCAACTGCAGGGATACGACGCCATGAACCCCAACGCCGAATTCGACATCATCGTCTATGGCGCGAGCGGCTACACCGGCCGCCTGGTCGCCGAGTACCTGGCGCAGCGCTATGGCGTCGGCGGCGAGATCAAATGGGCGATGGCCGGCCGCAGCGCCGCCAAGCTGGCTCAGGTGCGCGACGAGATCGGGGCCCCTCCCGAAACCCCCCTGGTGGTCGCCGACGCCGACGACCCCGCCGAACTGGACGCCATGGTCCGCCGCGCCAAGGCGATCATCACCACGGTCGGACCCTACCAGCTCTATGGCAACGGCCTGGTGGCGGCCTGCGCCAGGATCGGGACCGATTGCCTGGATCTCACCGGGGAACCCAACTGGATGCGCGCGGTGATCGACGCCCATTCCGAGACCGCCAGGGCGTCGGGCGCGCGGATCGTCCATTCCTGCGGCTTCGATTCGATTCCCTTCGAGCTCGGCGTCTGGTTCTGCGAGGAGACCGCCAAGGCGAAGCTGGGCGGCTATGTTCCGCGCGTGAAGGGTCGCCTGCGCGCCATGCGCGGAGGGCTCTCCGGCGGCACCGCGGCCTCGGGCGCGGCGACCATGGCGGCGATTCAGAAGGATCCGGCGGTCGGCATGCTGCTCATGAACCCCTTCGCCCTGACGCCCGGCTTCCAGGGGGCGGACCAGCCGGACGGCAATACGGTCCACCGCGACGAAGATCTCGGCGCCGACGTCGGCCCGTTCATGATGGCGATGATCAACACCAAGAACGTCCACCGCGCCAACGCCCTGCTTGGCCATCGCTGGGGCGAGGCGTTCCAGTACGACGAGATGTCCATCGTGGTCCCGGGCGCGCCCACCGAGTTCACCGGAATGGGGCCGGGCGGCCCGAAACCCGGCGAGGGGCCCAGCAAAGAGGAGCGCGACGCGGGTTTCTACGACATTCTCTTCGTCGGTATCGCCGAGGACGGCCGCAAGGTGCGCGTCGCCGTCAAGGGCGACCGGGACCCGGGCTATGGCTCAACGTCAAAGATGCTGGCCGAGGCGGCGATCTGCCTGGTCAAGGACTGCGCGTCCGTCCCCGGCGGCGTCTGGACGCCGGGCGCCGCCATGCAGGGCAAGCTTGTGGATCGCCTGCAGGCCAACGCCGGCCTGACCTTCACCGTCGAGGGTTAGCGTCTTCGCTGGCTGAGTTGCCTCGCGAAGCATTTACAATTCCGCTGGTCATTCGCGTGTGATCCGGCAGCCGCTTCCTGCCCGTTACCGCACGTTCCGAACTTCCGCTAAGGATGGTCGAAGGTGGTCTTCTAGGTCCCACCCCGAAGCGGTCGTTCTGAACTCCGGCCAGGCGCCAGGCACGTCGCAACAATACCTTGCGACGCCCCCGACCCCGCCCGAAGCTTAGTCCGGCGGAGCAGTTCCGATGTTCAGCAGGTGGGACACGGCCGTCAGTAGTTGGGCCGATTGATCCTAGGGCAGGCGGCCATAGATCGGCGGCGGGTCGGCGCGGATCGGGTCGCAGATGTCCGACCAGGACTTGGACGCCAGCGGCGCGTTCCGCGGATTGATCTGCGGAAAGTCGTCGCCCAGGCCCGTTTGCCGCAGGATCTCGGAAAGCCGCCCAGGCAGGGCGCGAATGGCCCGGTTGGCGCCGCGGGCCTCGCCGAGAGCCTGGTAGAGCCGTCCCTCGGTTTCTGGGTCCAGTCGTCTGCCGGGCCCGGAGACAGTCTGCAGTGTCGTCCACGCCGCATCGTCCAGTTCGAGCCTCCGCCGACCACCGTCGATGAAGCGATAGACTCGGCCGATCGCCTCCAGTTCTTCGGGCGAAAAGTGCGCCACGGCCTGGCCTGACTTCTGGGCGTCCCAGGCGTCCTGCAGGTAGGTCGGGCTGATCGGCTGGCCGATGAAGCCCGCGGGTGGAAGCCGCCCGCTCTTGGAGGCTTCGGCCAGGATACCCCCCAGCTCGTCCAGGCGGCGATCAACGCAGTCGGCCTTTCCCGCCCGGCGCTGGGTCAGCCGGATGTTGCTGCCCAGTTCGTAGCGCAGCTCCTGCCGCGCCTCGGCGACTTGGTGGCGCCAGTGCAGGGCTTCGACGACTTGCTCCGCCCCGAGCGCTGTCAGCACACCAACGACGATGATCAGATATTCCTTCAGAAACTCCCGCCACCCATGCCACGGCTTCGGCTTGTGGATTTCCATGCTGCCCCCCGAAGCGATTCACATTCTGCGCCCTGGGTAACATGGATCGGCTCAGGTCCGCTTTGGGTCGAGGCTGTGTAAAAACTCAGACCGCGAGAGTTCCACCGCAATAACTTGCCTGAGATCGCCTCCATCGGACCGGCGCACGCAAAGCGCACCTATCAGCAGCACGGGTCCGGGTGGAATATTGCGCGGGACATTCCTCCGCACGCGTTTTTACACAGCCTCGGTCGAGAGCGGTCAAAGGGTCCACGCCCGGAAGCGGACCTTAAGCCTAATCAGTGGATAGCGGCGGCGGCGGCAGATTTCGCCACCGCCTCTTCGTGTCGGGCGCCGGCTAGGATACCGGGCAGGGAATAGTTCCCCTCGTGACAGGCAAACTCGAAGGTCTTCGCCGAGGTTGCTACCATCGGTAGCTCGCCCCGCCAGACCTGCCGATATGTGGCCGGGTCCTCCACGCTGAACTGGTAGAGGATCTCGGTGGGCGAGATGCGGGTGAAGCGCTCGATCACCTTCGACCCGGGTGAGAGGTAGTAGTTCTCCAGGCCACTGCGCCGCGGCTCCTGCCGGTCGTTGAAGTTGGTGGTCTCTATCACCAAGGTCTCGCCTTCCCACCAGCCCACCGAATCGCCCATCCACGGCCGGATCGCGGCCGGCATATGGATCCTGTCGCCTAGCCTCACGACGCGGGCCTCGTGGTTCCATTCCAACATCAAGACGACGCTGTCGCGGGTCTGCACGATCTGGATGTTGTTGGCGTACAGGCCAATCAGCATCGGCGGCCCAATGCTGTTGGCGATGAGGCACTGCTCGGACGTGTTGCGAGGCTCCGGATTGTCGAAGTTCTTCGAAGCGGTGCGGATGACGGCGTCGACCTTCGCCCTGCCGGCCTCGGTGTAGGGGAGCTTGCCGTCGGCAGGGACGGTGATGATGGCCATCCTCGGACGCCCGCCAATGCGGGCGAGCCGGCCGCCCATCTCCCACATCTCGGTCTCGTTGCCGCCGACGTCGTCGGTGACCACCGGCGGAGGATGGGCCTCGTAGGCCATGGCCTCCGCCTCGCTGATCTCGCCCGCCGCGTATCGCGCCGGTCGCTCCAGCTTGGTGAGCCAGCCGTTGTTCCACATGCCTCCGAGATCCGGCTGGCCGAAAGCATTGCGGGGCGCATGGTAACCTGCGGCCTGAGCGTCCGCCGCCAAGGCCGTGGCTAGCAGTGCGCCGATCACTGCGCGCAGAGCGCTGTTCCCCATATTCGGAACCTAGTCCCGCGCGCCGAAGCCGTCGATCCCCCAATGTCTCAATAGGATAGAGCCAATGCGGACGTCGCGAAGGCCCGCTTCGGGTCGAAACCAGTTATCAGCGTCGCGCCCGAAAGCGGACCTCCGCGAGGCAGTCCCCGACGGGACTCCTATGTCAGGTTCTATCCACTAGCAGGCATAGCGGCTGCGGATCAGCACCCGCTGTCCGATGTAGGGGTCCCAGACCCAGCGCGAGGCTTCACACACCCGATAGGCCGGCTCGTAGTCGCCGCGATCATAGTAACCGCGATCATAGTAACCGCGGTCATAGTATCCGCCTGAACTGTAGGTGCGGTGGCCGTTCGAGGTCAGGGCCGCGCCGAGCGCCAGGCCCAGAACGCCGGCGGCGATCGCCGCGCCGCTGTTGTCCCGGCCGCGGCGATCATGGTGGTCACCGTCGCCGCGATACCCGTATCCGCCATCGTGATCGTGGCCGTATCCATAGCCATAGCCGCGATCATGGTCGCGCGCCTGCGCCGGCAGGGCCGTCGCACCGATCGCGCCGACCAGGGTCACCGCCGCCATCGCTGATGCGAGAATCTTGCGCATGTTTGAGGCTCCAAGTCCGATCTACCGGATCCTTTTCGGACGTCCCGACTGAATGGCCGCTGAACGGCGCGGTCAGACTGCGGCGTGACGGTTGCGCCTGACCCAACGGCAGGGTGCTAGGTTTGGGTGTGGCCGATACGACCGCGATGGGAGACGCATATGAAGGACTTCGCAGGCAAGACGGCGGTGCTGACCGGCGGCGGCACGGGCATGGGCCGCGAACTCGCGCGGCAACTGGTGGCCGAGGGCTGCAACGTCGCGATGTGCGATGTCTCCGCCCGCAACATGGCCGAGACCGTGCGGCTGATCGAGCAGGACCGGCCCCCGCAAGGCACGCGGGTCACCACCCACATCGCCGATGTCTCCGACGAAGCCCAGCTGATCGCCTTCCGCGACGAGATGGCGGCCCAGCACGAGACCGACCGCGTCCATCTGCTGTTCAACAATGCCGGCATCGGCGGCGGCGGCTCCATGCTCAACGACAGCCGCGAGGACTGGGAGCGGACGTTCAACGTCTGCTGGGGCGGGGTCTATCTCGGGGTCCGGACGTTTCTGCCGATGATGCTGGCCGCCGATGAGGGCCACATCGTCAACACCTCCAGCGTCAACGGCTTCTGGGCCAGTCTCGGTCCGAGCGTCTCGCACACCGCCTACGCCGCCGCGAAGTTCGCGGTGAAGGGCTTCACCGAGGCGCTGATCACCGACCTGGCGCTGAACGCTCCGCACATCAAGTGCTCGGTGGTCATGCCCGGCCACATCGGCACCTCCATCGTCGCCAATTCGCGCAAGGTGATGACGCGGCGCGACGACGACGCCTTGAGCGCCGAGGATCTGGAACGCGCGCGCGCGCGGATCGCGCGGTCGGGGATCGACGTCAGCCAGATGACCGACGAGGCCATCCAGGCCATGGCCGCCGAACAGCACCGCCGCTTCCTGGAGGAGGCGCCGATGAGCGCGGCCCAGGCGGCGGCGGTGATCCTCGCGGGCGTGAAGGCCGAGCGGTGGCGCATCCTGGTCGGCGACGACGCCGCGACCATGGACGCCATGGTCCGCGCCGACCCCGAGGCCGCCTATACGCCGGAATTCTTCGCCGTCCTGGCCCGGGACGTCGGCTGGCGTCTCGGAGGGTAGCCCGCTTTGAGCCTACGCCTCGTCGCGAAGCCGTCGGCGTTAACCCTTGGCGAGCTGCGGCCTGAGCTGCCGTGGCGTGGGCGAGGCTCGGCGCGTTCCCGAAAACCCAACACGGTCCGCGATTTGCGTCTCGAGGCGTGAGGCGAGATCGGCTGTGCCAAAACGGCAAAGGGCGCACCGGTCCGCTTAAAGCGTTAACCCCTTCGGGTGGCCTGGTCCCTCCGAAGCTTCGAGCTGAGGCGCCCAATGAACACTCGTCACATGCTTCTCGCGGCCGGCGCCGCGATCACCCTGACCTTCGCTTCGACCGGCGCGCTCGCCGCCGGCAGCGCCTCGGCCTCGGCCAGCGCCAGCGTCACCATCCTCTCGCCGATGACGATCACCAAGACCCAGGACATGGCGTTTGGCCAGATCGTCCGGCCGTCCAACGCCAGCCCCAACACCGTGGTCTTGAACACCAGCGGTGCGGTCTCGCTGACCGGAGCCGGCGACGGCTCGATCGTCGCTGGCTCGACCACGGCGGCCAAGTTCAATCTGGCCGCGGTGGCCGGCACGACCTACTCCACCACCCAGGTGCTGGCCTTTACCACGTCGGGCCTGACCGGCATCGCCGCCTCGGCGCCCGTGGCCACCTCCGGCACGCTGGGCGTGATCCCGGCCGGCGGCCTCCAGGAAATCCGCTATGGCGGCCAGTTCGACATCACCAGCGCCACGCCGACCGCGACCTACGGGGGCACGCTGACGGTCACCATCAACTATCCCTAAATCGTGGCGGCGGCCGGGATCCTGCCCTAGCCTGCGGGCATGGCGACCATCCTGGCGGTCCACGCCCATCCCGACGACATCGAACATCTGGCGGCCGGCGCGCTCGCGCTGCTGGCCGCCGGCGGCCACACCATCCGCATCGCCACGCTGACCGCCGGCGAGTGCGGCTCCGACGCGACCGACCTTCTGGAGACAGCCCGCATCCGCAAGGCCGAGGCCGCCAGCGCCGCGGCGATGATCGGCGCCGCCTACGCCTGCGCCGACCTGCCCGATCTGGGCGTGTTCAACACCGATCCCGCGCGCCGGGCGGTGACCGAGCTGATCCGGCGGGCCTGCGCCGACATCGTCATCACCGCCTCGCCGGCCGACTATCACCCCGACCACGAGGCGGCCAGCGAACTGGTCCGCGACGGCTGTTTCGCCGCCTCGGTTCCCAACTACCGCACCGGCCCTTCGGCGCCGCTGGCGGCGATCCCGCACCTCTATTTCATGGACCCCATCGGCGGGCGGGACCGCGAGGGCCGCCGGGTGATCGCCGACTTCGGCGTCGACATCAATGACGGCTTTCCTCTGAAACAGCGCCTGCTCGCCGCCCACGCGAGCCAGGCGCGGTGGGTCGCCCGCCAGCACGGCATCGCCGACCACCTGGGTTCCATGGAGGCGTGGTCCCGCCGCCGCGGCGCCGACTTCGGCGTCGCCCTCGCCGAAGGCTACCGCCAGTATCGGCATGAGCCCTATCCGAACACGCCCTGGCTTCAGGCGCTGCTGGGCGAGGCGCTGGTCATGGCGGCGTCATAGCGCGCCCACATCGGCCGGCAGTCGAGAACCTCGCCAGAGGCCATGGCCTCGTCGATCGCCATCACCGTCAGCCCGGCCTCCAGGCTGTCAAAGGGCGTCACGGGGAACGGCGCCCCATCCCTAAGCGAGGCCAGCAGGTCGCGGGCCATGGCCTGGTCCGCGCCATTGTGGGCGTCCTCGGTGCGGTCCCCGTAGCCGATCCGCTCGGGCTTGCGGCGATCCAGCGCGCGGCGGACCATCAGGCGGTTGCGAACCAGGTCGGCGATCAGCGTCCCTTCGGTCCCGGCCAGATACCAGCGCCGCTCGGTCAGGCCGACGTGGCTGTTGGCGTGGAACGAGAGGCGGACCTCGTTGGCGTATTCGACCATGGCGGTCTGGTGGTCCGTGACATCCATGTCGGACTGGAAGCTGTCGTTGGCGCCCGCCCAGCCGGCGTCGCGCAGGGCATAGGCGGCCTCGCCGTTGTCATAGGTCTTCGGCGCGGTCCGCGCCCGTTCGGCGGTGAAGATCCGGCGCCCGCCGAAGCTCGCCACCCGGACCGGCCGCGCGCCGGCCAGACGGCCGAAAATATCGAAGTCGTGGCAGACCTTGTCCAGCAGGTAGGACCCGCCCCACTGCGCGCGACGGCGCCAGTTGCGGGCGAGGTAGCCGCCATGCTCGGGCGGCAGGTGCTCGGTGGCGTCGATGGAGATCAGCTCGCCGAGTTGCCCGGACTCCACGCGGGCGATCACCTCGCGCACGATCGGCATGGAGCGCATGACCAGGCCGATGTAGAGCGGCGGGCCGCCGCCGGCCGCCAGCCGCGTCGCCAGCGCCAGGCTCTCGGCCTGGGTGCGGACGATGGGCTTTTCGGCGAACACCGGAGAACCGGCGTCGAGCGCCAGATTGAGGTGCTCAAAGTGCAGGTGGTTTGGCGTGCCCACCATCACCAGGTCGAAGGGGCCCTGCGCCAGCAGCGCCTGGGGCGTGGCGAACGGCCGGCCGGAGGAGATCCCGGCCGCCGCCAGGATCGGCGCGCCGACGGGGGCCGGATCGACGTGACCCGCCACCTCCAGCCGCCAGCCCACTTCGGTCATGGCCGCCAATACGTGGGCGATGCGCTGGCCCAGCCCGATGACGCCGATCCTGTAGGTCTTCATGGCCGCTCGGGGGTTGCTCGCGGTTCGACTGCTGTCACCACCTCAGCACGTTCGCGGCTCAGCGGCCACAACCCCCTGCCGCAGCCCGTGGCCATGGTTATCAAGACTTCAACGTCCGAGATGGTAGAAAGCATAGATTAACCTTAGTCAAATTTAACGATAACATCTGTCAAAAACGATCCGGATCATAATTAACGACGTGTATATATGAGTGTACCAAATTCGAACAACAGTAGATTAAGCCGTAAAAACCACTTCTAAAGACTCTGTCTCTATATATTGCAGCATGAAAGTGCAGAACGCTCTTCTACTGGCCTCAATGGCCCTGGCGACAGCTCTCTCCGCGACCGGCGCCCAGGCGGGCGGCAGCGTTTCGGCCTCGGCCGGCGTCAGCGTGACGATCCTGGCGCCGGTGACCCTCCAGGCGACCCAGATCCTCGACTTTGGAGCCGTGATCAAACCCGGCAACGCGGGCGCCAACACCGTGGCCATCGACCCTGACAGCCGTGTCACCGTCAGCGGCGCGGGCGACGCGGCGCGCTCGGCCGGCGCCGTCAGCGCGGCAAAATTCGACGTGATCGGCGAGGCGGGCATCACCTACACGACGACCCAGAGCCTGATGTTCGATCAGCCGGGGCTGACCCATATCTCGGCCACCGCGCCCAGAGTGACCAGCGGCGCGCCAGGCATCATTCCCGCCTCCGGGCGCCAGGAACTGCGCTTTGGCGGGGCCTTCGACATCAGCGCCGCCACGCCGGCCCAGGCCTATTCGGGCGCGCTGACAGTGACGGTCAACTACAACTGAGGTCAGGTCGGCGGGGGCGCCGTCGGCGGCGGCTCGGTTGGCATTGCAACGGGAGGCGGGGCGACCGGCTCTGGCGGCGGCGGCCCGGGCGGGATCGGACCGTTGGCCAGCCGCTTCAGCGCCTGCACCATGAAGCCGCGCCAGAGCTCGCTGGGCGCCGTCGCCCCGGTGATCCGGCGCATGGGGGTGGCGTCATCGCGTCCCACCCAGACCACCGTCGCCAGCCCGCCGGTGTAGCCGCAGAACCAGGCGTCCTTGTAGTCCGACGTGGTGCCGGTCTTGCCCGCCAGGTCATAGCCGGGGATCGCCGCGTGGGTCCCGGTGCCCGACGCCATCACGGACCGCATCATCCGCTGCATCTCGCCCAGCGGCGGATTGAGCACCGCCTGCACGGGCGCCGGGGCGCGCCGCTGGAACAGCACCTGGCCCCCCGTCGTGCGGATGCGCTCGATGCCATAGGCCGCCACCCGATAGCCTCCGTTGCCGAAGGCGTCATAGGCCTGGGCCATCTCCAGAGGCGTCACCAGCGTCGTCCCCAGCGCCATGGCCGGGTCGGTGTTGATCGTCGAGACGATGCCCATCCGGTGGGCCGCCGCCGCCACGTTGTCGCGCCCGACCTCGTCGGCCAGCCGGGCGGCGACGGTGTTGATTGAGTGCGTCAGGGCCTGTTCCAGGGTGATCTGGCCCAGGAACCCCTCCTCATAGTTGCGCGGCGTCCAGCCGGCGATGGTCACCGGCTCATCGGTGACCAGGGCGTCGGGCGTGCGGCCGGCCTCCATCGCCGCCAGATAGACGAACGGCTTCCAGGCCGAGCCTGCCTGGCGGTGCGCCTCCACCGCGCGGTTGTAGGGCGCCTTGGCGTAGTCGGTCCCGCCGACCATGGCCCGCACCCGGCCCGCGCCGTCCAGGGCCACCAGCGCCGCCTGGCCGACGCCCTGCCTGGCGAAGCGATCTACGGTGGTCCGCGCCGCCTCGCCCGCGGCGATCTCGGCGGGCAGGTCCAGCGTGGTCTCCACGACGATGTCCTGCTTCGGGGGGCCTACCGCGGCGCGGGCCTGGCCATCGATCCAGTCGATGAAATATTGCGCCGGGGCGGTGGGCGCGGTTTTCCAGACCTTCGGCGCATGGGCCAGCGCCCTGGTCCGCTCGGCCGGACCGATCGCCCCGGTCTCGACCATGGCGTCCAGCACCAGCCGCGTGCGTTGAGCCGAGCGCTCCGGCTGTTCGATGGGATTGTAGTTGGTGGGCGACTTCAAAAGCGCCGCCAGCATCGCGGCCTCGCGCACCGTCAGGCGGGCGGCGGGCTTGTTGAAATACCGCTGTGACGCCGCCTCGATCCCATAGGCCCCGGCGCCGAAATAGACCCGGCTCAGGTACAGCGCCAGGATCTGCTTCTTCGAATAGGCCCGCTCCAGCTGGACGGCGATCACCAGCTCGTTGGCCTTGCGCTCCAATGTCTGGTCGGGCGACAGGAACAGGTTGCGCGCCAGCTGCTGGGTGATCGTCGAGGCGCCCTGGCTCTTGCCCGAGCTCAGGTCGGCGATCACCGCGCGCGCCATGCCCACGGGATCGAACCCGGCATGCTCATAGAACCGCCGGTCCTCGATGGAGACGAAGGCGGCGGGCACGTAGGCCGGCATCCGGGCGAGGTCGGCGGGCCCCGCGAAGCGTCCCCCCCGCACCCCGATCACCGCGCCGGAGCGATCCACATAGGTGACCTGCGGCTCGCGCTTGATCGGCGGCAGGCGTTGCAGGTCAGCTGAGGAAAACCCCAGGGCGGCGGCGGCAAGGAGGGCGATCAAGGGCAAGGCTCCGGGTGGACGGCGCGGCCCCTCAGCGCGGCGTCAGTCGCCGCCCTATTGGCTGTTTCGCAGCGCGGAGCCTAGATAAATCGCGGTAATGTGGCCCCTACCACCCCCGCCCTTCGGCCTGGATCAGCAGGTGGGGGGCGGTGACGGGGTCGGCCGCTCCTAGCGCCAGGCGGCGGACCACGCTGGCGGTGTCGCCGAGCGCGCGGAGCTGGTCGAGCACGGCCTGGGCGCGGCGGGCGGCGAGGTCCTGCTGGTGGGCCGCCGCGCCATGGTTGTCGGCGGCGGGGCGGATGACCACCTCGGTTCCGGCATGGCAGGCCAGCCAGGCCGCGGCGCCGGCCATCCGGGCCTGGCCGGCGTCGGATATCCGCGCGTCGTCGAAGCCGAAGGTGACGGTCACCGGGGAGATTTCCGCCAGGTCGCCGGCCGGGCAGGCCTGAACCCTGGCGCCGACGTGGGCGCGGGATTCCAGCACGGCGGGGCTGGGGATCGGCCGGGCGCGCGGCGTCAGGCAGCCGGCGAGCGCGGGCGCGCAAAGGAGCGCGATCAGCAGGGCGTGGGGGAGGTGGGGATGTCTGGACATGCCACGCGAGCTACCACCGCCGGGATCAAGCACCTAGGGCCCGGATGCAATTCTGGTTTCGAGTGTGCGTCCCGGATCTGAAGACCGCTCAGAGCCTGATCCCTCGGGCGAACGTCAGAACCAGCACATCAGCAGAAGATGCCTTGCGCACCCTCCTACGCGGGGAAGCCTGTCGAACTCGTGGTGCAGGCCGGCGCGGACCATTGGCTTTCCCGTGGCGCCACCCGTCTGCAGACCCTTGAGGCTGTGGTCGCCTTTCTCGAGAAGCACAACCCGCCGCACTGACGCTCCAGGCGCCTTGTGTGGCCAATTCGCCACACTACATCGGGAGGGTCGGAGCCGTGCTTGATGAGGCGGCTCCACTCATTCGCCTACCGAGGGGACCTGATGAACATCGACGTCTATTCCGACCGCGCCAAACAGGCGATCCAGTCGGCGCAGAGCCTGGCGCTGGCCAGGAGCCACCAGCAGCTCGCGCCTGAACACCTGTTGAAGGTGCTGCTCGAAGAGAAGGACGGGCTGTCTCGCGCGCTGATCGAGAGCGCCGGCGGGCGGCCCGACGAGGCGGACACGGCGCTGGACGCCGCGCTGGGCAAGCTGCCCAAGGTCGAGGGCGGCTCCGGACAGCTCTATATGAAACCCGAGACGGCGCGGGTCTTCGCCGGGGCTGAACTCGGCGCCAAGGGTGCGGGCGACGCCTTCGTCACCACAGAGCGCCTGCTGATCGCTATCGCCAAGGATGGCGGCGACGCGGGCGATATCCTCAAGCGCGCCGGGGCGACCGAGAAGGGGCTGGAGGCCGCCGCCGTCGCCGTTCGCAAGGGCAAGACCGCCGATTCAGCCTCCGCCGAGGAGGGCTATGACGCCCTGAAACGCTATGCCCGGGACCTGACCCAGGCGGCCCGCGACGGCAAACTCGACCCGGTCATCGGCCGTGACGAAGAGATCCGCCGCACCATCCAGGTCCTTTCGCGCCGCACCAAGAACAACCCCGTGCTGATCGGCGAGCCCGGCGTCGGCAAGACGGCCATCGTCGAGGGCCTGGCCCTGCGCATCGTCAACGGCGACGTGCCCGAAGGGCTGAAGGACAAGAAGCTGCTGTCGCTGGACATGGGCTCGCTGATCGCCGGGGCGAAATACCGCGGCGAGTTCGAGGAGCGGCTGAAGGCGGTGCTGAACGAGGTCACCGCCGCCGAAGGCTCGATCATCCTGTTCATCGACGAGATGCACACCCTGGTGGGAGCCGGGAAGTCGGAAGGGGCCATGGACGCCTCCAACCTGCTGAAGCCCGCGCTGGCCCGCGGCGAGCTGCATTGCGTGGGCGCCACGACGCTGGATGAGTACCGCAAGAACGTCGAGAAGGACGCCGCGCTGGCCCGTCGCTTCCAGCCGGTGTTCGTCTCCGAGCCCACGGTCGAGGACACCATCTCCATCCTGCGCGGCCTGAAGGAGAAGTACGAACTGCACCATGGCGTGCGGTTTTCCTACAGCGCCATTGTCGCGTCGGACACCCTCTCCTATCGCTACAACGCCGACCGCTTACTGCCCGACAAGGCCATAGACCTGATGGACGAGGCGGGCAGCCG
>NZ_JANMBF010000065.1:0-11293 GCF_031360265.1 Phenylobacterium sp.
CGCACCTGGTCCTGCGCGCCCCCCCTAAACTCTCCCCCAACGGGGCCCCCCCCAAAAACAAACCGGGGGTCGGGGGGGGGGGGGTCCTTTGGTAGAGAACCCGCCGCTTACTCGGTGAGATTCCCGCATTAATTTCAAATCTGCAATTGAGTTGGATTTTCCGGCTGTCTGGCCACGCCAACTCTATTTGTGTGCTTGTCGCCTCGATAAGTTCCCGATAATGGTCTCGCAACTGATCTCTTGAATCATTTCGGCGTCCGGGGCGGCGCGGTTTCTATGGAAAACAACAATGGACGATAAGTCGGAAGTCATCGAGATGACCGCGGATATTGTTTCAGCCTATGTGGGCAACAATTCCGTCACCGCCGCTGATCTGCCGAACCTGATTCAGAGCGTGCACCGCGCCTTGGCCGCGATCTCCTCAGGATCCGAGACTGTGGAAGTCGCGCCGAAGGAACCGGCCGTGCCGGTCCGCCGGTCGATCACGCCGGATTTCCTCATCTGCCTGGAGGACGGCCGCAAGTTCAAGTCGCTGAAGCGGCACCTGCGGACCAAATACAACATGAGCCCCGAGGAATACCGGGCGAAATGGGGCCTCGCGAAAGACTATCCGATGGTTGCGCCCAACTATGCCAAGGCGCGCTCGGACTTGGCCAAGCAGATGGGCCTGGGTCAGGGCGGCCGTCAGGCGCCACGCAAGAAGCGCTGATTTCCCGGCGCGCTCCGCGAGGGCGCGCAACGCTTTGACGACGTCGGACGCCCGCCGGATTCGGCGGGCGTCTGCGTTTGAGCGTGCGCCGCGCGCCTGTCGCCACGGCAACGGCCGCAGCGATTCCGACACCGTTAACCCTTTTCCACTTGCCGCCGATTCGCTCTCCGGGCGATAAACGATTCGTTGAGAATCCAACCGGTTGCTGGGGCATCTGGATATGGCAGCGCAGATCGGGGCGCCCGCTGCGGCAGTTCGCGCGCACGAGGAGCTGTTCGCCTACTGGGCGTCGCTGAAAGCGGGTGCCCGGCTGCCCGGCCGCCGCCAGCTGGATCCGGCCGCGATGAAGCGCCTGCTGCCCACCGTCAGCCTGATCGACGTCGGCCGGCCCGCGCGCGATCCGGCGCGGCCGGAGTTCCGCATGCGGCTGGCCGGCACCGGCCTCTACGGAGTCTATGGCCGCGAAATCACCGGTCGGCGGCTTGGCGATATCTACAGCACCGCAGCGGCCGACTATTGGCGGTTTGAGCTGGGCAAGGTGGTGGCCGAGCGGCGCCCGGCGGTCGGCGTGCACAATCTCGCCTGGCGCGGCGCGGCGCACCTGTCGATCCTGTGGCTGCGCCTGCCGCTGGCCTCGGACAGCGGCGACATCGACATGATCCTGGGCTTCGACGCCGTGGTCGGCATGGCCCAGACGCACAGCGGTATCCGCGCGGCTTAGGCGGCCGCCCGTCCGGCATCGGCGCGGATGCGCGCCACCATCGCGGCCAGCCCGTTCGAGCGTTGCTGTGACAGGGCGCCGGACAGGCCCAGGCGGGCGAACGCCGCCGGCGCGTCAAACGCCAGGATGTCGGCCGGGGTGCGACCGCTGTAGAGGCGCAGCAGGATGGCGATCAGGCCGCGGACGATATGGGCGTCGCTATCGCCGCGAAACGTCAGCGTCGCGTCGTCGCGGGGCTCGGTCACCAGCCAGACCTGGCTGGCGCAGCCGCGGACCTTGTTGGCGTCGGAGCGTTCGGCGTCGGTGAGCGGGGCCAGATCGCGGCCCAGGTCGATCACGTGGCGATAACGCTCCTCCCAGTCGCCCAGCACCTCGAACTCGGCGGCGAGTTCGCAGAGCTCAGCCTCGATGGCTTGCGGAGGTGTGGCGGCGTCCATGCCCGGCGTTTAAGCGCCGCGCGACCTTTCGGCAACCGACCCTCAGGCCGCCCGCAGCCGCACCACGGCCACCATGCCCTTGCCCGGCGCGGACACCAGGGTCAGTCGCCCGCCCATGGCCCGGCAGGTCAGATCGCAGATCGGCAGGCCCAGCCCCGCGCCGTCGACCCGCCGGGCCAGGGCATTCTCGCCCTGCTCAAAGGGCAGCATCAGGCGGGGCAGGTCGGCCGGCTCGACACCTTGGCCGTCGTCCTCGATGAAGATTTCGACGAATCGGCCGCGCCGTTCGGCGCGGACCCGCACCTCGCCGCGATCCGGCGAGAAGCTCACGGCATTGCGCAAAAGGTGGGAGAGCACCGTGCCGAGGCCCCACGGATCGGCCTGGACCGTCGGCATCTGACCTACGCCGATCACCCGGATGTTCACGTCGCGACCGGCCAGGTCGTCGGCCAGGCTGGCCATCGCCGCGTCGAGTGCGGGGTCCAGGGCCTCGGGCCTGACCTCGAGCGTCAGACCTTCCAGCCGACCGATTTCCAGCACCTGATTGACCAGCAGAAGCAGTTTCCGCCCGCTGCCGCGGATGATTTCGGCATATTCCCTGTATTGCGGGGCGCCGAGCGGGCCGTAGAGCTCGACGGCTAGGATTTCGGAGAAGCCCAGGATCGAGTTGAGCGGGGTGCGCAGCTCGTGGCTGACCAGCCGCAGGAACGCCCGTTTCTGATCCTCGAGACTGGCCGCCCGGGCCAGGCGACGCCGCGATACGGGCGATGCGCCAAGCGTCGGCGGTGCTTGGGCAAGTGTGGCCGCTCGGGGCATGGGTGGCCGCACGCTTTCGCTGTTCAGAGGCCCACAGTGTGGCCCCGCGGCACTTACGAATTCCTTTCCCCCGATCATCGGCCCGCGGCGGCGTTGATCGCCTGCCGGGCGAGCGCTCTTACGCCGACAGGCCCATGTCGCTAAGCTCGCGATCATGAGCATTGCGCAGATCGCCAGGACCGAGTGCTGACCCGTTCCCGCAGACGGGCGTCCCGTGGCGGTTCGATGCCCCGTGCGCGTCGCTTCGCCGTCCTTTGGCAGCTGGGCTGGACGCTCGCGGTCGCCCTGGCCGCCGGCGGGGCGGCGCTGCTCGGCGTCGTCGCGCCCGACGCGGTGGATGTGGCCCTGGCCGTGGTGGTCGCCGCGAGCCTGGCGGGCGCCGTCCTGGCCCAGGTCGCCGGGGGCGCAGGCGCGGGCCTCGCCATTTTCATCTGGGCCGCGGCCGGCGTCTTGGCGTGCCAGCTGACCGGCGGCCCGGGGGGACCGCTGGCGCCCTGGTGCCTGGCGCCGCTGGCCGCGGGCGCGGCGTTCGGCCGACCCAGACTGCTGGCGCTGGGGGCGGCGCTTGGGGTCGCCGCCGCCGGTCTCTCGGCGCTTGGCGCGATCCTCCTGCCCCAGGCCCACCCCGCCGCGGACCTGTCGATCTGGCTGAGCCTGCTGGCGCTGGCCACCACCGCGCTGGGCCTCGCGGCCGGCCTCGTGGCGCTGCAGGGCCGGATGCGCGGCGACGCGGCCAAAAGCCGTGAGACCGCCATGGACCTGCGCGAGGCGCTGGACCATCAGCCTCAGCTCCTGATGGCCCTCTATCCGGGCGGCCGGATCCTGGAGGCGTTCGGCGAGGCGCCAGCCGGCGCCGAGACCTATGACCTGCCGGGTCGCGGCCTGGGGGACCTGGTCTGCGACAACGACCGCCGGCGGGTCGAAGACGCGCTGGCCCGCGCCGTGTCGGAGGGATCTGTCGAGGTCGGCTTCGTGCCCGCCCACGACTCGCGGGGCTGGCAGATCCTCACCGTGCGCCGGATGAGCGCGACGCGGCTGATCGCCGCCTTGCGCGACGCCCGCGCCCAGCGCGCCCGTGAGACTGATCTGGAGACCGCGCGGGAAACCGCCGAGCGGCAGAACGCCGGCAAGTCGCGATTCCTGGCCAATATGAGCCACGAGCTGCGCACGCCGCTGAACGCCATCATGGGCTTCTCAGACATTATGCGTCAGCGGCTGTTCGGACCGCTGTCGGACCGCTACGCCGAATATGCGGAGCTGGTCCACGAGAGCGGGGCGCACCTGCTGGAACTGATCAACGACGTGCTGGACATGTCGAAGATCGAGGCCGAGCGGTTTGAGTTGGCGCGCGAGAGCTTCGATGTCCGCGATGCCGTCGCCGCGGCGTTGCGTCTGATGCGCGGCCAGGCGGAGCGGGCGGGCATCCATCTGCGCGGCGACCTCTCGGCGGAAGCCCTCGCCGTCTCGGCCGACCGCCGCGCGATCAAGCAGATCGCCTTCAACCTGATCTCCAACGCCCTGAAATTCACCCCCAGAGGCCAGTCGGTGGCAGTCACCGTGCGGGCGGCGGGCGAGATGCTGGAGATCGTCGTGGCCGACAGTGGCGTGGGCATCGCGCCGCTGGATCTTGAGCGCCTAGGCAAGCCCTTCGAGCAGGCGGGCGACGCCGATCGCCGCCAGGCGGGCTCGGGCCTTGGCCTGTCCCTGGTGCGCGCCTTCGCCCGGCTGCACGGGGGCGACATGGTCATCGAAAGCGTGCTGGGCGTGGGTACGACGGTTACTGTTCGGATGCCGGTGCTGCATCCCGTGGCGCTGGCCGCCCTCCAGGCCCAGGCCTAGCGGGCGGCAACCTGCAGGAACGCGCGGCCAGCAGCGAAGTCGCCGACTTCCACATAGGCGCGCCGGGTCAGGTCGCCGGGAAACAGGAATTCCACCGCCACGGACTCGCGCGGGTCGAGGCCCGCCAGAGCGCGCACGGCCTCGTCGGGAAAGCGGAACGCCCAGCCCTCAGCGACGTCCTTGGGCAGCAGGTCCTGGTCGGCGGGCGCGCGCGCCGCGGCGCCATAGACTTTGAGCGCGGTGTTCGGCGGCAGGCGCCGCGCGAGCGGCAGGCCGGCGGTCGATCCACCCCCCCACCGATCGAGATAGGGCTGCGAACTGCGCCCCGTGTCGCGCAGGACGATGCGGGCGGCGTAGGGTTCGGCGCCGTCGGCGAACCGGGCCACGGCGACCAGGGCGCCGGCGCCCTGGCGTCCGGCCAGCCCAAACGCCATGCGGTCGGCGCCGAAGCGGGTGTCCTGGGTCAGCCGCCACCGGGTCGCGCGTCCGATGTTGCGGTCGGCGCGCCAGTCGGCCACGTCGCCGGCATAGGTCAGGCGGGTCAGTTTGGCGAAGCCCGCGAAGGCGCTGCGGACCCGGCCGGCGGCCAGGGTCACGTCGGGCGAGTCACAGTCGGCCGCCGCGGCCCGGGTGCGCGCGATGCGCTCACTCTCGCGCAGGATTTCCGGCGCCACGCCGGCCCGCAGGGCGGCTCCGCGGGCCTGGGCGGCGCCGGCGGCCAGCGCCGCGGCAACGCCAGGCGCGAACAGGCCGCAGCGCGCGTCGGCCGCGCCCATCACCGTACGCTCGTAGAAAAGGTCCGCCGGCTGCGCACGCGCAAGGCCGGGTGAGGCGGCGAGCGCCGCGATCAGAAACCCCATCCACCGAGACGCCGGCCGCGCTTTTCTGCGCAAGCTCTTCATGCGTCGTCTGTTCTCGTTGCGGCCCGAAGACCTGGGCGGACCCTAGGCGGCCGCCATTTCGATCGCGTGAACAGGCGAGGTTAGTGACAGTTAAGGATGCTTCGGCGCATCGTCGCATCATGCATCTTTCCACCGACATCTGGGTCAGCGCGCTGATCCGCCGGGCCGAACTGGCCGGGGCCTTCGCCATGGTCATCCGCAAGGGCGACGCCGGCGCCGGCGCCGTCCTGGTCAAGGTGCTGAACCGGCCGAACGGCACGGCCAGGCTCTATGCCGAGGCGACGCGGCTGGATGGCGAGCGGGTGTGGATGCAGCCGGCGCGGTCTGACCAGGAGCCGGATCTGGACGCCTATATCGAGCGTGCGGCGCGCGTCGATCCCGACGTCTGGGTGGTTGAGATCGACGACCGACAGGCCCGCCATTTCCTCACCGAACCCGTCGAAAAGGACTGACCCGACCAGCCCATCCGCCGGTTAACCGACTTCGTGAACCGGGCCGAAAGCCTGGCGTGGGACAACGCCGGTGGTGACCACGGAGCGCACAACCGGTTTCCATGCTGTTCCTGATGAACGACGCCGTCTTCCAGCTCGATGACGTCCAGATGGATCCCAGGATGACTCCAGATCTGGTCGGCGGCCTGGCGGTCTCGACAATCCTTGAGCTCGGTCGGGAGATGTTCGCCGCCGAGCCGCGGCTGCAAACTCAGTTCCCTGAGCGGGCACGGCGGCTGGCCCGGCTGATCGCCGCCAAGGCGCCGACCACCAACGCGGCGCAGTTCACCGCGCCCAATGCGGGTTGCCCGCCCCAGACGGTGACGGCGCGGTTCGCCAGGGTTCCCTCCGAGGTCATCGCCGAACTCCGCACCCTGCAGCAGGCTGGCGAACTTGACGCCGCCAGCGCCGCCGTCAGGGTCTGGGGCCGGCTGGCGGCTTAGGGCAGACCGTTAAAGCGCGCCGGCGTGTCGCCGCGGCTATGATGATCCAACCTTAGAACCCCGCGCAACTTCGCAGAGCCAGTCGGGCCGCCGCCTCGTCCGTGGCCGAGAGCCGACCTGCCCCGCGCACAACCCGCGCAACCTCGATCGTGGCGATTTTGCTGGCGCGGACGATGGACGCCACGGGCAGCCCGGCCGCCGCCAGGTCGCCGAGCGGCGCGTCGCCCTGCAGGCGGGCGCCGCGGTCGCTGGTGATCATCACCACCCACAGCCGCCCAAGGTCCGCGCTCAGGGCGGGGGCCGACACCACCAGCGCCGGTCGCCGCTTCTCGGCCAGCTTGTCGCTGTAGGGAAACGGCACCACGACCACATCGAAGGGTGCGAAGCTCACAGCGCCTTGTAGCCGGCTTCGTCCGCCTCGCTCGACCACTCCGCGAAGGTGGCGAACGGATCGTCGTCCTCGGCTGCCCCCACGAGGGTCTGGTCTGTGGCGTCTTCCTCGACTTCGATGGCGCCGGCGCTGATCAGGTTTTCCTGCCCGGTGATCTGGCCCTGCATCCGCAGGCTGACGCCGCCGCGGCGAATCCGGGCAATGACCGCGTCCAGATCCCGGACCAGAAACTGATTTGCCGCCCTGTTGTGCTGCGGATCGACCGCGCGGTCGGCCAGGGTGTAATATCCGTCGGTCATCTTCGGCGTGAAAAGCTCTACCCTGCCATCGGGGAGCGTTCGGCGACGAACCAGTCTGGGCATTGCGGCCTCCTGCAATCCAGATGAAAAATAATTGAATTAATTCATTGCGTCAATGTTCTTGGGATTGCTAGAAACTGCAATGACCTCTTCTCCCATCGCCGAGGCCGACCGTTCTCGCCAGGGCCTCGCAGCCGAGGCCGCCCGCAGGCGCACCTTCGCGATCATCTCCCATCCGGACGCCGGCAAGACCACGCTGACCGAGAACCTGCTGCTGGCGGGGGGCGCGATCCGCGCGGCCGGTCAGGTGCGCGCCCGCGGCGAGAACCGCCGCACCCGGTCGGACTGGATGAAGATCGAGCGCGAACGCGGCATCTCGGTGTCGGCCAGCGTCATGACGTTTGACCACGCCGGGCTGATGTTCAATCTGCTCGACACTCCCGGCCACGAGGATTTCTCGGAGGACACCTACCGCACGCTGACCGCCGCCGACGCCGCGGTGATGGTGCTGGACGCCGCCAAGGGGATCGAGCCGCAGACGCTCAAACTGTTCGAGGTCTGCCGCCTGCGCGACATCCCGATCGTCACCTTCATCAACAAGATGGACCGGGAGGCCCAGGACCCCTTCGCCCTGCTCGACGAGATCGGTTCCAAGCTGGCGCTGGACCCGGCGCCGCTCTACTGGCCGGCGGGGTCGGGCGGACGGTTCAAGGGCATGCTCGACCTGGCGCGGCAGAGCTTCATCCCCTTCGCCAAAAAGGGTCCGGACGGCGAGCAGGGTCATCCCCGGCCGATCGCCTTCCGCGGCAACGCGATCACCAGCTACCTCGATGCCGAGGAGCTCGACGAGCTCACCGACAACGCCGAGCTGGTGGCCGGCGCCTCCAAGCCGTTCGACGTGCAGTCGTTCCTGGAAGGCCACATGACGCCGGTGTTCTTCGGCTCGGCGCTGCGCCATTTTGGCGTCGATGAACTGTTGGCGGGCCTGGGCGCCTATGCGCCGCCGCCCAAGGGCGTTGCCGCGCTCAAGGCCGGAGAGGCTACGGAGGTCGAACCCGGTGACGCGGAAGTCTCCGGCTTCGTGTTCAAGGTCCAGGCCAACATGGACCCCAATCATCGCGACCGGATCGCCTTCCTGCGGCTGACCTCCGGCGAGTTCGAACGCGGCATGAAGCTGAAGGTGCAGAACACCGGCCGCCAGCTTTCGGTCAATGCGCCGATCATGTTCTTCGCCTCGGACCGCGAGCTCGCCGAGCAGGCCTTCGCCGGCGACGTCATCGGCATTCCCAACCACGGGATCCTGCGGGTCGGCGACAGCCTGTCGCAGAGCGGGACCCTGCGGTTCGCCGGCCTGCCCAATTTCGCGCCGGAGATCCTGCAGCGGGTGCGGGTCAAGGATCCGCTGAAGGCCAAGCACCTGAAAAAGGCGCTGGAGGGCCTGGCCGAAGAGGGCGTCACCCAGCTGTTCCGCCCGACGCTGGGGGCCGATTTCATCGTCGGCGCCGTGGGCCAGCTGCAGTTCGAGGTGATGGCCGACCGGCTGGCCAACGAATACCAGCTGGAAGTGATCTTCGAGGCCAGCCCCTATGCCGAGGCGCGCTGGATCGCCGGCGACAAGGCCGATCTCGAGGATTTCCAGGGCAAGCACCGGATGCAGATGGCCGCCGACATAGACGACCAGCCGGTGTTCCTGGCCAAGACCGCCTGGGAGACCGGATACGTCGCCGAACGCTATCCCAAGGTCGCCTTCGCGCGCACGAAAGAACGGGCCTGAGGCGGTGATCCTCTATGGCGCTCCCGCGCCCGGCCTTGTCGAGGTTCCGCGCGGCGTGACGCAGGTCTCGCCGCTGATCCCGGGCTCCGATGACCTTTCGGCGATGCCGGACGGCGCGCAGGACGGCGCGATGATCCTGGCGCCGCCGGGGACGCTGGAGCGCGACTTCGTCCTCGCCCAGGCGCTGCGCGCGCTTGCGCCCGGCGCGCCGGTCTGCGTCTTCGCGCCCAAGGACAAGGGCGGCGCGAGGCTGAAGAAGGCGCTGGAGGGGTTCGGCTGCGCGGTCACCGAGGCGGCGCGGCGCCATCACCGGTTCTGCCACGCGACCCGGCCCGCGGCGCCCACCGGCCTTGCGGCGGCGATCGACGCCGGCGCCCCTCGCGTGGTCGAGAGTCTGGGCCTGTGGTCGCAGCCCGGCGTGTTCAGCTGGGACCGCATCGATCTGGGCAGCGCCAGGTTGCTGACGATGATCCCCGCGCTCGCCGGCCGGGGCGCGGACCTGGGTTGTGGCGTCGGCGTGCTGGCCGGACCGATCCTGGCCTCGCCGCAGGTCACCGACCTGGCCTGCATCGACCTTGATCGCCGCGCCGTCGCCTGCGCCCAGCGCAATCTCGGCGACCCCCGCGCCCGGGTGCTGTGGGCCGACGCGCGGGTTCCGGACGCGGCGCTCGCCGGCCTGGATTTCGTCGTGACGAACGCGCCGTTCCACGATGGCGGAGCGGAGGACAAGGCGCTGGGCGTCGCCTTTATCCAGGCGGCGTCAACGATGCTGCGGCGCGGCGGCGTCTGCTGGATCGTCGCCAATCGTCACCTGCCCTATGAGGCGACGCTCGCTACGGCCTTCGCCGCGGTCGCGGTTCGGGCCGACGCTGGCGGCTACAAGATCTTCGAGGCCCGCAAGTGAGCAAGGCTGCCCCCAATGCGCCGATGGCGCGGGTCGACCGCCTGCTGGCCAATCTCGGCTACGGCTCAAGGCGCGAAGTCACCGACCTGGTCGCGCGCCGCCAGGTGGTGCTGGATGGTGCGGTGCTCAAGGACGCCGGCGCGCGCATCGCGGTCACCGCCGACCTGCCGGAGCGGATGACGGTGGCGGGGCATCCGGTGGATCCCCCCGCGCCGCTGACGCTGGTGATGCACAAGCCGCTGGACGTGGTCTGCTCGCACAGGGAACCCGGCCGCAGCGTCTATGAACTGCTGCCGCCCCGCTGGCGCGCGCGGATCCCGGCGCTATCGAGCATCGGGCGGCTCGACAAGGACACCTCGGGCCTGTTGCTGATCACCGACGACGGTCCGTTCCTGCACCGGGTGATCTCGCCCAGGCGCCATGTGGCCAAGCGCTATCTCGCCACCCTCGACCGGCCCTTGCGGGGCGACGAGGCCGCGGTGTTCGCCGCCGGGACCCTGATGCTGGCGACCGAACCCGAACCCCTGGCGCCGGCGCTGCTTGAGCCGCTGGGACCCGCTCAGGCCCGACTGACCCTCACCGAAGGCCGCTATCACCAGGCGCGGCGGATGTTCGCCGCGGTCGGCAACCACGTCACCGCCCTGCATCGCGACCGGATCGGAGGCCTGGACCTGCCGGGTGATCTCGACCCCGGGGACTGGCGACCTCTGACGCCTCAGGAGCAGATCGCGCTCTTCGCCTGACGCTTGCGGGGGTTGTCAGCAACCGCGTCGGGAGCCGCGGACTCGCGAGCGTTTTACTGTGGACTGTAAGACACGGTTAACCATACCTTTGAAATTAACCACTTGTTTACATCTTCGGCTCCGGCTTTGCTCCTGTCGTGCAGAACGCGAGGTCGCCGTCTCATACCGGGACGGCTTCGGAGCGGAGGCGGCGACATGTTCGAGTTGGGTCGTGAATTCCGCAGGCTGTTCGCCGGCGACCGGATCAAACCGTTCGCCGATGGGCTGACCGGTGGCGACGCGGCCCTGCTCGAACTGCTCGATCTTCCGCTGCTGATCGCCGAGGGCAGGGCCGCGGATGTGGCCGCTGGCCGGGTCGGCGCCGTTGATCGGCCCCAGCTGCGCCTCGACGCCGCGCGGGTCTGGCGCGAGATTTCCCGTCGCTCGGGCGACCCGGTGGCGCTGCGCAAGGCCGCCGCCGCCGCCGAGGCCGCCTGCGACGCCTTCGATCCCGTCCGCCGGCCCGACGCCTGGGCGCGCGCGCGCTGCGAACAGGGCTTCTGCGCGCTGCTGGGCGCCGAGCTGTTCGGCGATCCGGGCCTCAACGCCGCCGCCGAGGCCGCATTTCGCGAGGCGCGCGCCTCCGCCCGCGGCGGTCTGGCCGCCCCGCTGGCCGACATCGGACTGGCGATGGTCGATGGCCGCAACGCGCTGGCTCTTGGCGACGCCGCCGCGGCCCGGACCGCCGCCGCGCGCTTCAACGCCCCGCTCGCCGCGCTCGACGCCCTGACCCGCCGGGCCGCCGCCGCCCGCCCGCTCGCCGCCGAGGCCCGGCTGGCCCGCGC
>NZ_JANMBF010000080.1:0-22299 GCF_031360265.1 Phenylobacterium sp.
CAAGGTCGTTGAGGTTGTCCGGTCGAATTTCGCCAGCGCTTGGGCGTGTCGACCGAAGCCACTCGCGGCAAGGCGCAGGGGCAAGGGCGCAAGCTCAGCCAGGCGGTCTACGACCAGACCGACGCCCATGGCCTGGTCTACACTGCGCCCTGGCGCCGCGGGCCTGGACGGCGGCAATATCGAAGCGTCGCAATGATCAGAATGGGGAGCCTTCAATGAAGATCGACAATACGATCGCAGCTGTGGTCACGGGCGGAGCCTCCGGACTTGGCCGTGCGAGCGCCGAAGCGCTCGCCGCCGCCCGGGTCAAGGTCGCCATCTTTGATGTGAATGACGTCGGCGGCCAGGAGGTGGCCAAGGCCATCGGCGGCCTTTTCTGCAAGGTCGACATCACCTCCGAGGAGAGTGTCGTCGAAGGGTACGCCAAGGCGCGCGCGGCGCACGGACAGGAACGCATCGTGGTTCACTGCGCCGTCGTTTCGGGCGGAGGCAAGACGATATCCTTCGACAAGCAGACCGGCAGCTACATGCGCAACCCGACCGAGATGATCGCCCGCTCCGCCGAGGGGATCTTCACGGCCAGCTACCGGATTGCGTCACACGGCGCGCTCGGCATGGCCAATTGCGACCCCCTCGACAACGATGGGGAACGCGGTTGTATCATCCTGACATCGTCGGCCGCCTCTCAGGACGGCCAGATCGGTCAGGTTGCCTATGGTGGCGGCAAGGGCGCCGTCAATTCCATGGTTCTGCCGATGGCGCGCGACCTGATGGATCTGGGCATCCGGGTGAACGCGATCCTTCCAGGAATTTTCGCCACACCGCCGATGCTGGCCGTGAAGGACAGGGCGCCGGCGATCTTCGCGGGTCTTGCGGCCTCCGTGCCGTTTCCCAAACGGCTGGGCAACCCGCCGGAGTTTGGCAGCCTGGTCCTGGAACTTGCGCGCAATGGGTACTTCAACGGGCAGTGCATTCGCCTCGATGGCGCGATTCGCATGCCCCCCAGGTAGTCCGCCTCAGACCCTCAAGCCCGGCACAGCAATCCCCCCGGCGCCCGACAGAGCACCGGGCATGCACCCCTGCGGCGGCCAGCCTGTTCGACAGGACAATGTCCAGCCATCCGTCGGCCGCCGGGGAAGCGGCCGAAGCCCGGGGGCAAGCTTTGGAGTGACCGCTCCCCCCCGAACGCGGCGTTCACAGGATCCGCTGTCTGGCGGATCGGCGGAACGTCCGGTTTCGGGCATCACGCTAAGGGCCGGTTCCGACCGAGCCTGTGTGGAAACGCATTGGTGCGCCGGTCGGTGAGTTTGGCCGACGGCCGCTGTGTGGGGCTGGACGTTTGAGGCGGCGGTTCGGCGCGCGGCAAGACGCAGCCTTCTCAGGCCCGCATCGCGGCCATGAGGGGCAGGACGCCCAGGATGGCGATCATGCGCTTCAGATTGTAGGCCAGGACGTGGAGGCTCATCTCGGTTCGGACCTTTTCGAGGGTCTTGGTGCGGAAGTGGGTCGCGCCCATCCAGGCCTTGAGCGTGCCGAAGGTGTGTTCGACGGTGGCCCGACGGATTCGCATGGCGTCGGGCTTGCGGTCCAGCCTGGCCTGCATCGCGTCGATGACCGCCTCGTGCTCCCAGCGCCTGATGCGCCGCTCCTTGCTCGGCGTGCACTGAGCCTTCAGCGGGCATGTTCCGCAGCTCGACAGGTTCCAGTAGCGATGGATCGTCTGGCCGTCCTCGACGGTCGTCATGCGGCGTGAGAGCAGCTCGCCGGCCGGGCAGCGGTAGATGTCCTGCTCGGGGACGTAGACGAAGTCCTGCTTGCCGAAGCGCCCCTTGGCCTTTGAGCCGGAGGTGAGCGGCTTGGGCACGTAGGGCATGACGCCCAGGGTCCCGCAGGCCAGCACCTCCTCGCCCGAGAAGTAGCCGCGGTCGGCCAGCACATCGAGGCTCTCGACGCCCATCTCCGCCTTGGCCTGCGCGCCCATGTTCGCCAGCTGATCGCGGTCGTGGCCGACGTTGGTCACCTCGTGCGCCACGATCAGATGATGCTTGGCGTCTACCGCGGCCTGGACGTTGTAGCCGACCACGCCGCTGCCGCGCCCGCTGGTCGCCATGGATCGTGCATCAGGATCGGTGAGCGAGATCTGCTGGTCCGGCGCGGCGTGGACCTCGGCTTCGAGCGTCTGGAAGTCCTTCATCTGCTCGCGCAGCGCGGCGATCTTCTCCGTCAGCCGCACGGCCTTGGTCTGGGCGATCTCGCCGTCCTGCCGGTCGGCCGTCTCCAGCGCAGCCATGTAGTGCTCGATGCTGGCTTCGACCTGCGCCATCCGCGCCTTCAGCTTGGCCTTGGTGAAGTTCCTGTCGCGCGCGTTCACCGCCTTGAACTTGCTGCCGTCGATCGCCGCCACCGCGTGGGTGAACAGCTCCAGCCTGCGGCACAGCGGAATGAACTGGCGGCAGGCGGCCCGGATCGCCGGGCCATTGTCGCGCCGGAAGTCGGCGATGGTCTTGAAGTCCGGAGCCAGGCGGCCCGTCAGCCACATCAGCTCGACGTTGCGCTGCGCCTCGCGCTCCAGCCGACGGGTCGAGGCGATCTGGTTGATGTAGCCGTAGACGTAGATCTTCAGCAGCAGCCCCGGATGGTAGCTCGGCCGGCCGGTCACCTGCGGCACGACGCCGTCAAAGCCCAGCGCCTGCAAGTCCAGCTCATCGACGAACACATCGATCACCCGGACCGGGTTCTCCTCGGAGACATAATCTTCCAGGTATTCCGGAAGCAGCGTGCCCTGACGCCGGTCCTCCCCCTCGACAAACCGTTTCATCCCGGCCCCCGAACCTGATGCTCAGGATTCTAGGCTGCTTCGGGGTTTTCACACAGGCTCGACCCACTGCGGACACGAGGCTAGGGCTGTCGACCGCCCCCTGACCCACCGGCGAAACGCACCATCGACCTTGACCATTGCCCCTGACCGATCAATGTCGAGATCCAAATCGTTATGTAAGGGGAACGATGTGCGATCCCTAACTATCGCGCTGGCCCTAGCACTCGGCTTCTCTGGCCTAGTCGCGCACGCTCAGGATTCTGAAACGATCCAGCAAAACAGCAACATACGCCTCCGCGTCACAATCAAGGCGGACACTCCGCCATCTTACAAGACATCCAAGGCTAAGGTTGTCATAGGTATAAGCCCTGGATATGCCGAGCGACAGGACGTGACGTTGTACAATGGCGTTCTGGCAAGATCTTTAGAGGACAACCCAAGAATTCAGACAGTCTCCCCCACTTCCATATCGGGCGCTGGCGGATACCCCAAGACCCTTTCACTTGATGACGTTACTAATTCAGAGCGTAGGCGATTCAGTGCAATAGCCTGCAAGGCTCAGAGGCTGGATTTGTTGGTTTTGCACGGTACTCCGGCGAACCTCTCAAAGAGCAGTCTTGGCGCCGCTTTGGTGGGGATCGGCCGAACTGGATCGACATCACAGAATAAGATCTCCGTGATTGACTGCGGCACCCTCGAACCCGTTCTGAACATGACTTCCACGCTCGAATTGTCGTTCCACGCCGGTCTGACAGACGTAGACTACGTCACGCTAAATCGAGGGGCCGCCGCCATCGAAGCGCGCAAGATTTTGCAAAACCTCGGCTTCTAAGGACCGTAATCCACCCACCGCTGACCTTCGGGAGGTCCGCTTCCAGAGAAGGTGTTGGAGACCGCTTTCGACCCGTGCCCGACACATTTGGTCGCCGTGGCTTTTCGACCCGGGTCCGGCCGTGTCGTCGTGCCTTGCGCTTCAATCGCTAACGTATGCAGTCGACTTCCAGTGGGTGCTCGGGGTGCCGGGCAAGCCGGCCGCATTCGATGACGGAGGCATACACTTGTGGATACCCTTCGCCATGACCAACAATTTCGATAATTCGGTCGCCCTTCTTCCAAGCATACCTGCAGGCTGCGGTGGCCCCCATTCCGCAACCCACGACCTCGGGAACGTTCGGCCAACCGTCGGCATACGAACCTTTGTCGGCGGCGCTGAGGACCGGCATCGGCTGCCACCCCTGCTTAAGAAGCGAGGCCCTAACCTTTGTGTACGAGATCCCAGCCTTAAAGTAGGGCAGGCTAGGTTCTGCGTTAACGGATGTGGCGAATATCCCGGCGGCCGCCAATAGCGCGATCATCCCCCTCATAGCCGTCTTCTCCACGAAAATGATAACGACGTTCGCGGCAGGGGCGCTTGGTGTCAATGTGACCGCTCCACACATCGCCGCCCGCCGGTTCGTTGGGTGACCAGATTGCCCTTTGCAAGATAGATAACCGCGGTCAGATAGTCGGGGTATCGAAACGATCGAGCGATTTCGCCGGTTGGGAGGGGAAGAATGTCGCACTCGCCTGGGGGGCATAAGACTAAAGCAGTAGTTGCGGGACTGATCGCAGTAGGGCTGCTGTCATGTCTTACCGGCTGCGAGGCTCAGAACAATGGGCTTTCAAAACAGGCGGCGGGTAAGCTCCTGAAGGACCACCTGGCAAAATTCTGCCCGACCGCGAATGTTGCCAAATCCACATTCTCTGATCGAAAAGTGATCGAGGAGGGGCCAAAGTTCATAAGCGGCCTATCCGGTCCCGCTGATCTCAAACTCACGAGAATCATTAGCGGACAAAGTGATAAAGTACTAGAATTTCGTGGAGTAAAGCTACCTCAAATCGAAGATATATATAGATACTCGAACGACGATCGGGAGCGGCAAGCGCTTTTTAAGGTATTTTCTCAGGGCATGTTCGATTATGTGTCGATGACGGCAATTGTAGATGCCTGCGTATCCATTCCAAAAGAAGTTGAAATCCTAGACATCAATCTAGATGAGAATAACAAGAAGAGAGCAACGGTTATATATAATATCAGGTGGATCCCGACAGCAATCGAGAGAGCTGCTACGGCTGGAAAGCTGGCGCCATTCCCTGCCCAAGCGCCTGTAACGCCGGAGCAGCCGGGTCTGCGACACACGGCGGGTCTCAGGAAGCTCGACGCCACCGGCTGGGAGGTCGATCCCGACTATCAAGGGAACTCTTAATGGAGGGCCTGCCCCTTCGACTTCGACAACTGCCCACTAGGGCGTTTTAATCCATCGCCTCACCAACATATTCCTGAACAAAATCGGCCTCGGCGTCACTGTGGCCGGAGCCTGTCCGGGTGCACTTGCGCATCTTCCAGACTATCCAGAAATGCAGGCCTGCCTCTGATGGGCTGCTCGAATATCGGGAGCGACGCGGGTGTTCCGGCGCCAAGGGTCTCGACGACCAAGCCGTGCTAGAGCGCGGCGCATGGCCTGCGCGTCGAGCACGGCAACTCCGCTATGTCCGCTTCCCCCCCTTCTCGGACGTCATGAACGTCCGCTGCCGGCACGTTCGCATCTACCGGCCCTGCAAGCTCTTTGTAAGGGGGCGCCCGGACGGGTTCCTGGGCTGTCCAGACACGAAGGAGCTTGAGGCTCGCGCGGTTGAGATCGACAGCATCGGCGGCAGGCGGGGTCGCCCGCGGCGCAGCGAGGACGGGTCATGACGCACGGGCAGGAAAAGGCGGCGGCCCCGCGACGCCTGGGTCTGCTCGAGGAGGTGGCGGACACGGCGAAGACCGTGGCCGGCGCTCTGCTGATCTTCCTGGTGCTTCGGGTGGTGGTGTTCCAGCCCTACACCATTCCATCGTCGTCCATGGAGCCCGGGCTGGTGACCGGCGACTATATCGTGGTCTCGAAATGGAGTTACGGCTGGAGCCGGGCGTCGATCCCGTTCAACCCGCCACTGTTGGAGGGGCGGCTGTGGAATCCTTGGTTCGGTCAGGCGCCTCGGCGCGGTGATGTGGTGGTGTTCCGACTGCCGCGCGCGCCGGGCGAGGCCTATATCAAGCGGCTGATCGTCTTGCCGGGCGACAGGGTGCAGGTTGTCGCAGGTCGGGTTCTGGTCAACGGGGTTCCGATCCCTCGCCGGCCCGCCGGCATCGGTTCAGATCACGACGCGCCGGGGCGGATCGTGACGCGGGCGATCGAGACGGCGCCGGACGGCCGGCGCTACGTCACCTTCGCCGGGGCCTCCGATGGCGAGGGCGACAACACCGAGGTCTATCGGGTTCCGGACGGCGGCTATTTCTTCATGGGCGACAACCGCGACAATTCCCTGGACAGCCGGTGGCCGACAGCGATCGGGGTGGGGTTCGTTCCGGCCGAAAACCTGATCGGCAAGGCCCAGGTCGTGGTGTTGTCCTGGCGCGGCGGGGCGTCGATCCTCAAGCCGTGGACCTGGCTCAGTCTGGACGTCTCGCGGTTCCTGCAGCCGATCGTGTAGCCGGGTGCTCATCGGCCGGGGCGACACAACCGGCATGGCGGTCGCCATCGAGACCGAGGCGCGCGAAGGCCGCGCGCACGTCGGGCCGCGCCAGCGAGGGCAAGGCGACGGCGCCCAGGGCCGCGACGATCAGGGCGCCGGCGACCAGGTGGCCGCCGCGTCGGCCGCGGCGCGGCGGCGGCGCCTCCAGGTGCGTCTCGATGAACTGGCGCAGGGCCTCGCTGGCAGAGCGGCCCTCATCGCGGCAGGCGGCCATGAACGCGAGCTTGGTCGGGTGGGGCAGACGGATCTCAAGCGTCTCGCTCTTCTTGACGCGGCCGATGGGTTTGCCGAGCGATTTGGGGAACGGTTGCATGGGGTCTGACGATCCCTGAGGGCAGGAGGGTGTCAGCCAAGCGCAGTTTGCGGCCCGGTGACAGCGAAAACCTGTCCGGACACCGGCGCCGGGCCCTCGGGCGCCGGCCGAACCGCTCTTCCTCCGCCGCGCGGGGGTGACTAGGGTGAGCGCAAGCCTCGTGCAATCCAAGGTCCGCATGCCGACGCGTCCGCCCCCCATCGATCCGGTGATCGAGCCGACGCCCGCCGCGACGCCAGACACCACCGGAGCGGCCTGGCTGGAGGCGGTGCTGGAGAGCGTCAGCGACGCCTTCTATGCGCTGGACACCGGCTGGCGCTATGTGGTCTTCAACCGGGCGGCAGAGGACTATTTCGGCGTCTCGCGCCGCGATCTGCTGGGCAAGTCGATGTGGGATGTGTTCCCGCAAGGGCTGGGCACGCCCTTCGAGACCTACTGCCGCGCGGCCATGGATGACGGCGTCGCGACCACCTTCGAGACGGCGTCACGGCTGCGGCCGGACCGGGTGGTCGAACTTCGGATCGTGCCGATGCGCGGCGGCGGCGTGGCGGTCACGCTGTGCGACATCAGCGAGCGCCGGCGCGCCGACGAGCGCCAGCGGCTGCTGGTCAACGAGCTCAACCATCGGGTGAAGAATGCGCTGGCCACCGTCCAGGCGATCGCCGCCCAGAGCCTGCGCGATCCGCGGATTCCGCCCGAGGCCCGGACGCAGTTCCTGGGGCGGCTGATGGCCCTGGCGCGCGCCAACGACGTGCTGGTGGCCCGAAGCTGGACCGCCGCCAGCCTGGCCGAGATCGCCGCTCAGGTGGCCAGCCCGCACGGCGACGCGGAGCGGTTCCGCTTCGATGGCCCAGCGGTCAGCCTGGCGCCGCAGGCGGCCACGGCCCTGGCGCTGGGCCTGCACGAGCTGGCCACCAACGCCGCCAAATATGGCGCCCTGTCGCGGCCCGAGGGTCGAGTCGACCTGACCTGGCGACTTGAAGGCGAGGGGGCGGAGCGGCGGCTGAGGCTGGTCTGGCTTGAGAGTGGCGGTCCCGCGGTCGCGCCGCCCACCGTCAAGGGCTTTGGCAGCCGGCTTATCGAGCGCGGCCTGGCCGGCGAGCTGCGCGCCGTGGTGACGGCCAACTATGCGCGCGATGGTTTGGTGCTGACCCTGGTCGCCCCGCTGAGCGCGATGGTGAGCGAGGGGCCAGCCTAGGAAAGCCGCCGCCGCGCGCAGCGCCGACCGACCGACATTTTTCCTAGCCGAAACGTTCGCGAAACTGTCGCGCCACGGGACTACCCGTCAGCCCTCAGAGTCCTTCGGGGGTGAATCCATGGCTAGTCAGCGTGTCATTTTGTTGGCGGCGGCATCAGTGTTGGCAATGAGCGGCGGCGCGCACGCGGCGGACGCGTCAGCGGACGAGTCGGCCGCCAAGACCGTGGAGGCGGTGGTTGTCACCGCGCCGCGCGCCGAGGCCGCCGCGCGGATCGTGCAGCAGGCGGCGCCGACGATCATCAATGTCCAGTCCGCGGAAACCATCGCCAAATATCCCGATTTCAACGCCGCCGAGGCTCTGGGGCGAATTCCGGGCATTTCCCTGTCGTCCGACACGGGTGAGGGCCGGTTTGTCAACATCCGCGGCATCGACGCCAACCTGAACGGCTCGACCTACGGCGGCGTGGTGCTGCTCAACACCCTGGCGGCCGGAACCGCCGCCAGCGGCTCGGGACGCGCGGTGGAGTTCGACACGATCCCCACCGGCGCGATCGACGGGATCGTCGTCTACAAGACCCTGTCGCCGGACCGCGACTCCGAAGGTCTTGGCGGCCAGATCGAACTGACCCCGCGTACGGCCAAGAATCTGTCCAAGCCATTCTTCGAGGGTGAACTGGGCTGGGGCTACGAGAACCTGCACGACCACACCGGTCCGTTCAACGCCGGATTCGCCGCCGGCGCCCGCTTCGGGTTCGCCAACGGCGGGCTGGCGATCGAAGGCCGCGGCCAGGATCTGCCGAACGGCTCTGGCTGGGTCACCAACCCGACCCCGTTCTCGATCGTCATCACCGCTTCGCGCAAGGATGACCGGCGCGGGGTCGACGACCTCGAGCCCAGCTACGCCAACGACGGCGCGACGGCGGTCGATAACGTCTATGGCCGGGTCGATTTCCGCCGCTACGACTACCATCGGCGGCGCTTTGGATACGGCGGAGAGTTCGCCTTCAAGCCGAACGACGACCACAGCTTCTACGTCCGTCTCGATGTCGCCGGATACAAGGAGCGCGCCCACAAGAATCATTTCTACGCGAACTTCGCCGGCGCGCCCTCGGCGCCCGACCAGAACGGCAATGTGATCGACCGCTTCCAGCCGCAGGTGGATCTGGTGATCCTGGAAGAGACGCACCGCAATACCGTTTTCGCGGCCGGCGGCCAGGATCGCTTCGGCGACGTTCAGGTCGACTACCGCGCCGCCTACAGCCGCGCGACCTATCTCCAGAGCTACTACAACGAAGCCCGCTTCTTCGGGGCGAACACGTTCTTCGGCCGCTACAACAACGTCAATGATCCTTACCACCCGACGTTCGCGCTGTTCCAGGACGCGGCGCTGACCGTGCCGTTCGTCTCGACCGACGCGACGCAATACAAGGATCCCAGGCTGACCAGCTTCGCGGAAAACGACGCGGACCAGGAGTACAGCTATGTGGTCAACGCCACGCGCCCGCTCGCCCTGTTCGGAGACGGCGGCGAGGTGAAGGTCGGCGCCAGCGCCCGCCTGCGCGACAAGGTGGTCACCGACTTCGGCGGCTTCGGGCGGCTGACCGGCGTCAGTCTTTCGACCTATTCCGCCAGCGTGGGCGCCGGCAATAACTACTATGACGGTCGCGGCTATCCGCTGGCGCCCTATGCCGACATCTACAAGATCATCAACCTGGTGCGGACCGCCCTGCCGACACTGGGCCCATCGCTCGGGCGAGACTTCAACGACACGGAGAACGTCTACGCCGCCTACGCCATGTACACGACCAGCCTGGGCAAGCTGGGGTTCATGGCCGGCGTGCGCGTCGAGAAGACCGACGCGACCTACGGCAACTTCCTGACCACCACCGACGCCAGCGGAACCTCGACGGTCACCGCCGTCAGCCACGCCAAGAGCTACACCAACGTCTTCCCGACGGTGCAATTGAAGTACGAACTGCGGCCGGACCTGCAGGTTCGCGCCACCTATTCGAGCGGGATCGCGCGCCCCGGCTTCAACCAGGCCGGCGGCAACGCGGGCATCGACTTCACCGCCTCGCCGCGGCCGATCTATGCGGCGGGCAATCCCGACCTGAAGCCGACAACGGGTGACAATTTCGACCTCAGCCTTGAATACTACCTGCCCAGCGGCGGCATCGTTCAGGTCGGGGTTTTCGACAAGGAATTCAAGAACTACATTTTCCGATCGGCGAAGATCAACGTCGCCGACCCGATCTTTCTCGGCCAGCGCGGCGACTTCATTACCTATCTCAACGAGTCAGCCTATGCGCGCGGCGTCGAGCTGGCCTACCACCAGAAGTTCACGATGCTTCCCGGCCTGTTCTCCGGACTGGGAGTGGAAGGCAACATCACCTGGGTGGACTCGCGCTTCAAGGAATATGACGCCGCCGTCAGCGGCACGGGCAAGAGCCAGTTTGGCGCCTTGCCGGGCACCTCGCACGTCACCTGGAATGTGGCCGGATTCTATGAGGACCATGGCCTGGCCCTGCGGCTGTCGACGGAATACGTGGGCCAGAGCCTGTTCGCCCTGAACGGCGACCAGTCGCTGGACACCCACCAGGACAAGAAGCTGAACCTGGACTTCACCTCCAGCTATCAGTTCACGTCCAACCTGGCCGGCTACTTCAATGTGAAGAACCTGCTGGACACGCCGCTGCGCTATTACGAGGGCTCCGCTTCGCGCCCGATCCAGCGAGAAATCTACGGTCAGACCTATGAGGCCGGCATCCGCGCCAAGTTCTGAGGTCGCCGGAGACGTTTCCGCAAAGCGAAGGCGCCGGCCAGCGGGCGGGAAGACGGTCAGCGCCGGCTGTCCCTGATCGCCTGGACCTGCGCGGCCGCCAGGCGCCCGCCCGACCACGCCGTTGGCGAAGTCGGGCTCAGGCGGACCGCTGCCGCGCTCAGAGCGCGCGGCGGCGGAACACGGCGTGGTAGACGACCAGCACGATGACCGCGCCGATGAAGGCCACGAAGATGCTGTAGAGGTTGATGCCGTTGGGCGCGGCGTGGCCAAGGGCGTTGAAGATGAAGCCGCCAACCAGGGCGCCCACGACGCCCAGAACAATGTCCATCACCAGGCCGGAGCCGGACTTGTTGACGACCTTGCTGCCGAGAAAGCCGGCGATCAGGCCGACGACAAGCCATGCGAGAATAGACATCTGTTGAGCCTCCGATTGCCGTGAGTGGCGCTGCTAAAAGACACAAGCCCGGCGATCGTTCCCCAGGCCAAGCTTGTTGTTGCGCAAAGATACACAATCTACCGGCCTGGCCCCCCGTTCTGGATTGCATCCGATGAGCCATATTCTGTTCGTCGCCCTGGTCACCGGAAGCCGCGACGCCGGCTACCACGCGAGCTTCCCCGACCTTCCGGACCTGCACGCGCAGGGCCGCGATCTTGGGGACCTGCTGGCGGCGGCGCGCCGCGCCCTGACCGACCACCTTGACGCCCTGGCCAACGCCGGCGAGGCCTGGCCGACGCCGACACCCCTGGAAAGCGTGCGGCCGGCGGCGGACGCCATGGCCATTCCGGTGGATGTGACGGTCGATGACGCCCCGGTGCGGGTGAACATTTCGCTGGGCGAGCGTCTGCTGCGGCGGCTCGACGCCGCCGCCGAGGCGCGCGGCATGAGCCGGTCCGGCTTTATCGCCCAGTCGGTCCGCGTCAGCCTTGGCGAACGCAACCCGGGGCACGCCGATTTCGAAGCCACCGCGCGTCGACTGCAGGAGGAGTTCGGCGCGCTGGGCCGCAGGATCACCGAGAGCCTGGGTCCTGACAGCGCCTTCACCCGTCGGGTGAACGCCTTGGACGATTCTGTGTTCGACGGCGTCCGTCGCGCCGCAGACAGCGTCTCGGCCGCCATGAGTCGGCGGCGCCGGGCAAGCCCGCCAGACAGCACCGCGCACGACGAACCGCACGACTGACCGCGCGGCCGCCTTCCTGAACCGCCAAAGGTTTTTCTGGAGACCCCCATGCACAGATCCGACGCCGACCTCGTCGCCATCCGCGACAGCGTGGCCCTGGTGGGCCGGCTTTCCGACAGCCTGATCCGGGTCGGGCCGTTCAACCTGGGCATCGACGCTGTGCTCAGCTGGATCCCCGGCGTGGGCGAGCTCTACAGTACGCTGGCGGGGGGCTTTATCGTGATCCAGGGCGCCCGCGCGGGGGTTCCGGCCTCGGTGCTGATCGCCGCCGCGGGCCTGCTGTTCGTGCGCACGATCACCAGCGCGGTTCCGCTCGCCGGCGCCGCCTTCGCCGATCTGTTCACGGCGCACCGGTGGGCCTCGGCCATGGTGGTCCGCGCCATCGAGCGCCGGCGCGGACAGGTCCCGTCCGGCGGGATCCCTGCGCGATGGGAAGCGTCCGGAGCCCCGGCCCCCGTCTGAGCGCGCAACGCGCTTCCTTGGCAGACACGCCTCGTCAGGCGTCCGCGTTGACGCGGGCGTCGGGAGGCGGGCCTATTGCGTCATGACCCCCACCGATCCCCATCCCCGCCCCCTGGCCCTGATCACCGGAGCCTCGGCGGGGATCGGCGCGGCGTTCGCGCGGGCCTATGCGGCGCGGGGGTGCGACCTGGCGCTGGTGGCGCGGCGGGCCGACCGGCTGGAGGCGCTGGCCGCGGAGCTGGCCGCCGCGCACGGGATCGAGGCCTTCGCCGTTCCCGCCGATCTGGCGGCCTATGAGGCGCATGTCGGGGTGCTGCGCGCCGTGGCCGACCGCGGCCGGGCGGTGGACGCCCTGGTCAACAACGCCGGGTTCTCGATCGCCCAGAGCTTCATGGGCGTACCCTGGGACCGGCAGCGGGATTTCCTGATGACCCTGGTGGTCAACGCCTGCGGCCTGGCGCATGGCGCGATCCCCGGCATGGCGGTGCGCGGGCGAGGCTCGATTGTCAACGTCGGCTCGCTGGCGGCCTTCGCGCCGGGGGTGGCGGGCCACTCGCTTTATCCCGGCGCCAAGAGCCTGATGGTCAGTTTCAGCCAGTCCCTGGCGGCGGAACTGAAGGGGAGCGGGATCAGGGTGACGGTGACCTGCCCGGGCTTCACGCTCACCGAATTCGCCGTGGCCAACGGCACCAAGGCGGTGATGGACGAGGCGCCGCGACGGTTTTTCCAGACCGCCGAACAGGTGGTGGCGCAGACCCTGGCCGCCAACGACCGAGGCCAGGTGGTGGTGATCCCCGGGACGCACAACCGGATCGCCGCGGCGGTGCTGCGGGGCCTGCCCCAGGCGCTGCTGATCCCGATCCTGAACCGGGCGTCGGCGAAGTACCATCTGTCGACGTAACCCTGTTGCCTGTGTACCAACGAGGTATATACGAAGTTAGTATATAGGATCTTTGGGAGGTAGAGATGCCGAAGGCAGCGGTCTTCACGATGAAGCTCGAAGCCGAGCTGCGCGATGAATTCGTGGCGGCGACCGAGGCGGTCCATCGGCCGGCGTCGCAGGTGGTGCGCGAGCTGATGCGGGAGTTCGTGCAGCGACAGCGCGCTGAGCATGACTACGACGCCTTCCTCAGTGGCAAGGTGGAGGCTTCCCGGTCCTCGATGCGCTCGGGGCGTGGTCTGTCCAGTGATGAGGTGGACGCCGAGTTCGCCGCCCGGCGATCCAAGGCAGCCCGGCTGGCGTGACGGTCCTCTGGACGCCGGAGGCGCGATAGGATCGCGCTGACATATGGGACAGCATCGTGGCGAACAGTGCGAACGCGGCTGTGCGGATGGACCGGCTCTTCAGCGATGCGGCGAAGAGCCTCGAGGATTTCCCGATGCGGGGCCGAAGCGGAAGAATTTCCGGGACGCGCGAACTGATCCCGCATGAGAGTTACAGACTGGTCTGCGAGGTTGATGGCGAGATGGTCTGGGTGCTGGCGCTCGTCCATACGGCGCGCCAATGGCCGCCGACGCGCGATTGAGCGGTCTGGCTGAGAGAGCGGAGGCAGGACGTGGCGCATTTTGACGTGGTGATCATCGGGTCGGGCGCGGGAGGCGGGACGCTGGCGCAGCGGCTGGCCGCGTCGGGCAGGTCGATCCTGATCCTGGAGCGCGGCGAGCAGCTGCCGCGCGAGGCGGAGAACTGGAGTTCCAAGGCGGTGTTTGTCGAGCACCGCTACCGCACCCAGGAGCAGTGGTACGACAAGGCCGGCAAGCCGTTCCGTCCGAACACCCACTATTGGGTCGGCGGCAACACCACCTTCTACGGGGCGGCGCTGATGCGGCTGCGCGGGCGCGACTTCGGCGACGTGCAGCACGCCGGCGGTGTTTCGCCGGCGTGGCCGATCAGCCTGACCGACATGGCCCCCTACTACGCCGAGGCCGAGACCCTGTGGCGTGTGCACGGGAACCGAGGCGACGACCCCACGGAGGAGGGGACCGAGGCCGCCTATGCCTACGCCGCGGTGCATGATGACCCCGGGATCGCGCGGCTGCGCGAGCACTGGAAGACGCAAGGCTGGCGACCGTTCTCCCTGCCGCTGGGGATCAACCTCGACCAGGCCCATCCGGTGACCTCGGCCTGCATCCGGTGCAAGACCTGTGGAGGGTATCCCTGCCTGCTGAAGGCCAAGTCCGACGCCCGCACGATCGCCATCGAGCCCCTGATGGGCCTGCCGAATGTCACCCTACTCACCGGCCGCAAGGTAACGCGGCTGGAGACCGACCCGTCGGGCCGCACGGTGAGCCAGGTGGTCTGCCAGACCGAACAGGGCGAGGAGCGTTGGACCGGCGACATCGTGGTGCTGGCGGCCGGCGCGGCTAATTCGGCGGCGGTTCTGCTGGCCTCGGCCAACGCGGCGCATCCGGCGGGCCTGGCCAACGGATCGGACCAGGTTGGCCGCAACTACATGTTCCACACCCTGACGGCGATGGTCTCGCTGACCGCGGCGCATGTGGATGTGACCTTCCCCAAGACGCTGGCCTGCAACGACTTCTACTGGGGCGACCCCGACGGGAGCTATGACAAGCCCATGGGGCACATCCAGCTCCTGGAATATATGTCCGGCCAGACGCTGGAGGGTCAGGTCTCCGACTGGTTGCCGCCGGGTCTGGTTCCCGACGTGATCTCCGAAGGCATCGCTGAGCGGATGCTGTCGATGCTGGTGATCTCCGAGGACCTGCCGCTGCCGGAAAACCGGGTGCGGGTGACGCCCGATGGGCGGATCAACCTCGATTACACCTACAATAACCTGGAGGGTCACGAGCGGCTGGTGAAAAAGCTCCATGCCTCGCTGGAGGGGTTCGTCGACCATGCCCACCCGATCAGCCAGCACAACTTCGAGTTCGAAAGCCTGCTGCCGCTCTACGGCACGGCGCACCAGGCGGGGACCCTTCGCTTCGGCGCGGAGGCGGCAAGCTCGGTGCTGGATCCCTGGTGCAGGGCCCACGACCTGGACAACCTCTATGTGGTCGACACCAGTTTCTTTCCGTCGATCGCCGCGGTGAACCCGACCCTGACGACGGTGGCCAACGCGCTGCGGGTCGGCGACCATCTGCTGGAGCGCCTGGGCCGGTCGGTGGTCGCGCCGACCGCCGCCGCCGTCGCCAGGCCGGCGGCCCATCGCAGCGGTGAAGCGCTGTCCTGACCGGTCCGGCCGCGGGGCGCCGCGCTCTGCGGCCGCCGGCCGCAGCCGCGTTAACCCAGAAGCAAGCGCCCGGGCGCAAGACTGCGAATGAAGCCGTTTGTTCTTATGGATCCCTCATGTCCGCCCCAGCTAACCGCTCCGACGGACCCCCGCGTCAGCAACGCCTGAGAATCTCCGATGACGCCGATACGCCAAGTCGTGACGTCACCTGGGATGTCCTGTCGGAGAAGATCAAGGATCTGATCGTGCTGGCCGATGCGACGGGCACGATCATCTATGCGTCGCCGGCCTGCCGGGCCTTTGGCTACGAGCCGCACGAACTGGTCGGCAAGACGGCGACGGACTTCACCCACCCCGATGATCTCGAGCACATGTCGGCCAATACTCGGGCGCTGTTCAACGGCGAGGTTTCCGACGAACCACCGGATCGCGAGCATCGGATCCGGCGCAAGGACGGTTCCTGGGTCTGGCTTGAAGGCAATCCGAGCCTGGTCCGAGGCCCGGACGGTGAGCCGATCGCCCTGCTCAACGTCTTCCGGGACGTCACCCAGAACCGGATGATCCGGGACGCGCTGTGGGAACAGACGCGTCGCGCCTCGATGGCCGAATCGGTCGCCGGCGTCGGCTATTGGCGTCTTGACGCCCTGACCCAGGAGATCTTCTGGTCCGACCAGATGTTCCGCATCTATGGCCTGGAGCCGGGACGCGAGCCGGCGCTGGACGCGGCGATGGCCATGACCCATCCCGACGACGACCAGGAAGCCAAGGCCCGGCTTGAAACCGCCTTGGCCACCGGCCAAACCTGGTCAGACGCATTGACGCGAATTGTCCACCCCAACGGCGAGACCCACCTGCTGAGCGGCAGCGCCGTATGCGAGTGTGACCGCGCCGGACGGATCACCGCGCTGTTCGGCACGGTGGTCGATGTGACCGAGCAGAGGCGCGCCCAGCAGTCCATCGAGGCCAGCGAGCGGCGCTATCGGCTGCTGACCGACCATGCCACGGACATGATCACCCGGACGTCCATCCACGGACGGATCCTCTATCTGTCGCCGTCGGTGGCGCGGACGACGGGCTACAGCCTTGCCGAGCTGATGCCGCGCAAGATGCGTGAATTCGTGCATCCCGAGGACCTTCCGCAATTCCTGGACTTCTACAGCGCCCTGGTCGCCGGCAGGACCGAGGAGGGTCAGCCGATCCGCTATCGGGTCAGGCATAAGGACGGATCGTGGTTCTGGCTGGAGAGCATTCCGCGCCTGGTCCGGTCGACCGTGCCGGGCGAACCGGACGACATCGTCGATGTGTCGCGCAACACCACCGAGCAGGAGGCGCTGAAGGCCCGGCTGCAGGCCGCCCTGGTCGCGGCCGAGCAGGCGGCCTTGGTGAAATCGGCGTTCCTGGCCAACATGAGCCATGAGATCCGCACGCCGCTGACGGCGGTTCTGGGGTTCACCTCGCTGCTGGAAGAGCGCACCGATCTTGACGCCGAGGCCAAGCGCCAGCTGGGGCGCATCGCCGGCGCCAGCCGGGCGCTGCTGGCGCTGGTCAACGACGTGCTGGATTTCTCGAAACTGGAAGCCGGCCAGACGACCGTCGCGCCCCGGCCCACGGCCGCCCAGGACGTGGTGGGTGAAGTGCTCGACATGTTCACCTTCCAGGCGCTCGAAAAGGCGTTGGACCTTCGCCTTTCGACGCGCGGCGCGATCCCCGCGTCCGTCTCGATCGACGCCGACCGGCTGCGCCAGATCCTGACCAACCTGATCGGCAACGCGGTCAAGTTTACCGAGAGGGGATCGGTGTCGGTAAGCCTGGACTATGACGCCGGCGCCCAGCGGCTGGGCGTTTCGGTGACCGACACCGGACCGGGCGTCGCGGCGGCCGCGCGGGAGCGGCTGTTCCAGAGATTTTCTCAGGTTGAGGGTTCATCGACGCGCTCGAAGGGCGGGACGGGGCTCGGTCTGGCCATCTGCCTGGGCCTGGCCGAGGCCATGGACGGGTCGATAACCCTGCGCAGCCGCGTCGGACGCGGTTCGACCTTTCGGCTGGAGGTCGCGGCCCCGACGGTCGCCATGCCCGCCACCATCTTCGCCCCGGCGTCGTGGGCGCAGTCCCTCGACGGCGTCCGGGTTCTGGTGGCCGATGACAACATCGCCAACCGCGATCTGGTCCGGGCCATTCTCGAGAGCGTCGGCGTCGAGGTCAGTGAGGCCTGCGACGGCCTTGAGGCGGTCGCCGCGGCGCAAGGGCTTCCCGTCGATGCGATCCTGATGGACCTGCGGATGCCCGGTCAGGGCGGGCGCGCCGCGGCGGCGCAAATTCGCGCAACGGTCGGCCCCAATCAGGACACGCCGATCCTGGCGTTCAGCGCCGACGGAGAGTCGGCCGAGTTGGAGATCGGGCGGAACGCCCTGTTCAACGCGCACCTTCGCAAGCCCATGGAGCCCGGCAAACTTCTGTCCGCCCTGCGTCAGGTGCTGACCGATGCCGGCGCGCCATCACAAGAGGTCAAGATCCATGCCGCCCTATGATACCGGCCAGAAGCGTATCCTGGTCGTTGACGACGACCGCGCGATCCTCGAACTGGTCTCCACGCGCCTGACCCTGGCCGGTTTCGACGCCTTCACGGCGCGCGACGGCCACGACGCCCTGGCGAAGCTCAGCAGCCTGCGGCCGGTCGCCATGGTGCTCGATCTGAACATGCCGGGGCTCGACGGTTTCGGCGTGCTCCAGCGAATGGGCAAGACCGGCCTGGCGCGCACGCCGACCCTGGTGCTGACCGCCAGCCACGCCGCGGCGGACGTGCAGCGCGCCGTGCAGCTGGGCGCCCGCGACTACCTGGCCAAGCCGTTCAAGGACAACCACCTGCTGATGCGGGTGTCGCGACTGGTGCGTCCGCCGACCCAGAAGCTGGATATTTCAGCCACCCTCGACAGCATCGACCAGATGATCGGATAGACCCGCCCGCGGGTCGCCGGCAAAGGCCTAGCCGGTGCGGCCGATGCGCACGGGCTGAGCCGGCGCGGCTTGGGCGGCCAGCGCCCGGGCCTTGAGGATTTCGCGGGCGCGCAGGCCTGAAAGCACCGCGTCGAGCCCCGCCATCATGGAGATCACAAAGCCGATCTCACCTTCCCGCAGACCCTGGCGCCAGAGGTAGCAGCGCCCGAAGCGGACCACGGCGTTGAGCAGATCACCGATCAGCGTGCCGGGCTGGTTGGCGTCGGCGAGGTCCTGGGCGCGCAGCAGGGTCTGCTGGTGCAGGCGCGTCATCATATGGCCGACATCGGCGTCGGCGTGGCGAAGGAGCGGGGTTTCAAGCGCGCCCGCGAACCGGCCTCCGAGGCTTACGACCGGCTGGATCCGGCGGGCCGTCCAGCGTTTCAATGCCCGACGATAGAGTCGCGGGGCCGCGACATCGCCCAGGCCCGCCCCCCAGCCATGGCGCACCAGGGTCGCGCCGACATAGTTGTGTACAGGCAGGTTGAACCAGTCGCCGCCCGGGCGTCCGTGGATGGTGGCGCGGACCTCATAGGCCAGCGCGCCGCTGACATGCTCGTCGACCTCGATTTCGAGAACCCAGTCGCCTCGGCACGCCGCGACACCGGCGGCCTTTCGCTGGCTCTCCAGCGGGAAAATGCCATCAATGACCCGCGCCCCGAACTGCCGGGCGATGTCCTGGGAGCGATCGGTGCAGCGGTCGGCGACCACCACGATCTCGTCGCAGAATTCCAACCGGCGAAGGCAGTCGGCCAGCCGCGCTTCATCGTTCCGCGCGCACACCAGAGCCGAAAGCTTCACTGGCGACCCCCCGTCCCAGAACCCCGCGGCGCAAGTCCGCCGTCAAGGTTTAAGACGCCGCTGGTCCGACCCGCCCCCCGGTGACGCTTGGGCGATTCTTGCGCGGGTCAATCAGAACGCGGCGGACAGGCGCAGGCCGATCGTGCGGGGACGCTGGGGGGTGACCTGGCGCACCTGGCCGACGGTGAAGGGGTTGCCATAGGCGAAGGTGTTGCCAGCGGCATCGGTCGGGTTGGAGATAAACACGCCGGCGGTCCAGTGCTGGCCGGCGATCTCGGCGAGCAGCTCGGCGTTGACCACCGCATCGGTCTTGGAAGACTGCGCCGGGTCGAAGGTCAGGCGTGTGCGGCCGACATAGTTCGCCTCGCCCACCAGACTCAGGACGAGGTGGCCGCGGAGGGGTCTCTCGTAGCGCACCAGCAGGCCGCCCGAGGTCGGCGGGGCGCCGGGCAGGCCTGAGGCCAGGGTGTTGGCGAAGTCGGGGTTGGCGCGGGTGAACCTCGACGCCGAATAGAGGGCGTTGGCCTGGACCGACAGGCCGAAATCCCAGTCATAGGCGATCTCGGCTTCCAGGCCGCCGATGCGCGCGTCGCCGACGTTGGCGGTGTAGGCCAGACCGGAGAGGCGATACTGATCGGACTGAATGTTCGACCACAGATCGTAGAAGGCCGCGGCGCGGACCACCAGTCGCCGGTCCAGGAAGCGGCCCTTGGCGCCGATTTCGAAATTGCGCAGCTGGTCCGGCTCGAACGTGGTGCGCGAGGGCCGGATGGTCAGGAACCCGGTGGAGTTGATCCCGCCTGGCCGGAAGCCTTGGGTGAAGATGCCGTAGACCAGCGTCCCCTCGGCGAACTGGTACTGCAGGGAGATCTTTGGCAAGACGCCGGTGAAGGTTCGGCTCTCGCTGACCGCGCGCGACTGGGCGGGGGGGGCGCCGACGATGTCGGCGTTGACCTTCAGCCCGGTCTGGAAGACGCGGGCGCCGAGCGCGGCCGTCCAGCCGGGCGCGAACCGCCAGGTGGCCTCGCCATAGGCCGCGAGTTCTCGCAGCTTGTCGCGGCGGGCCTCGTTGTAGACCCGCGTCAGGGCCAGGGCGGCGGGCGCCGCTGCCGCGCCGGCCTGGATGTCGAGAGACGAGGGCGTGCGCTCGACGGAGCTTGAGGCGTAGGCGCCGACCAGCCAGCCGACCGGCCCGCCGCCGCTGGAGGTCAGCACCACGTCCTGGACCAGCCGGCGGATGTGCGCGGTCTCGGAGTAGACGGCCAGACTGGCGCCCGTCTCGCTGAATGCCGCCGCCGCGGCCGTGGCGTCGTAGAGGCTGGCGTAGGTGTGCTGAACATAGGAGGTGGTGGCCGCCAGGTCGGCGCCGCCCAGCGCTCCACGCACAGTGACCGCGGCTTCGGAGAAGTCGTTGGCCGAGGCTTCGCGAACCTGGCTGGCGCGCCGGCCGCGACCGACTGTGACGGTGGTGTAGTGGGTATCCTGCGAGCGCAGTCGCTGAACGACGCCGGCCGCGTCAATCGTCCAGCGATCGTTGAGCGTCATTCGCAGGGCGATGCGGCCGCCCTGGCGCGAGGTGCTGTCGACGTTGGAAAGCCGCAGGGCGACGTTGTCGAGATAGCCGCCCTGCAGGTCGTAGTAGCCGACGAGGCGCAGGGCCGCGCGATCCTTGACGAGGGGGATGTTCAGATAGCCGTCAGCCTCCCGGCTCGGCGCGCCCCCCGCCGTGGAGGCGACGACGGCCTGCAGCCCGCCGGCGTAGCGGCCCGGATCGGGCTTGTTGGCGACGATGCGGTAGACGCCGGCCAGGGCGCCGGAGCCATACAGCGCCCCTTGAGGACCGCGCACGGTCTCCACCCGTTCGATGTCGGCGAGTTTGAGGTCGGGGTCGGGCGCATTGTAGTTGGTCGGCGTGTCGTCGAGGTAGGTGGAGACCGTCGAGCGCGCGCGGCCGGTGAAGGCGCCGTCGGACAGCCCGCGGATCAGCAGCTTGTCGCGCCCGGGGCCAAGGTTGGTCATTAGCAGGCCCACCAGCTGTCCGGCGGTGTCGCGGGCGTCGCCGGCGCCGGTGGCGCGCAGCTGATCGCCGGAGATGACGCTGACGCCCGCCGGCAGGGTGTCGAGCCGCTCCGGCCGTTTGCGCGCGGTGACCAGCAGTTCGGTGACCAGTGGCGCGCCGGGCGCCAGGATGCGCGACGGCGCGGCCAGAGGCGTCACCCGAACCGTCCTGGCGTCAACAATTCGCCACGCGCAGGGCGCGCCGGCCAGCAACCGGGCCAGCGCATCACTGAGCCGATAGGCGCCCGACAGCGAGGTCTTGCCGCCCTCCCCGCAGGCCGAGGCGCCCAGCAGCGAGACATCGGCCTGCACGGCCAGGTCGATCAAGGCTTCGGCGTAGGGCTTTGGAGCAATCTCGAAGTGGCTGCGCGCCTCCGCGGCCTCAGCCCGGCCGGCGAGCCCGAGCAGCACCAATCCCGACAGGGACGCCTGAACGAAGGCCCTTGGCCTGGATATCGCCGATCATCCCCCTCACGGCTTCGCCGCCGGATCGCCGCGAAGCAAGACGCCCCGCTCGGAGGGTAGCGCCTTGATCGGCGCGAGCAAAGCCAGCCGGCGAATAACCGCGGCCTGGTCGTCAAGCACCAGGACGCCGGAGACCCGGGTGCTGGCCAGCGCCGCATCCTCGAGCACCATCTGGCGGGGGAACTGCTGGTTCAGATCGGCGATCACATCGCCCAGCGGCTGGTCGCGGTAGATCAGCCGGCCGGTGCGCCAGGCGAAGACCTGGGCGGGATCGGCGGCGCTGACCTGGACACTGGGCGCCCCCTCGGCGTGGTCAAGACGCTGGCCGGGATGCAGGCGGTAGGCGTGAGCCCCGAAGATCGCGCCGGTGGCGCCGGAGCCCTTGGTCGGGCTCACCTCAACCAGGCCGCGCTCGACCGTCACGGAAAGCTGGCCGTCGCGGCGGCGGACGTCAAAGCGGGTGCCGACCACGCGCACGGTGCGG
>NZ_JANMBF010000088.1:0-5713 GCF_031360265.1 Phenylobacterium sp.
TCGGCGGCCTCCTGGATACGCTCCTCGACCTCCTCGTTCGACACGCCTTCCTCGGCGGCCCAGTCGTGCAGCGGCAGCTCCAGACCGAGCGTCGACTTCACCTTCTCGTCGAGGCCGTCGATGTCCCACTGTTCGGCATAGGCCTTGGGCGGCAGGTGGCGGGCGACGAAATCCTCGATGGTGTCCAGGCGCATCTCGCGCACCACTTCGGACAGGTCCGTGGAGGCCATGAACTCGGCGCGCTGTTCGAACACGGCCTTGCGCTGGTCGTTCACGACGTCGTCGTATTTCAGCAGGTTCTTGCGGATTTCGTAGTTGCGCTGCTCGACGCGCTTCTGGGCCGTGGCGATGGCGCCGTTCAGCCACTTGTGGGTGATGGCCTCGCCTTCCTGAACGCCGAAGGTGCGCATGATCCCGTCGAGACGCTCACCGGCGAAGATGCGCAGCAGGTCGTCCTCGCAGGACAGGAAGAACTTCGAATGGCCGGGGTCGCCCTGGCGGCCGGTGCGGCCGCGCAGCTGGTTGTCGATGCGCCGACTCTCGTGACGCTCGGTGCCCAGCACGAACAGGCCGCCGGCGGCCAGCGCCGCCTGTTTGGCGCCGGCGATCTCGCCCTCGATCCGTTCGCGGACCTCCAGCGCCATTTCCGGGGTGATCTCGACATTGGCCGCGCGCTGGTCCTCGCGCCACTTGGCGACCTTCATGTCGACGTTGCCGCCCAGCTGGATGTCGGTGCCGCGACCGGCCATGTTGGTGGCGATGGTCACCGCGCCGGGCACGCCCGCGTCGGCGACGATGGCGGCTTCCTGCTCGTGATAACGCGCGTTCAGCACGCTGTGCGGCACGCCGGTCGTCGCCTTGCCGTCGATTTCGAACTTGTGGAGCTTCAAGAGCTCCGACAGCGCCTCTGATTTCTCGATGGAGACCGTGCCCACCAGGATCGGCTGGCGGCGGCGATAGCAGTCCTCGATCAGGCCGAGGATCGCCGCGTTCTTCTCGGCGGCGGTGCGATAGACCTCGTCGTCGTCGTCGATCCGCACCACCGGCCGGTTGGTGGGGATCTCGGCCACGTCCATCTTGTAGATGTCGAGGAATTCCTGCGCCTCGGTGGCGGCGGTGCCGGTCATCCCCGAGAGCTTGGAATAGAGGCGGAAATAGTTCTGGATGGTCACCGAGGCCAGGGTCTGGTTCTCGGGCTGGATGACCACGGCTTCCTTGGCCTCGATCGCCTGGTGCAGGCCCTCCGACAGCCGGCGGCCCTGCATCATGCGGCCGGTGAATTCGTCGATCAGCATCACCTCGCCGGCGCGGACGATGTAGTCCTTCTCGCGCTGGTAGATGACGTTGGCGCGCAGCGCCTGGTTCACGTGGTGGACGATGGAGACGTTGGCGGCGTCATAAAGCCCGGCGGAATCCTCGGCCAGGTGCCCGCCGGAGAGCAGGGTCTCCTCGATGGTCTCCGCGCCCTCCTCGGTGAGGATCACCTGCCGCTGCTTCTCGTCGAAGTCGTAGCTGGTCGGGTCCTTGATCAGCTCCTTCACCAGAGCGTCGATGGTCTTGTAGAGCTCGGAGCGATCCTCGGTCGGACCGGAAATGATCAGCGGCGTGCGCGCCTCGTCGATCAGGATCGAGTCCACCTCGTCGACGATCGCGAAGTTGTGGCCCCGCTGGACCATTTCGCTGGCCTCATAGACCAGGTTGTCGCGCAGGTAGTCGAAGCCGAACTCGTTGTTGGTGCCATAGGTGATGTCGGACTGGTACGACCGCTGCCGCTGGTCCTGCGACAGCCCGTGGACGATGGTCCCGACGGTCAGGCCGAGGAATTCATAGACCTGGCCCATCCACTCGGCGTCACGCTGCGCCAGATAGTCGTTGACGGTGATCAGATGGACGCCCTTGCCGGCCAGCGCGTTCAGATAGACCGGCGCGGTGGCGACCAGGGTCTTGCCCTCGCCGGTGCGCATCTCGGCGATGCCGCCCTGATGCAGCACCATGCCGCCCACCAGCTGCACGTCGTAGTGCCTCTGGCCGAGCGTGCGCTTGGCGGCCTCCCGGACCACGGCGAAGGCCTCTTCCAGCAGATTGTCGAGGGTCTCGCCCTTGGCCAGGCGGTCGCGGAACACGACGGTCTTGTCGCGCAACTGGGTGTCGCTCAGCGCCACCATGGCCGGCTCCAGCGCGTTGATCTTGGCGACGCGGGCCGCCATGGCCTTGACCTTGCGGTCGTTGGAAGAGCCGAAGAACCGTTGGAACATGCTCAAGGGGGAAGTCCGGTTTGCTGCGAGGCTCGGAGGGGCGATGGCCGAAGCCCTTCGTCTGCCGGAATAATTCGCTCATTTCAGGGCGCGGGAGACTTAAGCAGCGCCCCCCCCGGTGTCAACGCGGGCGCGGGGCGCGACGCGCCAGGTCAGGGACCACTATCAGGGAAATTGGCTTGCCGTGAAGCTCGGCGCGGGCGTCGCCTCGGCGGCCTGCGCCGCCGCGGCTTCGCACAGCGCCAGCATCGTCCGCAGCAGCGCCTGTGGACTGATCGGCTTGGCGATATGCGTTGTCGCCCCCGCGTCGATGGCCTCGGCCACGTGATGGGTCATGGCGTTGGCGGACAACGCGATGATCGGCGCGGCGGGCGCCGCGTGGCGCCGCTCGCACGCTCGGATGGCCCGCGTGGCGCTGAGCCCGTCCATGACCGGCATCTGCAGGTCCATCAGCACGATATCGAACCGGCCAGGGGCAAAGGCGTCCACCGCCTCCTGTCCGTTCTCGACGAAGACCACCTGGGCCTCGATGGTTTCCAGGACCATGCCGACGATGCGGCGGTTGTTGGGATTGTCTTCCGCCACCAACACCCGGGGACCGCTGTGGGCCGGATGGGCGGTGATGGCCTCGTCCACCGGCGGTTCATCCGCGGCGACCCGCGGAGCCTGGAAACGGAACACGAATTCCGAGCCCACGCCGGTCTCCGAGCTCAGCGTGATGTCGCCGCCCATCATCCGGGCCAGCGAGCGGGCGATGGCCAGGCCAAGACCGGTGCCGCCAAACTGCCGCGTGATCGATCCGTCGCCCTGTTCGAAGCGGGTGAACAGCCGCTGGGCCTGGCTCTCCGAAAGTCCCCGCCCGGTGTCGGAGACGCGCACGGTGATTTCTGCGCCGGACGCAATGTCGCTGGCGGAGACCACGACCCTGACCGAGCCTCTGTCGGTGAATTTGATGGCGTTGCTCAGGAGGTTGCCGACCACCTGACGGACCCGCAGCGTATCGCCGGCGAAGCTGCCGGCTGCTGAGCGGTCCACCTCGACCGTGAAGTCCAGGCCGCGTTCATCCGCCTTGGCGGCGAACAGGTCGAAGGTCGATTTCAGGCTCTCGGAGAAATCGAAGGGCGCCTGTTCGACCTCCAGCCGCCCGGCCTCGATCTTGGCGAAGTCGAGGACGTCGTTCAGCAGTCGCTCGAGCATCCTGCCGGAATCGACGATGATCGTGACCATTTCGGTCTGCCGGGGATCGAGGGCGGTCTGGCTGAGCAACTCGGCGACGGTGGTCACGCCATTCAGCGGCGTGCGAATCTCGTGGCTCATGTTGGCGAAGAAGCGGGACTTGGCCTCATTGGCCTCGACGGCGACGCGCCGTTCGTAGTCCGCCGATCGTGCGACTTCGGTCAGGCGGCGGCTCTGGCCGGTGGCCAGGGTCTGGGACACCAGCAGGCTGAGGCGGGACACCAGCAGCAGGTCCTTGGCCGAGTAGGCGCCGAGCTGTGAAGTGCAGATGACCAGCAGACCGCTGCCGGCGGGCGTCGCCAGGGGCGCGTAGAGACCACCGCCGACGAGCAGGGGATAGCCCCTGCAGGCGGCCCACTCCGGAGCCAGCGCGTTGTTCGGAACCACCGCCGGCCGGCCGGCGGCGACTCGCTTGAAGAAGGCTCCGGCCGGCCACCAGGCCCCCACTGCGGCGGGGTCGGTGGCGGCGCCGCAGACGAATCCGTCGCCCTCCGGTCCGCCGCCGGGCTCAAGCACGAGGGCCACGTCGAAGGTCAGCGCCTGGCGCAGCACGTCGAAGGCGCGGGTCAGCAGCACGGCCGGTTCGTCGTCGGCCTGCAGCGCCTCGATGCCGCTCAGCACCAGATCCTGTTCGCGCAACCGCTGGGCCTGGGCGGCCTCGATCTGCTTGACCGAGGCCAGAGCCTCGCGGAGTTGCTCACGTTCCAGCATGTGTCAGCCGAAGGTGAGGGCGGAAACCATCAGATTTCCGTGGCGGTTGCAGTTTTCCATGATCGCGCCCTGCTCCCCGAAGGTGTGAGCCCCGAGGAAGGGCGCCGGGCCGATGGCGTCGCGGACGCCCTGCACGACCTCGTCCATGCGTTCGCGGACGTGCAGCATGCAGCCGCCGCAATAGATCACCAGGCCGCCGCGCGTGGCGTCGATGGGCCATCCGCCGGTGGCGCAGGCGTTGGCCACCACGGCGCCTCCCCGCTTGACCAGCGAGTCCGGCGAGCCGCGCATCAGGTGGATACGGTCCCCGACCGCGATGTCGGTAAACAGCGACACGTCGCCGTCCGATCCCATCAGCGCGGGATGTGACAACACGAACATCGGCACCCCCTCGACTTCGGCGGCGATCCGGCCAAGCGGCGTCGCGGTGCTCTGGGCCAGGATCATGCCCCGGTCCGACGCGCTGACCGCACCCTCGGTCCACCGGCTGTAGAGCGTGGCGGCCGGCTGATGGTCGATTTCGAGGATCTGGCGATCGCCGGCGCGGGTGACGATCCCGGAGTGTCCGCTCGGGGTGTAGCCGCTCTGGAAAGCCGCGCCATGGGCCGTGGTCGGGAACAGCACCGCCACCACGGCGTGGTCCGGGGTGACGCCCTGTGGCGAGAACTGCCGCCACTGGCCGGCGATGGCCTCGTCGGCGGAACTGCCGCCGATGATCGGCGTCGTCCGGCCGATCACCGACTGGATGCCTTCGAGGACCGCCTCTTCCTGGCCAGGCGGCTGGCAGCACCAGACCAGGGTGGGCGCCTCGAAATCGCGGCCGGCGGCAGCCAGCGCGGCCTGGATCGCCGCCGCGCCCGCCGCGTGCGGCGCCACGCCGATCTCCGCTGCGCCGACGCCGTAGGACCCCTCCCGATCGCAGATGCCAAAGAGGCCGAGCGCGCCATCCGGTCCGGTGTGAAATCCGGCTTCGGTCATGACCCCGCCACAGGACGTTCCGCCGACCACCGGGACGCCGGGCAGTCGCCGCCCGATGGCTTCCAGCAGCGCCGGCTCGGCATGATGCTGGGTCGCGTAGAGGAACAGCAGGTCGGGCGTGGCGCCGAGCCTTGACATCAGCCCGTCCAGCGCCTCGTTCGCCGCGACCTCCGCCCCGGGACGGACACTGAATGCGGACGCGGTCTTCATGGGAATTCCTCAGTTTACGCCGTCAGCATGGCGCGGAAAGCCTAAGGAATTGCCAGCGCAGGGCAAAACAGAACGACCCTCCGGAGGGATCTCCGAAGGGTCGCCGAGGTTCAGCGGTGAAAGGCGCCTGAACTGGCCTTGACGGTTAGTAGACTTCGAACAGCCCCGCGCCGCCCATGCCGCCGCCAATGCACATGGAGACCACGACATGCTTGGCGCCGCGGCGCTTGCCTTCCTGCAGCACGTGGCCGGCGAGGCGCGCGCCGGTCATGCCGAAGGGATGGCCGATGGCGATGGAGCCGCCATTGACGTTGTATTTCTCC
>NZ_JANMBF010000109.1:0-9135 GCF_031360265.1 Phenylobacterium sp.
TGGCGCCCAGGATCGACGAGGCGCCCGCCAGGTGGATGGCCAGGATCGCGCAGTCCATCGCCGGCCCGGTGTGGCCCGACGTGGATAGAGGCGGATACATAGTCCAGCCGCCGCCGAAGCCCTTGCCCGGCCCGCCATCGACCATCATCGAGACAACCAGCATCACGAAGGCCGCGATCAGCATCCAGAACGAGATGTTGTTCATTCGCGGGAACGCCATGTCCGGCGCGCCGATCATCAGCGGCACGAACCAGTTGCCGAACCCGCCGATCATGGCGGGCATGACCATGAAGAAGATCATGATCAGGGCGTGGGCGGTGACCACGACGTTGTAACCGTGCTTCGAGCCCTCGATCAGCCCGAGCTGGGCGATCAGCGAATTCGGCTGGAAAATCTGAATTCCCGGCTCGTAGAGTTCCCAACGGATCAGGCCCGACAGCGCCCCGCCCACCAGGCCCGCCATGATCGCGAACAGGATGTAGAGGGTGCCGATGTCCTTGTGGTTGGTCGAGAACAGCCAGCGGACGATAAAGCCCGGCTTGTGATCGTGGCTGTCGTGGCTGTCGTGGCTGTGATCGTGAGCGGGCGCTTGGGCCATCTTACGCGGGTCCTCGATCAGTGCGTGGCCGGCGCCGTGGGCGCGGGCTTGGTGGTGGGCGCCGCGGCCGCGGGAGTCGCGGGGAGGGCGGCGGGTGCGGCCGAAGCGGCCGGTGTGGCGGCGGGCTTTTTGTTCGAGGCGACCCAGGCGTTGAAGTCGGCCTGGCTCACAACCTTGACCTCGATCGGCATGAAGGCGTGGTCGCTGCCGCAAAGCTCGCGGCAGGAGCCATAGTAGGTGCCGACCCGGTCAACCTTGAACCAGGTCGAGTTAACCCGACCCGGCACAGCGTCCATGATCACCCCGAAGGCCGGCACGGCGAACGCGTGGATCACGTCAGCGCCGGTGACCAAGACCTGCACAACCTGATTCACCGGCACCACCAGCGGGGTGGTGGCGGCCAGTCTGTAGGGCACGCCCTTGGCCTTGGCCTCGTCCTCGGGAAGGATGTTGGAGACGAACTCAGGGATCTTCTGATCGGGATATTCGTAGCCCCAGTACCATTGATAGCCGGTGGCCTTCACGGTCATGTAGGGCTTGGGCATGTCGTGGTACTCGAACAGCAGCTTGAACGAGAACACGGCGATCACCACCAGGATCAGCACCGGGATCAGCGTCCAGGCGATCTCGATCTTGGTGTTGTGGCTCCAGGTCGCCGGCGTCGGGTTCGTCCGCTTGTTGAAGCGGAAGACGCACCACAGCAGCAGCGCCAGCACAAACAGCGTGATGACCGTGATGATCGGCATCAGGATCGCGTTGTGGAAGAAAATGGCGTCGTGCTTGAGGGGGGTGACCCCCGGCTGCATGCCGATCGCGCCGTCGGTGGGCTGACCCACCAATTCCTCGGCGAAGGCCTTGGCGCTCCACAGCGCCGTTCCCAGTCCCGCCGCCGCACCGGCGGCCATCGGCGTCGCCCAAGCCCGCATACCCTGAAACCTAGACGTCATGTCCCCTCGGTCTGGCTAGCCGGTCCATCGCGCGGATCTGACGATCCCATCGATTTCAAGGGCCGACTTTACGGAAGGGCTCACCCGGACACATCGGCGCCGCCTGCCCCTTCATCGCGGGTGCATACGCGCATCCCTTGGGCTTGCCAAGGCGCTAGGCCGATAGCGCCGGATCGACTCACAGAGCTTGTGATTTCAGCGCTCTTACCAAGGGTCGCCGATGAAGGATTCGCCGTGCACCGGGGTCCGGCTTCGGCTGACTTGTCCCGCGCGTGATGGCGGGAACGGTGAAAGGGTGACGACGGGCAGGCCAGCCCCTATCTTCCGCGAATGAACGCCCACACACCTGCCCCCTCGATCCTCGATTCCGCCGGCGTCGATCCCCGGCGCGCTGAAATCATCCTTGGCGAGGCCCTGGCCGGCGCCGACGACGGGGAGCTGTTCGTCGAGCGCTCCGAAAGCGAATCGTTCCTGTTCGACGACGGCCGGTTGAAATCGGCCGCCTTCGACGCCACCGAGGGGTTCGGCCTTCGGGTGGTGGCAGGCGAGACGGCGGGCTATGCCCACGCCAGCGAGATCTCCGAGGCCGCCATCGGCCGCGCCGGCGCCTCGGCGGCGCTGGCCAAGCGCGGCTACGCCGGCGTCGCCGCCGAGGGTCCCAGGGCCACCAACGCCAGGCTGTACGGCGACGAGAACCCGCTGGAGTCGCCCGACTTCGCCGCCAAGGTGGCGCTGCTACAGGAGATCGACGCCTGGGCGCGCGAGCGCGATCCGCGCGTCGTCCAGGTGATGGCCTCGCTGGCCGGCGAGCGGCGGACGATCGAGATCCTGCGCGCGGACGGCCGGCTGATCCGCGACGTCCGCCCGCTGGCGCGGGTCAATGTGCAGATCACCGTCGAGGGCGACGGCAGGCGCGAGAGCGGCTATTCCGGCGCCGGCGGCCGGGCCGGCTTCGAGGCCTGGATCACGCAGGACGCCTGGCGCGAACAGGTCGAAGAGGCCCTGCGCCAGGCCCTGGTCAATCTCGACGCCGTCCCCTGCCCGGCCGGCGAGATGGATGTGGTGCTGGGTCCCGGCTGGAATGGGGTGCTGCTGCACGAGGCTGTCGGCCACGGGCTGGAGGGCGACTTCAACCGCAAGGGCACATCGGCCTTCTCCGGGCGGATCGGCGAACGGGTGGCCGCGCCGGGCGTCACGGTCTTCGACGACGGCGCGCTCCAGGGTCGGCGGGGCTCCCTGACCGTCGACGACGAAGGCACGCCGACCGGCCGCACCATCCTGATCGAGGATGGAATCCTGGTCGGCTATATGCACGACCGGATGAGCGCGCGGCTGATGGGCCTGGAGGCTACCGGCAACGGGCGGCGCCAGTCCTACGCCCACCTGCCCATGCCGCGCATGACCAACACCGCGATGATGGCCGGATCCGACACCCGCGAGGCGATGATCGCCTCGACGAAGCGGGGGCTCTATTGCGCCAACTTCGGCGGCGGCCAGGTGGACATCACCAACGGCAAGTTCGTCTTCCAGTGCACCGAGGCCTATCTGATCGAAGACGGCAAGGTCACCGCCCCGGTCAAGGGCGCGACCCTGATCGGCGACGGCCCCTCGGCGCTGACCCGGGTGACCATGATCGGCGACGACTTCGGCTTCGACCCCGGCGTCGGCGTCTGCGGCAAGGCCGGCCAGAGCGTGCCGGTGGGCGTCGGCCAGCCATCGCTGAAGATCACCGGCCTGACCGTGGGCGGCACCAGTCTCTAGAGGGTCACCTCGCCCCGCATCACCGGCACGCAGCCGCCGCCCACCGAGGCGCGGACGCCCTCGGCGGTTCGCCGGGCCGTCACGTGAAGCCGGCTCGGACGGCCCATTTCGACGCCCTGGATGACCTCGAACTCGGCGGCGTCCCGCGTCCCCAGCGAGAGCAGCAGGGCGCCCAGGGTGGCGCTGGCGCTGCCCGTGGCCGCGTCCTCGTAGGTCCCCTGGAGCGGCGCGAACATCCGCGCCCGCACGGTCCGACCGTCTGGATCGGGGGCGTAGAGGAACAACGCCAGACGCTGGTTGTCGATGCCGGTCTCGGCGGCTACCCGGCGGAACCCGGCGAGGTCGGGGCCGGCTCGCGCCAAAGCCTCCGGCAAGACCTGGGCGAAGAAGAAATCGACCCCCACCGACGCCTGAACCGGCGCGTGCGCCGTGGTTACAACGTCCGCCGGCTGGAGCTCGACGCAGGCTGCCGCCTGCGTCACCGTCAGCTGTGGGCCAAGCGCCAGCGCGCGCGGCGCATCGATTACCGCGCCGGTCAGGTCGCCGCCCGCGTCACGGGCCACACGGACCTCCACCAGCCCCGCCAGTTCCTCGAACACCAGCGCGCCGTCCCGATCCCGTCCCTGGCTGGCCAGCACGTAGCCCGTGCCGACATTGGGGTGACCGGCGAACGGCATCTCGGCGGTGGGGTTGAAGATCCGCACGCGGGCGGTGTTGGCCGGGTCCGCCGGCGGCAGGACGAAGGTCGTCTCCGACAGGTTGAACTCGGCGGCCAGCGCCTGCATCTCGGCATCCGACATCCCGCGCGCGTCGGGAAACACCGCCAGCGGATTGCCGCCGAACCGGCGGTCGGTGAACACGTCGACGGTGACGAAGGCGTAGGTCGGCATGGCATGAGATCCGGTCGGTTGAACGTGGCGATGATGTCATGGCTCGGTTCCCGGTCGATCGCCAAGCCGTTCTGCTGAAGTCCGCGCGCGACGACGGTCATCGGCGGCGGCCCCAGCGGATATGCCGCGAATTACCGGCAATTCATTGGCGTTCAGATGGCAACCCGGGCCATTTGTACGCACAGGAGAGCTCCCGTTCATGATCGTCCCGTTCGTCCTGGCGCAGGCCGCCGCGGCGGCGCTGCCCGCCGTCGCGCCCCCTCAATCCGCGGTTACCGCCTTTCCGGCGGCCTTCTTCGCGGCGACCAACCCGTCGACGGCGCTCGACATGATCAATCGTGTTCCAGGCTTCACCCTCGACACCGGCGCTTCGGTTCGCGGATTCGAGGGCGCGGGGGGCAACGTCTTGATCGACGGCCAGCGTCCCGCCTCCAAATCCGACTCTGTCGACGAGGTGCTGCTGCGCATCGCCGCCGGTCAGGTCGAGCGGATCGACATCATCCGCGGCGGGGCGCCGGGGATCGATATGCAGGGCAAGGCCGTGCTGGCCAACGTCATCCGCAAGGCTGGCGCAGGCGTGCGCGGCCTGGTCGCGGCTTCGACCGCGATCGTCAAGGATGACGGCCGCGTCGCGCCGTCCGTTCGACTTGAAGCTTCGGGCGGTTCCGGCGACCGCACCTGGGAGGCCAGCCTTCGCAGCGGCCGCGGTATCGACGACGGCTCCGGCCCCGGTCCCGAGGTGAAGACCGACGCCCTCGGCCAGCCTCTGGCCATCGCCCAGGTGAGATCCGCGGGGGCGGGCGTGCAGACGACGGCGGCGGGCTCCTTCGAGATCCCCCTGCTCGGCGGCCGTTTCCGCGCAAATGGCCGCTATTTCCAGAACAACTACGACTTTGACGAGACCGACACATTCAGCCTTCCGGCGCTCGCCGTCAGCACCGATCACATCGGTGACGACGAGGCGGACACCGAGATCGGCGGGCGGTTCAGCCGCGACCTTGGCCGTCGCTTCAACGTGGAATTTGTCGGCCTGCGCACCACCAAGGCCGAGACCTTTGCCGACACCTTCATCGCCAGTCCCGGCGGACGGGTCGACTTCACCCTCGATCGATACTCCACCGAAACCATCGCTCGCGGCGTGCTCAAATTCCGCCAGAGCGAGCGCCTGTCGTGGGAAGCGGGCGCGGAGACGGCCTATAACGACCTGGACTCCAGGACGCGGCTTTCGCGGGACGGTGCGCCGATCGTGCTGCCCTCGGCCAACGTCCAGGTGCGGGAGACGCGCTGGGAAGCTTTTGGCAAGGCCGTCTGGCGCCCCACCGACGCCTTGACCCTCGAGGCCGCCCTGCGCCAGGAGGGCTCGGCGCTTACCTCACAGGGCGATGTGCGGCTGTCCAAGAGCCTGGCCTTCACCAAGCCCCGGCTGGCCGCCAGCTGGTCGCCGAGCCCGGCGTGGCAGGTCCGCCTGAGCCTGGAACGCGAGATCGGTCAGCTGAACTTCGACGACTTCGTAGCCAAGTCGTCGCTGAGCACCTCGACGGTCACCGCCGGCAATCCAAACCTCAATCCCGAGCAGGCCTGGGTCAGCGAAGCCGCCATCGAGCGTCGCTTCTGGGGCTCCGGGTCGGTGGTCGTTTCGGTGCGCCACTCCAGCCTCACCGACGCCATTGACCGGGCGCCGATCTCCCCGGGCTCGACCTTCGATTCGCCCGCCAACATCGGCCAGGGCGTGAAGACCGAATACGCCGTCGAGCTGACCGCGCCGCTCGACAGAATGGGCCTTGCCGGCGCCCAGTTGAAGGGATTTGTCAGGCGCCGCGTGAGCCAAGTGACCGACCCCACGACGGGTCGCGCGCGCGAGATCTCCGGCCTGCGGCCGCTGTCCTGGGAGGCGCATTACAGCCAGGGCCTCCCCCGCTGGCAGGCCAGCTGGGGCGTCGATGTGTTCGGCGCCTGGCGCCAGACCTACTATCGGGCCGACGTCATCGAGGTCCAGAATCTCAAGACCTACGTTGTCCCCTATTTTGAATGGAAACCCCGGCCTGATCTTCAGCTGCGCATCGAGGTGCAGAACGCCACGGAGCGCGGGTTCCGCAACACGCGCACGGTCTACGACGGGCCCCGCAGCCTCGATCGCGTGGCCCTGGTCGATGATCGCGACATCCAGTTCGGGCGGATCTTCTACATCCGGGTCCGCAAGACCTTCGGCGCGTAGGCGCTATTCCGCCGGCTGCGCGTGACCCGAGGCGTCGTTGGCGCCATTCGCCCAGGCCTTGATCAGGAAACTGAGGGCGATGAACACCACCCCGCATCCCACCCCGGCCCAGCCCAGCTTGTTGAAGCCGTCCAGCGAGGTCTTCAACGCCGCGTGGGCGTCGAGCACCTGTCCCCCCACGGTCTCGGTTCCCATCAGACCGGCGATCTTGCCGCCGACGAACTGGGCGATGGAGGAGGCCAGGAACCACACCGCCATCATGAACGAGACGATGGATTTCACCGACAGCTTGGTGATCTCCGACAGCCCCACCGGCGACAGGAACAGCTCGCCCGAGGTGTGCAGCAGATAGAGCAGGCCCAGCAGGAAGAGCGGCATGCGGAACTGGGCGTCGGCCATGCCCTGCGCCCAGACCACCACCAGGAAACCGAGGCCCACCTGGATCAGGCCAAGACCGAACTTCAGCGTCGGATCCGGATCGCGGCCGCGCGCCGCCAGCCAGGCCCAGAGCGCCGCGAAGATCGGGGCGAAGATCAGGATGAAGCCGGCGTTGAACGACTGGGTCTGGGCCGCCGAGATGCCCATCAGATCGACGTTGCGCGCGGCGAACAGGTTGAGCGAGGTGCCCGCCTGTTCGAACAGCGTGAAGAACACCACCGCGCCAAAGATCAACACCATCGCCAAGCCCATCCGCTGGCGCTCGACAGGGTTGCACTTGACCGCCATGAACCAGACGATGAAGGCGATGGCTGCGACCGTCGCGGCCTCGAGGCCAAAGCCCACGATCCGGTTCACCTGCACCAGGAAATAGACCGGGATGACGCCCAGGAGGCCCAGCGCATAGATCGCCCACTCGCGGTTGACCGGGCCGACGACCGTCTGCTTCAGCGCCTCCGGGGCCGGCGGCTCGCCATGCCCCTCCAGATATTCGCGGCCCAGCATGAACACCACGAAGCCGGCCGCCATGCCGATCCCCGCCAGGCCAAAGCCTGCCCACCAGCCGACGGTCTGGCCGACCAGCCCGCACAGGACCGAGGCCCAGAAGGCTCCCAGATTGATGCCGTAGTAGTAGAGGGTGAAGCCCGAATCGCGCCGGGGATCGCCTTGCGGATAGAGCTGTCCGACGATGGTCGAGATGTTGGGCTTCAGGAACCCGACGCCCATGATGATCAGGCTCACGGCGATATAGAACGCCATCTTGCCGAACGGATCGACCTTGGCGGTCATTTCGTAGGCGCCCTTGGGCAGTTCGGACGGCAGGGGCGAGCCGGCGGGCAGATCCTTGATCGCCAGGCCGCCGTCGGCCGCGGGACCGAAGGCATAGGGCTGGCCGGCCACCATCAGGCGCACCTGGCGGCTTTCCATGCGTCCCTGCGCGGCCACCGCATAGCTGGCGCCGGCATAGTGCAGGGTCTGCCGCGCCGGGGTTCCCTCGATGGCCATGGTCAGATGCCCGGCCACCAGCAGCAGGGCGCCGAAGGCCACGGCCTTGCGGGTGCCCAGCCAGCGGTCGGCGACGATCCCGCCCAGCAGCGGCAGCAGATAGACCAGAGATGTATAGGAGCCGTATTGCGCGCCCGCCGTCTTGTCGTCGAACAACAGGTGCTGGGTCAGATAGAAAATCAGGATGCCGCGCATCCCGTAGTAGGAGAACCGCTCCCACATCTCGGTGAAGAACAGGATGACCAGCCCGCGCGGGTGGCTCTTGCGCAGTTGCAGCATCACCGGAATGCCCGTCGCCAGCGTCACGACGAGACCGAGAAGCACGATGAGGTTCATAGGGACGCGGTTCCAAATCCTGGGGCGACGCGCGTCAGCGGGAAGGCGCTTCCCGGCCGCGGCGCGTTTGCCCGGAGAAAATCACGCGCCCCCCCTGAGCACAAGCGATCGGGCGACCCATGTAGGGCCATCTCGGACCCCGCGCTCGGCTGGGGCCCTTCGCGCGCGACGGAGAGCCTGTGATGAAGACGCCCGGCCCGGACCATCCGATCACACTGGAACCGGCGGCCAATCGCTGGCGCGCCCGGTTCGCCGGCGAGGTGATCGCCGACAGCGCCGCCGCCGTCATCCTGCGAGAGGCGGGCTACCCGCCCCGGGTCTATTTTCCCCGCGCCGACGTCGCCATGCGGCATTTGACGCGGAGCGAAGCGACCACCCACTGCCCCTACAAGGGCGACGCGGCCTACTACACCGTGCGCGCCAACGGCCGGATGTCGGAAAGCGCGGTCTGGACCTACGAACAGCCCTACCCCGCCATGGCCGGCATCAAGGATCTGCTGTCGTTCTATCCCGACAGGGTTGAGGTTTATGAGATCGCCGAACCTGCGGTCTCGACCGGCGGCTAAAGTCCGTCACCCCATAGCCTGCTCATCCCCGCGAAGACGCTTTCGCGCGGATTGGCGGAATTTTGGGTCAGGCTCAGCGGCGCGGCGGGCCGGTGGCGCGGCGCGCGGCCAGCACCTGGCCGACATTGGACGCCGGACTTCGCGGCGGAGGCGCCGTGGCGGCGATCGACCCGGTCAGCCGGGCGCGTAGATTCTGGGGTGAGCTTGAGGCGCCGGGCTCGGCTTTCGCGTGGGCGATCAGTTCGCGCAGGGTGAGGAGTTCCGCCGGCTTCGGGTCCGGCAGGGCCGCGGCGTCGGCGACCACGCCTTCCAGCGCGCGCAGCAGGATCGGCAGGCTGGCGCGTTCGGTCTCGCGGTCGCGTTCGCGCTCGTCGGAATC
>NZ_JANMBF010000131.1:0-26355 GCF_031360265.1 Phenylobacterium sp.
CACCCAGGCCGCCGATGACTGCGCCGCCGCCGCCCTTGGAAATAGAGTTGCCAAGCAGAGCCCCGCCGACCCCGCCGATCACCGTGCCGGTGTTCTTGCGTCCCTGGCAGGAGGCGTAGGCGTCCGTTGAGCTAAAGGCGAGCGGGCCGGCGAGGGCAGCCGCGAGGGCGGCGATCGCGAAAGTCTTGCGCATGGTTTCGATCCGATCTGTGTCTGAGATGTATCTGAGGGCAACATAACGCGCGAGACGCGATAGGGATGCGAACCGGGTCGGTGACGTCTAGCTTGCGTGGTCAAGCACGAAGGCCGCCCGCGTCGCGACGTCGGCCTTGGGCACGACGATGGGCTCGTAGCCGAAGCCCCCGGCCACCCGCAGGATACGCGGGAAGGTCGCCACGGCCTCGTCCCAGTCCTGCCGCCGCTCGGTGTCCGTTTCGTAGATCTCCCGCCAGGGCGGGAACACGAAGAGCCGCCGGTTGTAGCGGCGGGCGCGGGCGGCCGCGAGCAGGTCCGGCGGCGGTGTCCATCGTGGGTCGAAGCCGTCGAGGATGCCTCGATCGAAGAAGATGCGGGACGTTTCGCCTGCGCGCGCGTCAAACTTCTCGATGTCGCGCGCCACGCAGAGCGCACAGCAGGCCGCGAAGTCATCCCACGGCACAGCGCGGCTGCCGGCGGCCACCTGCTCGGCGATCACCGCTCGGTGGGTCTCTTCCACGACCTTCTCGCCAAGCGCCTGCAGATGGCGGATCAGGGTTGTCTTGCCGACTCCTGGCCCGCCGGTGAAGACGAAGAAATTTGGCTTATGGATCATTGCGGTCTCCAGACAGGTTGAGGTTCGCCGGGCAAGGCGGTGAGCCGTCTGGGAGGATTTTCGGGGCGTCGTCCGGGATCTAACCGGGCGGGCAGCCCTTGAAGTCGCCGACCTTGATCGCCGACAGGCTGGCGAGGTTTAGCGTCCGGACCTGGCCCATCGAACGGGCGCCCTTGCCGGTGTAGAGGTCGATCCGCTGGCCCTTGATCGCGCCGCCCGTGTCCGAGGCGTACCAGTAGCCGTCGTGGGCGGTGCCATCCGGCATGGCCAGGCCGACGGTCTCCTTGATGAACAGCACGCTGCGCTTGGGGATCAGCCGGCTGTCGATGGCGACGGTGCGCATGGCCACCACCCGGCAGCCGAGGGAGTCCAGAGCGCCAACGCCCTTGGCCCCGGCATGATAGAGCGTGGCCTTCAGGTTCCAGCCGGGACCGGCCGGCAGAACGCCGGTGATGACCGACATGATCAGGTCGCCCACGGGGTCTCCGGACGCGGCTTGCGCGCCGGAACTGGCGAGGATCAGGGACAGGGTTGCCAGGGCGGCGAGGCGGCGTCGCATGGACGGCGTCCTCCTTCGTCGTTGAACTGGTGCGGCCGGACTCTTACCGGGACTCTGCCAGGGCGCCAACCCCGCGCGCGGTGAGGCGCCGCGGCCCATGAGGTTTTCTGACAGGGCCTGGCAGAGAGCTTGGCTTGCGCCCCCAGGGCATTTCCGAGCTTAGAGTCGTCAAGCGTCACCGGAATTGCGCCATGAAAATCTATGGGGATTCGATCTCCGGCAACTGCCTGAAGGTGAAATGGGTCGCCGATTCGCTCGGGCTTTCCTACGACTGGATCGAGACCGACATCATGGCGGGGCAGAGCCGCACGCCAGCCTATCTGGCGATCAATCCGGCAGGTCAGGTCCCGGCCCTGGTGCTCGATGACGGTCGACCCCTGGCGCAGTCGAACGCGATTATCCTGTACCTGGCGCAGGGGTCGGCGCTGATACCGCGGGACGCCTACGACCGCGCGCGGATGCTGGAATGGATGTTCTGGGAACAGTACAGCCACGAACCCTATGTGGCGGTCGCCCGCTTCCAACTCCGCTACCTGGGCAAGGCGGTGGGCGACCTGGAACCGCGGATCGTCGAGCGCGGTAAGGCGGCCTTGCAGAGGCTGGAGGACGGCCTTGCCGCCGCGCCATTTCTGGTGGGGCAGATCCTCAGCCTCGCCGACGTCGCGCTGGTCGCCTACACCCGCGTCGCCGATGAAGGCGGCTTCGATCTTGGGGCATATCCGCGGGTGCGCGCCTGGATCGGCCGCGTCGAACGGGCGCTGAAGATCACCGCCTGAGCCCCTTGCCTTCGGCGCGGCGAGCCGACAGACCGAAGCCATGAGACGCATTGCCTTCCTCGCAGCGATCGCCACCCTTGCGATGACCGACCCCGATCCAGCCCTGGCGTGGGGCGCCAGCGGCCATCGGATGATAGGGGAGGCGGCCCTGCGCGCCCTGCCGGCGGACTTGCCCGCCTTCCTGCGGACGCCCCGGGCCATCGTGGACCTCGGCGAGCTGTCCCGCGAGCCCGACCGCTGGAAGGGCGCGGGTCGCCTCCACGACGCCGATCACGATCCCGAGCACTTCGTCGATCTCAGCGACGACGGGTCAATCCTTGGGGGCCCCAGGCTTGCCGCCCTGCCGGCGACGCGGGCGGCGTACGACACCGCGATGCGCGCGGTCGGTCAGGATGAGTGGAAGGCGGGTGTGCTGCCCTACGCCATCATCGACCGCTACCAGCAGCTGACCCGTGACTTCGCCATGTGGCGCGCGCTGAGGTTTGCCGAAAGACATCCCGCCTGGGCGGCCCATCGGGGCTGGTTCACCGCCGATCGCCGCCGTCGCGAAGCGCAACTGCTGGTGACTCTGGGCGAGCTGTCCCATTTCGTCGGCGACGGCAGCCAGCCGCTGCATGTGTCCATCCACTACAACGGCTGGGGCGATTTCCCCAATCCGGATGGCTACACGACCGCCAGGATCCATAGCCTTTTCGAGAGCGAACTCGTCCGCAGGGCTGTCGACGCGGCGGGGGTGGCGCTGAGGATGCCGCCGCCGCGCGCCCTGGGCGGCACGATCGAACAGCGCACCGCCGACTATCTGGCCGCCACCGGCGCGCTGGTGATTCCCCTGTATCAGCTGGAAAAGGCCGGCGGTCTGAAGGTCGGTGACCCACGGGGCGCAGCCTTCGCTACCGAGCGGCTCGCGGCGGGCGCGGCGGAGCTGCGCGATCTGATCGTACTGGCCTGGCATGCGAGCGACACCCAGACCATCGGCTGGCGCCCGATTCCACTGGCCGACGTGCTCTCCGGCGAGACCGACCCCTATGTGGTGCTCTACGGCGTGGATTGAGCGGCGGGCCTGCGCGGGATTTGCGCCGCACCGCGTGAACGGCTAGTCGGGGCGACTGTTTCCGGAGCACGCCCTTGCCTGAGTCTTCCGCCAAGCTGATCGATGGCAAGCTTTACGCTGAGCGGCTGCGCGCCCAGGTGGCCGACGAGGTGGCGATGCTGAAGGCCGAGCATGGCTTGCAGCCGGGCCTGGCGGTGGTGCTGGTGGGCGAGGACCCGGCCAGCGAAATCTACGTCCGCTCCAAGGGTGAGCACTCGCTCGCCGTCGGCATGCACTCGGTGACCCACCGGTTGCCGGCCGATACGACGCAGCATGACCTGCTAAGGCTGGTCGGCGCGTTGAACGACGACCCGACGATCCACGGCATCCTGGTTCAGCTGCCCCTGCCGAAGTCACTGGACGAGCACGCCGTGCTGGCGGCGATCAGCCCGGACAAGGATGTCGATGGCCTGCATGTGGTCAACGCCGGACGGCTGGCCAGCGGCCTGCCCGCACTGACGCCCTGCACGCCACTGGGCTGCATGATTCTGCTGCGGGAAACCCTCGGCGACCTCACGGGCCTGCGCGCTGTGGTGGTGGGCCGCTCGGTTCTGGTGGGTCGGCCGGTGGCGCAGTTGCTGCTGCAGGCCGATTGCACGGTGACCATCGCCCATTCGCGGACCCGTGACCTGCCCGCCGTCTGCCGCGAGGCCGATATACTGGTGGCCGCGGTCGGTCGCCCGCGAATGATCAAGGCGGATTGGGTCAAGCCGGGCGCCGCGGTTATCGATGTCGGCATCAACCGGGTGCCCTTCGATGACCCGGCGAAGGCGGCGGCCGGGCGGACCAAGGTAGTGGGCGATGTCGACTTCAAGGCCGTCAGCCAGGTCGCCGGATGGATCACCCCCGCGCCCGGCGGCGTCGGCCTGATGACCGTGGCGGTGCTGCTGCAGAACACCGTAACGGCCGCCCGGCGACTGGCGGGGATCGCGACAGCTTAGGTCGCGTTGGCCTCGGTCCAGGCGATCAGCTTGCCGATCACCTCGCCGACCGCCTTGTTGTAGGCGCCGACGATTTCGCCCACGCGATTGTCGCCCGCGCGGACCCTGGCTTCGAAGTCCTGTTCCCCGACACGGGTCTGGTCGGAGCGGGTCAGCGCGGCGTGCAGCCGCACGACGACGGTCGGTGCGGCCCTGGACCCGGCGTCATAGCGGGTCTCGAAATTGCGCACGTCGAGCCTCAGCGCATAGGCGAACCGGCCCTGCTGTCCACGCGCGATCAGCCGCACGGCGCTGGCGTCGAACGCCTGACCCACCGCCTCGTCGAACAACAGTTCGGCCGGCGCGACCCAGCGGCTCTGTCCCACATAGGCCGCCTTGCCCCCGCTGACGGTCAGGATGCGATCGTCGGCCGCCTCGCTCTGGAAGCTGCCGTTGGTGCGGAACACCGCGATGGCGTTCGGTCGCGGGAGGTCGGCCTTTTCAGCGCCCGCCGGCGCGAAGCGGTAGAGTTGCACCGGCTTGCTCTTGGGCAACAGCGAGATGCAGCCGCTGAGCGCCACGACGATGGTTCCGATTCCGACGATCCGGATGATTGGCGCCAGGCGCCGCGGGGAACGGATCATGGCTTGACCTTCAATTCTTCGGCGGGGGCCTTGCCGAGCACCCCCGTTGGGCTTCGCTGGATTTCGTTGACCAGCCGTTGAAGCGACTGCGCCGCGCTCTGCAGTTCGACGACGGCGGCGGTGATCTGCGGCAGGCCATTGGTGGCGAAGTCGGCGGTGGGGCCCTGAAGTTTGTCGACCATGGCGCGCAGGTCCTTGGTGGCGCCCTTGGCCTCCTCGGCGGCGTCGGCGATGTTCTTGACACCGCGCTTGCCGTCCCCGTCGACCAGCTGGCGGGTCGCCAGCAGAATTCCGTCGGCATGCTCGGTGGCGGCGTCGATATCCTGGATCAGTTTCTGGGCGTCACCGACAATTTCCTTGCGCTCCCGAAGCTCCGCCGAGACTGCCTGGGCGTCCGACAGCGTCGCCGAGAAGGTCTTGATATTCTGGTCGGACAGCACGCGATTGACCCGGTCCAGCGCCTCGATGGTCCGGGTCAGCACGGTGCCGCCGCCCTCCAGCAGGTCCGATAGCGCACTGCGCTGGCTCTTCAGGATCGGAATGCAGGGGCTCATGCCTCTGGCCTCGCACTGCGCCTTCTCGGCCACCTTCAGCAGCGGTTTTGAGGCTGTGCCGGCAGTGATCTGGACGTAGTTGACGCCGGTGATTCCCTGCGGTTCCAGGGTGGCGAAGCTGTCGATGCGGATCGGCACGTCGGAGGTCACCCGCGCCCGGGCGATCACCCGGCTGGGGTTGGTTCGGTCGAGCGCGATCTTGGCGACCTCGCCCACCTTGATACCGTTGAAATGCACCTCGCCCCCCTGGCTGAGACCCCGGACCGGGCCGTCGAAGACGATGTCGTAGAGGTCGTATTCCTGGGAGAATGACACCCGCGCCAGCCAGACCACGAAGATCACCAGCCCAACGAACAGGATCAGCGAGGAGAGGCCCACCAGGGCATAGTTGGCGTTCTTTTCCATCAGGCCTCCGTCTTCTCCCGGCCCGCGGCGGCGGCTCTGCCGCGCGGACCCAGGAAATACTCGCGGATCCAGGGGTGGTCCGCATGTTCGAGTTCGCGCACCGGCGCGGTGGCCACCACCTTCCGGTCGGCGATGACCGCGACGCGGTCGGTGATCTCGTAGAGGGTGTCGAGATCGTGGGTGATCATGAAGACCGTCAGGTCCAGGCTGTCCGACAGGTCCTTGATCAGCTCGTCGAAGGCCGCGGCGCTGATCGGGTCGAGGCCGGCGGTGGGCTCGTCGAGGAACAGCAGTTCAGGGTCGAGGGCCAAGGCGCGCGCCAGGCCCGCCCGCTTGCGCATGCCCCCGGAGAGCTCCGCGGGCTTCAGGCTGCCGGCCTCTGGACCCAGGCCGACCAGGGCGATCTTCAGGTCGGCGAGGTCATAGGCCTGCGGTTTGCTCATGCCTGTGTGCTCGAACATCGGCGCCGCGACATTTTCCCGGATGGTCAGGTTGGAGAACAGTGCGCCTTGCTGGAACAGCACCCCCCACCGGCGTTCGATCGCCCGCCAGCGCCGCCGCGAGGCGCGTTCGATGTCCTGTCCGAAGACCCGGATCTGCCCTGCCTGAGGCTCGCGCAGGCCGATGATGGTGTTGAGCAGCACCGACTTACCGGAGCCGGATCCACCGACCACCCCCAACACCTCACCACGCAAGGCGGTGATCTCCAGATCCTGGTGAATGACGTTATCGCCAAACGTCGAGGTCAGACCGCGCACCTCGACCGCCGGCCCCTCGCTATCGAGCAGCTCGTCGTCGGCGCGGTCGGGATTGGCGAGGGTGTCGGTCATATGTTCAGGTGCATGTAGAGCAGCGCGAAGGCCGCATCGATCATGATGATCGCGAAGATGGCGTGCACCACCGCCGCCGTCACCCGCCGACCGAGCGATTCCACGTCGCCGCCGACCTCCAGGCCCTGACGGCAGCCGATGCCGGCGATCACCGCGGCCATCACCGGGGCCTTGGACATGCCGATCCAGAAGTGCGTCGCCCCGACATTGTCGACGATGCGTTGCAGGAAGAACGCGGGACCAAGGTCGAGCACCGTCCAGACCACGATCATCCCGCCGAACAGGCCCGCCAGGGTCGCGACGAAGGTCAACAGCGGGATCGTCGCCAGGAGCGCGATGAAGCGCGGTAGCACCAGCGCCTCGAAGGGATCGACGCCCATCACCTTCATGGCGTCGATCTCCTGGTTCATCTTCATCGAGCCGAGCTCGGCGGCGAAGCTGGAGGCCGAGCGGCCCGCCAGCAGGATGGCGGTGATAATGATGTTGAACTCGCGCAGCACGGCGATGCCGATCAGCTCGACGGCGAACACTTCGGCGCCGAACTGGCGAAGCATATTGGCGCCCAGCAGGCCCACGACGGCGCCGATGAAAAACGAGGTGACGGCGACGATCGGGATCGCGTCGAGCCCTGCGCGCTCGGCCAGCGAGAAGATCGCCGCCCAGCGGATACGCCGGGGATTGGTCACCAGAAAGACCGAAGATCGGGCCGCAGCCACCAGCAGGTGGCCGAGGAAGGCCATGGTGTCGAGGAACTCGTGGCCGAGGTTCATCACGCCCTTGCCGATCCGCACGGTCAGCTCGCGAAACCCCTTGGAGACGACCGGGGCGACCGGCGCGGCATGGACGGCGGCGGCGACAAGCTGCAGCAGCCGCAGGCTTTCCGGGCGCCCCTTGACCTGGGCGGGATCGAAACCGGCGCCGATCGCGCGGATCAGTCCGTAGGCGCCGGCGGTGTCGAGGCGACGCACCTCGCGGATGTCGATGGCCAGGTCGGATTGGCCCCGCAGCGCCGCCGCCAGGCGCGCCGGCGCGTCGCCAAGACTGCTGGCGGTCCAGTCTCCCACGAGCTGGACATCGGGGCTCTCCGCCGCGCTTCGCACGCTGAATTCCGCAGGTTTCTCCATCAAGGACAGTCTCGCGGGCTCCGATGACAGGGGCGACTGGATTTCGAGTCGCGCTCCCGGGTCGGATATGACCCTAACAGAGGCGGCGCAGGGCTCGAACGTCTTACGGCGCCGGTTGTTCCCCCCAGGGCCTGCCTGTCGCTTTTCCGAAGCGCGAACGAGCGGGTCGCATCGCATGAAAGCCGTCTCCATGGTCAAGCTGAGCCCACTTTTGGCCCAAGTCCCCCGGGTAAGCATGAGCCCCGGTCCGGCCTCAGGACCCAGTTCGCGTCGTCCCCCGGTGGAGAGTGTTGTGAGCCGCCAATTCGAGCTCGCCGGAAAGTCCGGCGCCCGCTACCGCTATTCGGCCCTGGAGGAGGAGCGTTTCCTGCCGCCAGCGGGCGCCAATTTCGTCATCGCCAGGCTGACCAAGGAGGGCGCGACGGTGATCTTCGCCGGCGAAACCGACAACCTGGCCAACCAGGTTTGGCGCCAGGCCCTGGAAAAAGCCCGCGGCGCCTATGCCGACGCCGCGGTGCTGACCCGGCTCAACGTCACTCGCGCCGTGCGCGAGGCCGAGCGGGTCGATCTGATCGAGGAACACCAGCCGCCGATGAACCTCGCCGCGCGCTGAGACCGTCGCTCAGAACTGGCCGAAGCGGATTTCGCCGCCGCCGGCCGGCAGGTCGATGGTCATCCCGTCCTTCGACAGCCGCCAGTCGAGCTGAGCGCCCACTTCCATGCCCCTGGTAAAGCCCTGCGGCGTATAGAACGGCAGGCCCGACTGGGTCAGGTGATAGAGCACCAGCGCCTTCACCCCGGCCATCCGCGCGATGTCAGCCGCCTCCACCGGGGTAGTGTGGTAGCTCAAGGTGTCGGTCATCATCGACGCGGCCCGCGCGTTGCCCATCGTGGTCAGGCCCTGAACCATCATCCGGGTCATGTCGCTGTTCTGCGCTTCGTGGATCAGCACGTCGGCGCCCTTGGCGGCGATCGCCAGCGGCGGCCATTTGCGGGTGTCGCCGCTGACCACCACGGAGCGGCCCTTGTAGTCGAAGCGATAGGCGAAGGCCGGCTTGATCGGATCGTGGGCCACGACGATGGCGGTGACGGTGAGCGGGCCGTCGCGCCAGACGGTGGCGGTGGCCGCCCCCGATGCGCCCACCTTCGGCGACTGGACGACCTGGGCCCTCAGCAAGCCCGCGGGAATCGGAAAGGTGAAGCCGCCGTGCTCATGGTGGGCCTTTCGGAACCCGTGGTCGTTCTCGTAGGCCAGGTTGAACCCCTGGGCGAGTTTCTCGACGCCTGGCGGCCCGACCACGGCCAATGGCGCGGGCCGCCCGGCGACCCAGCTTTGCATGTTGAACTCGCCGAGATCGCCGATGTGATCGGAATGCAGGTGCGTGATGAACACTGCCTTGGCGGTGGCCAGCGGCAGCCGCCAGAGCATCAGGTTCTTTGTGGACTCCGGCCCGACGTCGACGAGGTAGAGCGAGCCACCGGCCTGGATCGCCACGCAGGCCTTGGCCCGGCCCGGGATCGGCAGGGGGCCCGAGGTGCCGCAGAAGATCACCTTCAGGCCGTCGGGCACTGGGGGCGCCTGGGCCGCCGCCGGCGCAACCCACAGCGCCAGGATCGCCGCCGCCATGCCGAGACTTCGCCAGTTCATGCCGTCTCCCACATTCGCGTCCGAGCGGCCTATGGTACAGGTTCAGTCGCGCCAGGAAATGGCTCGCGGGGGCGCCGATGACGCTCAGCTTCGACCTCTACTGGTCCTTCCGTTCACCCTATTCCTACATGGTCATGCCCAGGCTGGCGGCGCTGGAACGCGAGGATGACGTCGCCTGCCAGGTGAAGCCGGTCTATCCGCTGGCGGTGCGCACCCCGGAGTTCTTCGAGCAGCAGGACTCGCTCTGGCTCTCCTATTTCATGACCGACGTGTTCCGCGAGGCGGCCTTCCTGGGCCTGCCGTTCCGCTGGCCGAGGCCCGACCCGGTGCAGCGTTCGCCCGACGAGGGTTACCGCATGAAGCAGCCTCACATTCACCGCCTCACCCACCTGGGCGTGGCTGCGGCGCAGCGGGGCAGGGGGGTTCCGTTCCTGGAGGAGGTCAGCAAGATCATCTGGGGCGGGGCCACCGACAACTGGCATGAGGGCGACCACCTGGCCCAGGCCGCCGAGCGCGCCGGCCTGGACTTCGCCGAGATGGCCGCCGCGGTCGATGCCGATCCGGCCCCTTTCATCGCGGTCGTCGAGGAAAACCAGCTCGCCCAGCGGGCCGCCGGCCACTGGGGCGTGCCGATGACGGTGTTCAATGGCGAGGCCTTCTTCGGCCAGGACCGGTTCGATCAGCTCAAATGGCGCATGGCGCAGCAGGGACTGACGCGCCGTTAGAGCGCGCCCTCGGAGATCAGCCGCGCCAGCGCGTCGTTGACCCGCGTCTGCCAGCCCTTGCCGCTGGCGCGCAGATGCCGTGCAACCGCGGCGTCAAACCGGAGGGTCACCGGCTCCTTCGGCGCCACGACCTTCGGCCGCCCCGGCCTGCGGGCCATCTCCATGAACGCCGCGCCCATGATCTCGGCCGCCGGGCGCGCGCGGGCGAACATCTCGTCCGTCCATTCCAGATTTTCGTCATCGATCATTTCAGGATCTGGCTTGGACATATTCCCGGATCTCCCGTGCATTGGCCTTGCGGAAACGGATCGCGCGAACGCCCTCGACCGTCGGCGTGAAGAAGACCGCGTGCAGGCGATCGGCGATCAGGCCGTGGGCCAGGAACCGAGGTTCCGGATAGGCGTGGCGCGTATATCGGCGACCCCCAGGGCCGTGATCCAATCGAACTCGGCCGCCAACCCGAATGGAAGGCCGCGGCTCGCCGCATTCGCCTCGCTTATCTTGCTGTCGAATTCGATCTCCATGCCTTATTTGTACGCACAACAATCTATGGGTTCAAGGTTTTTATGCATACAATTATCGCTGCCGGCGCCGCTCAGCAGGGTGATGGTGGATGCGACAGGGATTGAACCTGTGACCCCCTCGGTGTGAACGAGGTGCTCTCCCGCTGAGCTACGCATCCTCTCGCGCGAGGCGCTGAGCGCCGGTCGCGAAGGATGGGGCCTATAGCCCGGCGCCTTGTCGCTTTCAAGCGCCCAGCAGGCGCGTGCAGGCGTCGGGCAGCTGGTCGAAGCGGTCGATCAGGATGTCGGGGGCCAGATCGCGGACCGGGATTTCGGTGTAGCCGAAGCTCACCAGGATCAGCGGGACGCCCGCGGCGCGCGCCGCACCGGCGTCGGTGGCGGCGTCACCGACCAGGATGGCGCGACCCGGGGTTCCGCCGGCCGCGGCGATGGCGGTTTCCAGGTGGCGGCGGTCGGGCTTCGGCGCCGGGGCGGCGTCGGCGCCGATCACCGCGTCGAACAGGCGCGACATGTCCAGCGCGTCGAGCAGGACGGTGGACAGGCCGGTCTGCTTGTTGGTGCAGACCGCCAGGCGCGCGCCCTGGCTCCGGAGCATTTCCAACGCTGCGACGCAGCCCGGGTACGGCCGGCTCTCGTCGGCGATGTGGGCGCGGTAGTGGACCAGGAAGCGGTCGAACAACGGCTGCACCCGATCCGGCGCCAGTGGCGCGCCGGCCGCCTGGAAGCCGCGCTCGATCATCCACTTCGCGCCGCGTCCGATGAACGGGCGGCCTTCGTCCAGCGGACGCGGCGCCAGGCCCTCCTGGGCCAGAAGCACGTTCAGCGTGGCGATCAGGTCCGGGGCGGTGTCGACCAGGGTGCCGTCGAGGTCGAAGGCGATGACCGCGCCGGCAAGTCCAAGACTAGCCGCCATTGATGATCGCGGTGGCGGCGTCGAGGTGGCTGGCGTAGGCGCCGAGCGCCAGGCCGGTGAGCCCGACGTATTTCTGCGCGTCGTCGAAGCGCCGCTCCTCGATCGCTTCACGCACCCCCGGCAAGGTCTTGGCGCCATAGCCGGTGAAGCGGCCGGGGGCATAGACCATGTTCATGTACCAGGGGCGGCCGGGCAGGCCCTCCTCGCGCAGCAGGCTCTGTTCCAGCGGCCGGATGACGGCGTCGAGCCTGGTCTTCTGAGCCTTGCTGAGCCCGGCGCCCTTGGCGGCCAGGGCGGTGTCGAAGGCGGTCGCGCTGGTCTTCAGCCTGGCCACGACGGCCTCCAGGGCGGCGAAATCCAGGGGGGGCGACTGCGCCAGCGCGATCGGCGGGGCATGGCCCAGCGTCGGGTCCGCGGCCAGCCCATAGGCGCCGGACGCGAGCAGGCGGGCCTGGGCTCTGGCCTCGTCGCGGGTGGTCCCGTCCAGCTTCTTCACCTCGTCGAGATAGCGACCGACGGTCTCGGCGAAGTCTCCATAGCGTTGCAGGGGCAGCTCGGCGTCGGCCATCCGCAGGACGATGCGCCCCACGGTCTTGGCCAGCACCGCGTCATAGGCGAAGCCCGGATCGACGAAACGGCTGTGATGCTCATAGTCGTCGTAGAGCGAGTGATAGACCCCGTCGCTGACGCCCTCGCCGCCATAGCCGATGTCGATGGAGGCCAGCCCCAGGTGCTGGAGGAAGGCCGAATAGTCCGAGCCGGAGCCCAGCGGATTGATCGGCAGGTCCTTGGCGGGGTCCGAGGCTATCTTGCCGGCCGCCTTGGCCGCTTCGGTGGCGCCAGGCTCGGCCGCGGCCACCGCCAGGCGCGCCCGCAGCCGCTCCCCGACCGAGACCCCGGTCTGCGGGTCCTTCACATCGGCGGCCACCTGTCCCACGAAATGCTGGAAGGCGTGGCTGCCGGCAGCGCCGAGGAAGCCGCGGCCGTTGCCGTCGGAGTTGATGTAGACGACGCCCTTGGCCTTCAGCTCGGCGGCGTGGGTCTCGGCCCATTCCGTGGAGCCCAGCAGCATCGGCTCCTCGGCGTCCCAGCTGGCGTAGACGATGGTGCGCTTTGGCCGCCAGCCGCTCTTCATCAGGATCCCGAACGCCTTGGCCTCGGCCAGAAGGGCGATCTGGCCCGACAGCGGGTCCGACGCACCCATCACCCAGCCGTCATGGTGGTTGCCGCGGATGATCCACGCGTCGGGCTGCTCCTTGCCCTTCAGCGTGCCGACCACGTCATAGATGGTCTTCAGCGACCAGTCGGACTTGACCGCCAGGTGGACCTGACCGCCGCCCGGACCCACGTGATAGGTGATCGGCAGCGACCCGCGCCAGCCGGCCGGCGCCACCGGACCGTCCAGCGAGGCCAGCAGCACCTGCGCATCGGCGTAGGAGATCGGCAGGGTCGGAATCTTCAGGATAGTCTGGGCGTCCTTGCGGTCGAGCCTCTTGGCGTCCTTGGTCGCGCCGACGCCAGGGGTCAGGGGATCGCCGGGATAGATCGGCATGTCGGCTACCGAGCCGCGCTGGAACCCGCGCGGCGGCCGCGCGGCGCCCTTGGGATAGACGTCGTCGGTGGCGTAGCCGTCGTCACGTGGGTCAGAATAGATGATCGCACCGACCGCCCCGTGGTCCTGGGCAAGCTTGGGCTTCAGGCCGCGCCAGCCGGCGCCATACCGGGCGATGGCGATCTTGCCCTTGACCGAGATGCCCATGCGCTCGAGCGCGTCGTAGTCGGCGGGCATGCCATAGTTGACGTAGACCAGCGGTGCGGTGACGTCGCCGTCGCCCTGAAAGGCCACATAGGCCGGCAGCGCGTCCTTGGTCTCGGTGGCCGGATCGCCGGGGACCGGCGGCTCGGTGAGCGTGGCCTTGAACGGCGCGCCCGCGCCGCCGACCAGCTCGAGGGTCTCGCTGAGCGGGGTGGGGTAGAGCACCTCGAAGGTCTCGATCTTGGCGTCCCAGCCCCAGGACTTCAGCTGCGCGGCGATCCATTCGGCATTGGTCTTGTCGTGTCTGGAGCCCACGTGGTTGGGTTCGGCGGCCAGCAGCTTCAGCCAGCCGCCCATCTCGGCGGGATCGATCTGGGCGTCGAAAGCGGCCTCCAGAACCTTGGGGTCCTTTGGCGCGGGCGGCGGGGCCGCCACGGCTGTGCTCACCGCGCCGATCGCGCAGGCGGAAAAGAGGGCGGCAAGGCCGACGCGCGTTTTCATGAACAACTCCCCAAAGACGCTGCGAGGCTAGCTGTTTCTCGCGCCCGGCGCCAAGGCTTGGTAAGCCTCAGCCCGACATTCGATGACTCGCAGCAGGGGACGCCCACGATGACAGCCCGCGCCGCCGTAATCCTCGCCGCCGGAGCTGGCACGCGGATGAAGTCCGCCGTGCCCAAGGTGCTGCACAAGGTCGGCGGCCGGACGCTGCTGGATCGCGTGATCGACACCGTCGAGGCTACCGGTTGCGATCGGATCGTGGTGGTGGTGGGCGCCGGTGGCGGCGCGGTCCGCGACCTGGTGGCCAAGCGACTGGGCGAGGGAGCGGTGGCGGTGCAGGATCCTCCGCTCGGCACCGGGCACGCGGTGCTGGCGGCGCGCGCGGCGCTGGCGGACTTCACCGGCGACGTGCTGGTGACCAATGCCGATTGTCCGCTGCTGACGCCGCACGACCTGGAGCCGCTGTTCGCCATGCGCCGCGACGGGGTGGCGCTGGCGCTGCTGGGGTTCGAGCCGCACGACGCGCTGCTTTATGGCCGGCTGATCCGCGGTGCTGATGGCCATGTGATTCGCATCGTCGAGGCCAAGGAGGCGACGCCGGAGGAGCGGGCGGTCAGGGCTTGCTACGCCGGCATGCTCTGCGCCGAGAAGGATCGGTTGTTCGGCTGGCTTGATCGGACGACCAACGACAACGCCAAGGGCGAGTACTACCTGACCGAGATCGTCCACCTGGCGGCCGTCGATGAGGCGCGCGTCAAGGCCTCCATCGCCCCGGAAAGCGCGGTGATGGGCTGCGACACGCCGATGCAGCTGGCGCAGGCCGAAGCGGCCTTCCAGCAACGCCGGCGGGCGCATTTTCTCACCGAGGGTGTGGCCATGATCGCCCCGGAGACCGTGCACTTGGCCTGGGACACCCAGATCGCGCCCGGCTCTACCGTCGAGCAATTCGTGGTCTTCGGACCGGGTGTGACGGTGGACACCGACGCCGTGATCCGCGCCTTCAGCCACCTTGAGGGCTGCGTGGTGCGCGCCGGCGCCATCGTCGGGCCCTATGCGCGGCTGCGGCCAGGCGCCGACATTGGCGAGGCCGCCCACATTGGCAACTTCGTCGAGGTCAAGAAAGTCACCGTCGGCAAGGGCGCCAAGGCCAACCACCTGAGCTATCTGGGCGACGGTTCGGTGGGGGCGGGCGCGAACATCGGCGCCGGAACGATCTTCTGCAACTATGACGGGTTCGACAAGCACCAGACTCATGTGGGGCCGAACGCCTTCATCGGCTCGAACAGTTCGCTGGTGGCGCCGGTGACCATCGGGGCGGGAGCCTACACCGGCTCCGGCTCGGTGATCACCCGCGACGTTGCGCCGGACGCGCTGGCCCTGGAACGCGGTGCGCAGCTCGAAAAATCCGCCTGGGCGGCGCGGTTCCGGGCGATGAAGCAGGGCCGGAGCGGGGGCCGAAAATGATCTCCTGTCGCACTCCATCCGCGCGGCGGGTGTTTCATTGAGCGACATCGACGCTCAAAAGCGGGCTGCCGGCGACGCCGCCGCTCTTCTGGTCGAGGACGGCATGGTTGTGGGGTTGGGCACCGGCTCGACGGCCGTGTGGTTTGTGAAGGCGCTGGCGGCGCGCGGGCTGAAGATCACCTGCGTGGCGACCTCCATCGCGACGGCCGACCTGGCCACCAGCCTTGGCATGACGGTCGCCGAGCTGGGCGAAACGCGCGAGATCGACCTGACCGTGGACGGCGCCGACGAGATCGGGCCGGGCCTTTCGCTGATCAAGGGCGCCGGCGCGGCCCTGCTGCGCGAGAAGCTGGTGTGGGAGGCGTCGCGTCGCTGCATCGTCATAGCTGACGCCGCCAAGCCCGTGCAGATGCTGGGGAAATTCCCCCTGCCCATCGAGGTCGTGGCGTTCGGGCACAAGATCACCGCGCTGCGCATCTGCGACGCGCTGGGCGAATGCGACATCGGTGCGGCGCCCCGCCTGCGGATGAAGGACGGTCAACCCGTGCGAACCGACGGCGGCAACCTGATCTATGACGCAGCCTGTGGGCGGATCGAGGAGCCCGCGGCGCTGGCGTTCGCGCTGAAGAGCGTCACCGGGGTCGTCGACCACGGCCTGTTCCTGGACCTGGCCGACCAGGCGCTGATCGGTGGTCCCGACGGCGTCAAGACCATTGAACCCTGAGGAAGGACCTCCCCGTGGCGACCTACGACTACGATCTCTTCGTCATCGGCGCGGGCTCCGGCGGCGTGCGCGCGGCCCGTGTGGCGGCGATGTCGGGCGCCAAGGTGGCGGTGGCCGAGGAGCACAGGGTCGGCGGCACCTGCGTGATCCGCGGCTGCGTGCCGAAGAAGTTCATGGTCTACGCCTCGGAATTCGCACATCATTTCAAGACAGCCAAAGGCTATGGATGGGCCATCGAGGGGGCGACCTTCGACTGGCCGACGTTCCTGGCCGAGAAGGACAAGGAAATCGCACGGCTCTCCGGGATCTATGTCCGCAACCTGCAGAACGCCGGCGCCGAGCTGGCGCACGGCAAGGCCCGGTTGCTCGACGCCCATACCGTGACGATTGACGGCCTGGGGACGCGGACGGCCGACAAGATCCTGATCGCCACCGGCGGCCGACCCTGGCGGCCGAGCGGCTTGCCGGGTTGCGATCTGGCGATCACCTCCAACGAGGCGTTCCAGCTGGCCGAGTTGCCCAGGCGGATCGTCATCGCCGGGGGCGGCTACATCGCCGTTGAGTTCGCCGGCATCTTCAACGGCCTGGGGGTCGAGACGACGCTGGTCCACCGCGGCCCTAACATCCTGCGCGGTTTCGACGACGACGTGCGCAGCCACCTGACAGAGGAGCTGGAAAAACGTGGGATCAAGGTGTTGCTCGGGACCCAGCACACGGCCATCGAAAAATCGGCCGGCGGCTTCGTCAGCAAATTCTCGGGCGACCACGAGACCGAGAGCGACGTGGTGATGTTCGCAATAGGCCGCGAACCCTATGTCGAGGGATTGGGCCTGGAGGCCGCCGGCGTGACCCTGACCGACAAGGGCGCCGTGGCCGTCGATGGCTACAGCCGCACCAATGTCGAGAACATCTGGGCCGTCGGCGACGTCACCGACCGGATCAACCTGACCCCGGTGGCGATCCGCGAGGGGGAGGCCTTCGCGCGCAGCGTCTTCCACGACACGCCCACCCGGTTCGACCACGAAATGGTGGCCTCGGCGGTCTTCTCGCAGCCGCCGATCGGCTCGGTGGGGCTGAGCGAGGCCGACGCGCGCAAGCAGTACGGCAAGGTCGACATCTATCTCGCCCGGTTCCGGCCGATGAAATACACGTTCACCGGCGCCGACGAGCGCGCGCTGATGAAGCTGGTCGTCGATTGCGCCTCCGACAAGGTGGTGGGCTGCCACGTGGTCGGTCCCGACGCCCCGGAAATGATCCAGATGGCCGCCATCGCCATGAAAATGGGCGTCACCAAGGCCCAGTGGGATTCCACCTGCGCGGTGCATCCGACGCTGGCCGAGGAACTGGTGACGATGCGCGAGAAGCATCAGCCCATGGGCCTGGGTCAGGTCGCATGACGTTGTCGGGCGCGGCTGTTCTGCCGCGCGATCCGCTGGGGATCTGGTGTGGCCGGGTGCTGATCGGGGCGGCGGTCCTGGCTCCCCCGATCGGCTATCTGTGGCCGCTCGGATTTGCCGCGTTGCTGTCGCTGGTGGGCCTGCTCTGCCTGCCTGCGGCCCGAATTGACGACCGGGACAGGCCGGTGGCGATCCTCCTGTTCGCGGCGCTGATCTGGGCGGCTGTCTCAACGACCTGGAGCCCCTATCAGCCCAGCAACCTGGAACACACCAGCATTCTGAAACTGGCCTTCGAGCTGCCGCTCTATTGGAGCGCGATCTCGGCGGCGCGGCGCGCCGATCCCGCCCTGCGGGCCCGGGCGCTGCACATCATGGCCTGGGGCTGCGCTCTGTTCGGCCTGATCCTGCTGGAGGAAGCGGCGACGCGCGGGGCGATCTACAAGACGCTGCATGTCCTCTACCAGCCGATCCGCGCTGACCTGGCGGAATCCAATATCGGACACGCGACGTTCGTATTGGGCCTGATCTGGCCGCTGGCGGCCTGCGGAGCGCCACCGCGGTGGCGGCCCTGGCTGGCGCTGACGATGGTCCTGGGGGCGGGTGCGGCGGCGCATGCCTTCGAGGCGGACGCCCCGGTAATCGGCCTCGTCCTGGCGCCGCTGGCGGCGCTGGCCGTCTGGCGATGGCCGAACGTTGCGCCCAAGATCATGGCCGCCCTGGTCGCGGCGCTCTACCTGCTTGTGGCGCTGATCGTCTGGGCGGTGCGGCGCTTCCTCAACTATGGCGCGATCGAAGATCACCTTCCGAAGACCGACTCCCTGCGCATGGGCTACTGGAGCCACGCCATCGACTGGATTCATATCCATCCGGTGCGCGGCTGGGGCCTGGACGCGAGCCGCATGTTCGGCCCCGGCATCATCCTGCACCCACACAATATTCCGCTGCAGATCTGGCTGGAATTGGGCGCGGTCGGGGCGGTGGCCGCGGCCGCCTTCTGGGGCCTTGTGCTGTGGCGGCTGTCGCGCTCCGCGCCGAGCCTCGCGGCGGCCGCCACGGCGGCCAGTGCGACCGTCTACCTGTTGTTCGGCGTCAATTTCGGAGTCTGGCAGGAATGGTGGCTGGCCCTGGGCTCCATGGTCGTGATGTTGGGCGTGATGAACATGCCGGCTGACGAAGCCGATCCCTCGGCCCGGCAAGCATCGACCTCGACCCCCATCCTGGAGTAGAAGGCGCGGTTTCGTCCCTCCGGCTCCGAGCCGGTCGTCGAAACGGGGGCGTGGAGTGGCGGTTATGACGGAACATTGGACGCCGGCGTCCTGGCGCGCGAAGCCAGCCAAGCACATGCCTGGGGACTATCCCGACCTGGCCGCGCTGGCCAAGGCGGAACAGACCCTGCGCGGCATGCCGCCACTGGTGTTCGCCGGCGAGGCGCGCCGGCTAAAGAGCCTGCTGGCCGACGTGTCGGAGGGCCGCGCCTTCCTGTTGCAGGGCGGCGACTGCGCCGAGAGCTTCAAGGAATTCCACGCCGACAACATTCGCGACACCTTCCGCCTGATCCTGCAGATGGCGGTGGTGCTGACCTTCGCCGGCGGCAAGCCGGTGGTGAAGGTGGGCCGCATGGCCGGCCAGTTCGCCAAGCCGCGCTCGGCGCCCATCGAGACCGTCGGCGGCGTCACCCTGCCGTCCTATCGCGGCGACATCATCAACGGCATGGAGTTCACACCTGAGGCCCGCACCCCGGATCCCCAGCGGCTGATCCAGGCCTATTCGCAGTCGGCCGCGACGCTCAACCTGCTGCGCGCCTTCGCGGGCGGCGGCTATGCCGACCTGCACAACATCCATCGCTGGACCCTGGGGTTCGTGGCCGACAGCCCACAGGGCGCGCGCTATCGCGAGGTCGCCGAGAAGATCAGCGAAACCCTGATGTTCATGCAAGCCATCGGCGTCACCCCGGAAAGCCAGCCGGCCCTGCACCAGGTGGAGTTCTTCACCAGCCACGAAGCCCTGCTACTCAATCTCGAAGAAGCGATGACCCGCGTCGATTCCACCTCGGGCCAATGGTACGACACCTCCGCCCACCTGGTGTGGATCGGCGAGCGCACCCGCGACCTTGACGGCGCCCACGTGGAATTCTTCAAGGGCATCAGGAACCCCGTCGGCGTGAAGTGCGGCCCGACGATGGAGGCTGACGACCTGCTGCGCCTGTGCGACGCGCTCAGCCCGGCCAACGAGCCCGGTCGCCTGACGCTCTATGGGCGTTTCGGCCACGACAGGATCGCGGCGCGCCTGCCGGCCCTGCTGCGCGCCACCAGGGCGGCCGGCAAATCTGTGGTCTGGGCGATCGACCCGATGCACGGCAACACGCTCACGGCCAACAACGGCTACAAGACCCGGCCGTTCGACCGGATCCTTTCGGAGGTCGAAAGCTTCGTGGAGATCTGCAAGGCCGAGGATGTCCACCCCGGCGGCGTCCACCTGGAGATGACCGGCCAGAACGTCACCGAATGCACCGGCGGCGCCCGTGAAGTTACCGAGGGCGATCTGGCCGACCGCTACCACACCCACTGCGACCCGCGCCTCAATGGCGAACAGGCGCTGGAACTGGCCTTCCTGGTGGCGGAGAAGCTGAAGGACGACCGGGTCGACGCGGCGCGGGCGGCGGCGGGCGCAAACTGACTTCGCGCATCCCCGCCCGGGCGAGGATCCCGAGACGCAACGTCTAGTGTGCTGGATCTGAAGTTCGCCTTCTTGAGGGATCAGGCTCTGAGCGAACTTCAGATCCAAGAAGCACACTAGGAAACAAAGGCTTGCTAGCGTCCTCATCGATTCCGAAGTTCGTCCGCACCTGCCTCAGGCGCCCGCGAACTTCGGAATCGGGACACTAGGGGATGATCCGCCCGCGGCGGCGGCAAGCTGGTGGCTGACGAGGGATAGATATGGTGTCTGTGGAATCTGCCGGCGCCTAAATCGCCCGCCAGGTCTTCCGGTTCAGATCGGCGGACGATAGGTCTGCCCGATGAGCTTCATCATCGTCCTGGGTGCGTTCATCACCGCCCTCACCATGATCCCCGTGGTCATGCAGCTGCGCGATCAGCCTCGCGGCCTGATCATCGTCTTTTTCGCCGAGACCTGGGAGCGTTTCTCCTACTACGGCATGCGGGCGCTGCTGATTTTCTACCTGACGCAGCATTTCCTGTTCGACGACAAGGTCGCGGCCGGCCGCTATGGCGCCTATACCACCATGGTCGCCCTCCTGCCCCTGGCCGGCGGGATCATCGCCGACCGGATCCTGGGCGTGCGCAAGGCGGTGGCGTTCGGCTGCCTTCTGCTGGTGGCCGGCCACCTGACCATGGCCATGGAGGGCCGCCCGGCTCAGAATATCCTTACCACCCATGGCCACGCCTATGCCGTCCAGACCGAGGGCCGGGCCTCGACCCGCAAGGTGCGGCTGGAGGTGGACGGCAAGCCTTACGCCTTCAGGTCTCAGCCAGATGGCGGCCTCGATATCAAGGGCCTGCCGGCCGGCGCCTCCATCCCGTCGCACCTGGCCAAGGCCGACTATCAGATCAGCGTGGTCGGCCGCGACGCTCTACACGCCAACCTGCTGTTCCTGGCGCTCTCGCTGATCGTCATGGGCGTAGCGTTCCTCAAGACTTCGCCGCTGGTCGCGCAGATGTATGGCCGCGACGATCCGCGCCGGGCGGGCGGGTTCACCCTCTTCTACTACGGCGTCAACCTGGGAGCCTTCTGGGCCGGCATCCTTTGCGGGTGGCTGGGCGAGACGATCGGCTGGTGGGCCGGTTTCGGCGCCGCGGCGGCTGGAATGATCGCCGGCTATCTGGTTTTCATCATTGGCAAACCGCTCCTCGACGGCGCGGGCGAACCCCCGGATCCGGCGCGCCTGGCCCAGAAAGTCGCCGGTCCGATCAGCCGCGAGCACCTGATCTATGCCGGCGCCCTGTTGGGAGTCGGTGGAGTCAACCTGCTGATGCGGCAAAGCGCCGTGGTGGGCGGGGCGCTCTCCATCGTCACCGTCGCGGCGCTGATCTACCTGGGCCTCTACATGGCGCGGAAATGCACGCCTGTAGAGCGACGCCGGATCGGCCTGGCCTTCGTGCTGATGTTGGGCTCGGTGGTGTTCTGGACCCTGTTCGAACAGGCCGGCAGCTCCCTCAGTCTTTTCGCTGACCGCAACACCAACCTGACCATCCTGGCCTCGCCGCTCCGGCTTCCGCTTTTCGGCCACACCGTATTCTTCGGTTCCAAGGTCATGCTGGCCGCCGCCGGTCTGACGCCCGATCAGGTCTGGTGGATCGACATGACCATGACCTCGTCCCAGACCCAGTCGATCAACCCGGGTTTCATCCTGATCGGCGCGCCGATCTTCGCGGCGCTGTGGGCCTACCTCGGCCGCCGGCAAGCCGATCCGCCGCCGATGTTCAAGTTCGGAATCGCGCTGCTGCAGGTCGGTGCCGGGTTCCTGTTCCTGGTCTGGGGCGCGCAGTTCGCGGACGCGCAGTATCGCCTGCCGCTCTATTTCCTGGTCGGCGCCTATCTGCTGCACACCACTGGGGAGCTCTGCCTGTCGCCGGTGGGGCTGGCCGTAGTGAGCCGACTGTCACCGGCGGCCCTGGTGGCGACAATTCTCGCCATGTGGTCGCTATCGAGTTCATGGGCGCGGTTCATCGGCGGCAAGATCGCCTCCATGGCCTCCAGCGACACCGTCGGCGGCCAGGTGCTGGACCCGGCCGCCGCGCTGCACAGCGCGCTCCAGGTCTTCACCTGGATCGGCGCGGCCGGCATGGCGTTCGGCGTGGTGTTCCTGGTGGCCGGACCCTTCATCCGCCGCTGGGGCGAGGATGCAGACGAGGCGACCGACCCGGCGGGGACAAGGATGGCGCCGGGGACGTAGAAAGCCCCGGCGCTCCTGCGAGGCCGGGGCTTGGTCTTCGTTTCAAGACTGAGCCGTTTGGACCGCGTTGATCCAACTCTCAGTCAACTCTGAACGCCTGGACCAACAGCCTACTCACCGTCAGACAGTCTCCGCCTGGCCGCGGACAACCGATTGAGGCTCCACATCTAGGCGGCCGCTGTGGCGGTCTCCCGCCGGCGACGAAGCACGGCGCCTAGGCCGCCGAAGCCCATCAGCATCAGTGTCCAGGTGGAGGCCTCGGGCACGCTGAAGGGATCGGAGTAGAACTTGAGCTCCGCGCCAACGGCCGAATTGAACGTCACGATCTTGTCACTGACCTTGCCGGCCGGGTTCAATATCAACCAGGTCCCGATGGCGGACGGGTTCCAGGCGGACGGCGAAATGAAGTGCCCCACGAACTCGCACTTGGGTTCGTTTTCACTGCCGCAGGTGGTCGTCGCCGGAAGCACCCAGGTCTGCTTTGCCGTCAGCGCGGTCCAATGACTGTCGGCGGCTTGATCCCAAACGAAAGGCACCCCGCTGAAATCCAGGCCGTCGCTGACGTCAAAGGTGGCGCCGAACGGGCGGAACACGACCTCACCGTCGCTGGCGACGAGGTACTTCGTCCCCGGGAAAACACTTTCGAGAAAATTCCCGGTAAATCCCTTCACTGCGTCTTCCGTACCGACGACGACGCTGGCGTTGGCCGCCACGGCGCCCGCGAGGCCCGCCGCCATGGCCGCACCGGCCAAGAGATACTTAAAAGTCATAACCTAGCCCTCCGTGTTCAGCTTTCATCAAGCCGAACCATGGTATGCGAAATTGCTATGCCTTCAACGGGACTCGCCCCACAGGCGAAAGCTGATCGACTGGCGCCGCGCAGATTTCGGCGAGCTTCGCGCCTTACCGGGTTCCCGGCGGGCTGAAAAACCAAGGGCCCAGCTTGCGTGGCGATGGGCGAAATTGGCTGCGGGCCCTAGGCCGCGACCTTGCCCTTCACCCGCTGCCGGGCTTCCTGACGCGCACCCACCGCATCGACAACGCGCCCGATCGCGCCCAGGCCGTAGGGTGGCATGTTGTTGTAGATGTTCTCATATTTTCCGGACTCTACGACATAGGTCTCGTGCCAAATGCCGACGTCGCCGTTGGAGGCCACGGCCTTGTTGAACGCCTGCCAGGCGGGCAGGTGGGCGTGGTCGCGGGCCTTGGCGTAGGTCTCTAGCGCCTCGAAGCTTGTCCAGTACTGGGTGGCGGTGATGTTGGGAAAACTGAACTGGCTCTCGACGCGCAGCAGGCCCAGCTCCGGGTGCTTGCCCAATTCGATCAGCATCCGCGTCATGGCCCTGGCTACCGGCATCCACTTCCAGATTTTCCACAGCCTGTTCACCCGCATGCCGATCAGGAAGACGACGAAGCCGCCGTCCATCTCCGCGCACACCCGTCTGTCGATGATCCGGCTCATTTCGCACTCCCCTGTTCCGGTGAGCATACGGCGGACCGGCGCGCTCCGGATGTGCCTTCCGCGACACGGCGCGGGAAATGCGGGAGGCCGACGTCAAGCTTGGCTTGCCCCCCGCTGATGTCGGCTTCAAAGTCCGCCCCTCTTTGAAAGTCAGGATCTCCCGCCATGGACCGCCCCGCGGCCCAGGCGTCCTCCGTCGTGGAAGGGCGTCCCCGTCCCGTCCGCAGCGAACTGACCCAGCTCTTGAAGCTGTCGGGGCCGGTGGTGATTTCGCGCCTGGGCATCATGGCGATGGGCTTGTCCGACGCTATCGTCGTGGGCCGCTATTCGGCGAGCGAGCTCGGCTATCACGCGCTGGGCTGGGCCCCGACCAGCGTGGTGGTGACCATGGCCATCGGCCTGCTGACCGGCATCCAGGTGATGACCGCCCGCGCGATCGGCGAAGGCCGGCGCAATGAGACCGGCGTGGTGCTGCGCCGGGGCCTTGGCTACAGCCTGTGGATCGGTGTGATCTCGGCCGGCGTCCTGGCGCTGGGCGGACCCCTGTTCCTGCACGCCATCGGGCTGGAGCCGAGCCTGGCCGACGGCGCAAGCCGGGTCCTGCTGGTCTTCTGCCTGTCGCTGCCGGGCTATGCGCTGAGTGTCAGCGCCAGTTTCTGGCTGGAAGGCCTGTCGCGGCCCGGCCCAGGCGCCTGGATCATGTGGATCGCCAACGCCATCAACCTGGCGCTGGACCTGTTGCTGGTCCCCGGAACGTGGGGATTGCCGGCGATGGGCGCCATGGGCGGCGCCTGGGCCACCACGGGCGCCCGGACGTTCCTCGCCGTGGCCATGCTGGGCTACATCGCCTTGATGCCCGAGGCGCGGGCGCTGGGTGTCTTTGACAGGCCGGAGCGGAACCGCGCCGCCGAGGCCGAGCAGCGGCGGATCGGATTCGGGGCGGGCGCGTCGAACTTCTTCGAGGTCGCCGCCTTCGCCAGCATGAACATCATCGCCGGCTGGATCGGTGGCCTGGCGGTGGCGGCCTGGGCGATCGTGCTCAATGTCGCGGCCATCGTGTTCATGGTCCCGCTGGGGCTGTCGACCGGCGCCGCGGTGCGGGTGGGCCGGGCCTATGGCGCGCGCGATCCCATCGGCATGATCCGCGCAGGTATGATCGCCTTTGGCGTCACCGGCCTGTTCGGCGCCGCGGTGTCGCTGCTCGTCTGGCCGAACGCCAGGCTGATCGCGGCGGCCTATACCGGCAATCCGGCGACCCTGGCCATGGCCATCCCGGCGCTGGCCCTGTCGTGCCTGATGTATTTCCCAGATTCGCTGCAGGTGGTGACCGCCCAGGCGCTCCGGGCCCGGGGGGACGTATGGCTGCCAACGGGCACGCACCTGACCAGCTATGTCGTCATCATGATGCCGCTTGCCTGGTGGCTGGCGATCCCGCGGGGGATGGGCATCGTCGGCATGGTCTGGGCGGTGGTGATCGCCAGCGTGATCTCCGCACTGCTGCTGCTGGTGAGGTTCTGGCGATTGAGCCTGAAGGGTTAGGCCCCGGCGCCCAGGATCCAGCCCTCTTCGCGCTCGGCCTCGAGCACCGCGTCGGCGGGCGCGCCCTTCGGCGGGCCGAAAAGTTCGCCGAGCTTGCTGGCCTCGTCCAGCCTGGCGAAGTGTTCGGCGAGCGTGCGAACCTGCATCAGGTCCTTGATCTCGCCGGCCGCGCCCTGCGGCTTGACCAGCGAGGGATAGACCTCGGCCAGCACCACATCGACGCCGGCCAGGTCGGCCTCGGTCAAGGGCTTGAATCCCGTCTCGAACGGCCAGACCTTGGCCGCGTCGCCGCGCGCGATCTTCAGGCGGCGCGCCAGCGGGATGCCCATGATCGCCTGGCCGCCGACGGAGCCGTTGTAGTAGGTCTTCCAGATCGACGCCGCGCCCTTGGCGACGACCTCGGCGTGGCGCAGTTCGGGCAGGTCGCCGGGGCCGTGGGCGCGGCTCTTGGTGGCGGTGAGCGTGGTCTGCACGTCCTTGGGAGGACATCCCCAGAAGGGGAACGGGCCATCGGTCAGCAGCCGGTTGAGCTGGGCGGCCACGTTGAAGCGGTTGTTGACGTTGCCGGGTTTGTCGACCACGCGCTTGCCCAGCTCGTCCCAGGCCGCGCGCCACGGCTCGCCCTTCAGCTTCGCGGCGGCGGCGAAGCCGCGCGGGAAGCCCAGAGGAAAGTCGAAGCCCACCAGCGCCCGCTCTGATCGCTTCCTAAGATCGCCAAGGATCAGACCCAGGCGGGCTTCCGCCTCGACGCGGGTGGCCTCGTTGAAGCTTTCGAACGCCAGGCGAAAGCGCACATCGCGCTTCAGCACGCCGATCCAGATGGAATCCGCCCCTGTGGTCGGTCTGGAGGCGGCGCTCCAGTCGACGATCACGTAGGCGCTGAAGAGGCGCGGCAAGGGCAGGCTCCGGTCGGAAGGGACGCGGGGGTTCTAGAGCCCTTCCCACTCAGGTTGGCTCAACCTGAGTGGAGGAGAAGGGCTCCAGATAGAGCGGCGACCCTGTTTGATCCCGGCTGACGTGAGTCAAGTCAACCGGGACAGGGTCTAGTGTGCTGGATCTGAAGTTCGCCTTCTTGAGGGA
>NZ_JANMBF010000185.1:0-25919 GCF_031360265.1 Phenylobacterium sp.
ATCTGGTCGTTCTTCGTCTCCAATTACCTGATGGGAAAGGAGCCGAAGCCCTTCGATCTGCTGTTCTGGAACTCCGACCAGACGCGGATGCCCAAGACCCTGCACATGTACTATCTGCGCAGGTTCTACGGCGAGAACGCGCTGGCCAAGGGCGAACTGGTGCTCGACAACGTCCGGCTCGACCTGTCGACGGTGAAGACGCCGATCTATGTCCAGTCCTCGAAGGAGGACCACATCGCCCCGGCACGCTCGGTCTACAAGGGCGCCAGGCTGTTCGGCGGGCCGGTGACCTTCACGCTCGCCGGCTCCGGCCATATCGCCGGCGTGATCAACGCGCCGGCGGCCAACAAGTACCAGCACTGGACCAACGACGCCCTGCCCGACAGCCTGGAGGGCTGGCAGGCCGGCGCCAAGGAAACGCCCGGCTCCTGGTGGCCGCACTGGATCCTCTGGCTGAAGGCCCGCTCCGGCGCCCAGGTCCCCGCCCGCGACCCCGCCAAGGGCAAGCTCAAGGTGCTCGGCGACGCGCCCGGGACCTATGTGAAGGTGAAGAGCTGAGGGCGGCCGTCATCGCCACTACCCCTTGTGGGACTACAGCATTCACACATCTCACCGGAACGGCGGCCCTGTTCCCTTTCGGAACCCTCGCGCAAAGCCCCTCCCCCTTGCGGGGAGGGCCGTTACGGTGACGCTGTATGAAATAGCGGATACGCTGTCCGGAAATCCGGATGGAGGATCCGCCCTTGGCCCGCCTTGCCCGCGTCGTCGTCCCAGGCCTGCCCCACCACGCGACCCAGCGCGGCAATCACCGCGAGGCGGTGTTCTTTGGCGACGATGATTACCGCGCCTATTTGGACCTGATCGCCAACGCGGCCCGGGCGTCGGGCACAGAGGTCTGGGCCTACTGCCTGATGCCCAACCATGTGCATTTCATCATGACCCCCAGCCATGCCGATGGCCTGCGCGCCACCTTCGCCGAGGCGCACCGGCGCTACAGCGCCCGCATCCATGCCCGGCTGAAACTGACCGGCCATCTGTGGCAGGGCCGGTTCAGCTCCACGGCGATGGATGAGCGCCACCTGATCGCCGCCGCCCGCTATGTGGCGATGAACCCGGTGGCGGCGGGCATGACCCGGCGGGCGGCGGACTGGCCGTGGTCGAGCGCGGCGGCGCACCTGGCCGGGACCAACGATGCAGTGGTGACGGTCGCGCCGTTGCTGGGGCGAATCCCCGACTTCGCCGGGCTGCTGGCCGGCGCCGAGGACGAGGTGGCGGTGCGAGCCCTGCTCGGATCGCGCACCACAGGCCGGCCCATCGGCGCGGCGGACTGGGTCGAGCACCTGGAAGCCCGCACCGGCCGCACCTCGGCGCCGGGCAGGCGTGGGCCCAAGGTCAAGGCGCCGCTGGAGCCGGAGGGCGGGCTATTTCATACAGTGTTACCGTAACTCCGAGTCATCAATTACCATCGAGTGTGAAATGCATTCGCGCTTCGAAGAAGGCGCGGCAGGCAATGTTAGTCGGCGGGCACGCTCTCAGATACATAACGTATACAGTGGCTCTCTGCTCCATTGCGGTATCGATAAGCGTTTCATATTCATTGACTATAACAGGCTGGTTGGGGTGCTCGGCTTCCACTGCCTTGGCAAAGGGTTGGCGCGCGTCATCGCACGAACGGCGCGCTGCCTGCGCTACAACCGGAGCGTCCTCCCTAGATGCCGAGAGGAACGCGGCAGCCCTCATCACACAAGCTCTGTAGGGCGCGATCAGGGCGCCGCTGGACAGGTTCTCCGCTGCCGCGGTGACCGGCAGGAAGAGGACCAACAGAACTGCAACCCGCTTGATGTGACTTGCCTCCTTTTGAAGCTTGGCCTTGCGGCGAACTGTTTGGGTTACGGTGACGCTGTATGAAATAGCTCATCTGTTCCGCTCTCCCAATCACTGCGGAATCTATTTCATACAGTGTTACCGTAACCCCATATGTGTGAACTTTTGTCCAGTCACTCGACCCTCTGGCACTACGTCGGTTTGAAATTACTCTCCGCTAAAATATACTGAGCGGCCCGGCCTTTAGCAAAGATGAGTGCTGGCGGCCCGACAAGTCGGGAGATTCGCAGCCGTCTGAAAGATCAGGCGAGGCCGCAGTGATCGGCATAACCGCCATGGCCGCAAGCCAGATGGCTCCGGCGGCGACCGCCGCCCAACTCAACACTCGACTGAGCCGACATAATCCGGTCGGGTTCGCCTTGGTGTCGGTAGACCAGAAAGTGGCGCATAGTCATTTCACCCGCGACTGTGCTCCCTCAGGCATTCTATCTCAGCTTGGCTCACCATTGGTTCCTTGTATGCGGTATATTTGGTATCTATCGCAACTATGTCCGGCTCGCCCACGCCTAGCGGCGTGTCTTTGAAGTCGTAGGTGGCCCACTTGTTCGCCGTGAACTCCGCCCACACGTCACCGTACAGCGGCTTAGCCCAAAGGCGAATGTCGCCGTCCAAATGACCCTGCTTGATGGCGCTCAGCGCCGCGTGAATATTGCCGCGGCCCGCCAAAACCACTTCAACCCGATTTAGCCCCCACTCGCGGGTGCACCAGTAGGCGACTGCCTCGCCAAGAGCCTTATCGCGCCGCGCCTCAATGGCCGGCGAGGGCACGGCGGCGGCGTAGTACTTGAGGAAGAGGGGAAGGTCTGCCCGTTTGACCGATGGGTCGGATATGAATCCTCGCCAGTGTTGGCGACCGTCGCTGGATGGCCAAGCTTGGCGACTATCTATGTACTTGAGCGGCTCCAGCGGAAAGCCTCGTTCCCGGCGAGCATAGAAGCCGCCGATGCCATCGTCAGCAGCCGTTCCGATATGGGCAGCAGCGTTGGCGGTGATGCTGGAGAACGGCCTGTGATCCTGGAGGATGGCGCGGAGACCGGCCGGCGCGTGCTTATAGAGCCATGTCGCAGCCTCATCGAGAGAGACGTATTCGGACTCGTCTCCGCTGGTGCCGACAATGGACATCTTGGGCTTCCGTTCACGCCACAGATGCCTTCCGGCTCCGATACCTGCGAAAGCGAACAGCGCCAAACCGGCAATAAAGCCGGCCTCCTGTAGCCGTTCAGAGAACACGCCCGCGAACGCGCTCATCAGACCGAGCCCGCCCGTGGCTGCGTATTTGTGCCACCAGGGCAACCGACTGAACCAGTCCATATGACCGTCAATACCTAGATTTCGGTCGGAAGGGGATATGTACGGTCTGTGGCACATCAGCCTTGACAACTCGTTCTGGTTATGTTCTTATTTGCCGGTGACCGAGATCCTCGACCCTCCCAGCATGGCCGACCGCCATGCCTTCGGCCTGCAGCGGCTGGCGGAGCTCAGCGGCAAACTCGTCGAACAGGCCTATATGCGCGCGGTCCGCGCCGACGAGCCTGAGGAAAAGGACAGGGCCGGCCTGGTGTTTGACCGGCTGGCCCGGGGGTATCGGCTGACCGTGGCGCTGGAAGCCCGGATGGCCCGCGATCTGCGGCGCGAGGCGCGCGAGGTCGTCGAGCGTGAGACGCAGGCCAGGCCGCCGCGCGCGGCTGACGGCCCGCGCCCCGGGCGAGCGTCCGTCCCTTGCGAAATCGACCAGGAGGACGAGGCCGACCTCGAAGTCTCCGACCAATCGCTTGGTATCCGCCTGAAGGACCTCTCTCACCTGCTGGAGGCCAGGGCCGACCTGCTCGACCCGGATGGCCAGCAGCGCGCCGCCCTGGCTGAGGTCGCCGCCTGGTGGGCTGTCGGCCAGCCCCAGACACCCTGCGCCCAGACACCCGACAACGCGGCGGCCAGCGGCAAGACGTCCCGGCGACCGCGATCCGCGGGCACGTCGCGCGACTTGCCTGTCCGATCCCCGGAGACTCCGCCCTCCCCGTCCCCCATGGCCGTCTGGCGCGGATCCGGCTGACCCGTCCGTCACCCGAAACCTTACTAACGTTTAATGCACGCTACCTTGCACCGCCCACTACCTTGCGATAGGTCTTGGGCTCGCAAGGAGGCGCCGACGTGCCGGAAGCCATCGAAATCCAGCTGAAGAAGGGGGCGCTCGAACTCTGCGTGCTCGCCCTGCTCTCGCAGCATGACAGCTATGCCTATGAGATCGCCAGCCGCCTGTCCGACAGCATCGGCATGGGCGAAGGCACCATCTATCCGCTGATGCGCCGCCTGCAGACCGACCGGCTGGTGGAAACCTATCTGGTGGAATCCTCCTCCGGCCCGTCGCGCAAATACTACCGCCTGACCGAGGTCGGCAAGGCGAGCTTCACGTCACAGAAATCCGCCTGGAAGTCGTTCTCCGGCGCGGTGCAATCCATTCTTGGAGGGGCGAAATGACCCGTCAGGCGTTCATGGCCCGGCTGCGGGAGGGTCTTCGCGGCCTGCCCCCGTCCGCCCAGGCCGACATCGTCGCCGACTATGAGACCCACTTCACGGAGGGCCAGGCCGCCGGCCGCAGCGAGGCCGATGTGGCCGCGGCGCTGGGCGATCCTGGTCGGCTGGCCCGTGAGCTGCGCGCCGAGGCGGGCCTGAAGCGCTGGGAAGAGGAGCGAAGCGCCTCGGCCGGCGCCTCGGCGGTCTTCGCGGTGCTGGGCCTGGGCGCCCTCGACATCCTGGTGCTGCTGCCGATCCTGATGGGCGTCGGCGGGGCGATCTTCGGCATCGGCGTGGCGGTGATCGCGGTGTTCTTCGCCGGCGGCGTGGTGTTCGCCGCCGGTCCGTTCACCGGCATACCCGGCGGCCCGGCCGTGGCGCTGCTGGCGGGCCTGGGCCTGATGACCGGGGCGACCTCGGTGGGCGCGGTCCTGGCCATCGTCTCGATCGGCCTGGTCAATGCGCTGGTCTGGTACGGGCGCCTGCACTACCGGCTGCTGAAGCCGGCCCTTGAACCGCAAAGCCTGGGAGGCGTGTGATGATCCGCGTGCTGGCAATGATCGCCGTGACCGGCTTCCTGGTCTCGATCGTCACCCTGTCCACCGCCGTCGCCATCGGTGGGCCCGAGGCGCTGAGCGACGGCGCCTGGGGCCGCTGGGGCCCCTGGGCGAGCGGCAACTGGTCGGTGGACGGAAGTCGCTGGGGCCGCCATGGCCTGCGCTGGGACGGCGAAATCGGCCCGCAGGCGACCCGCGAAATGGCCTGGACCGGCGGCGAGACTCTCGAGGTCGATGTGCCGGCCGACATCACCTACACCCAGGCCCCCGGCCCCGGAAAGCTGATCGTCACCGGGCCGAAGCGCGCGGTCGAGGCGCTGCGGCTGACCAACGGGACCCTGGCGTTTTCCGGCCGCCATCATGGCTGGTCGCAGGTCAGCATCGTGATGACCGCTCCGGCCGTCCGCCGCTTCGACCTGCGCGGCTCCGGCGACCTGGCCATCGTCGACTACAGGCAGGACAAGCTCAGCCTCGACCTTTCCGGCTCGGCCGACGTCAGCGCCAAGGGCGAGGCGCGCGCGGTGGATCTGGTGGTCTCCGGCTCGGCCGACGCCGACCTGTCGGGCCTGAAGGTGACCGACGCGCAAGTCGAGATCAGCGGCTCTGGCGGGGCGACGCTGGCCCCCACCGGCAAGGCCCGGCTCGACATCTCCGGATCCGGAGAGGTGACCCTGCTCAGCCGCCCCACCAGCCTGGACAGCAACGTCTCGGGCTCCGGCAGCATCCATCAGCGGGACGAAGGCGCCCCGGCTGCGCCCCCCGCGCCGCCCGCCAAGCCCAGCAAGCGCCTGTAGAGCGGGCGCCTGACTTCAGGCGGGGATGAACTTCAGCGCCACGCCGTTGTTGCAATAGCGCAGACCCGTCGGCCGGGGGCCGTCATCGAAGACGTGCCCCTGGTGTCCCAGGCATTGGGCGCAGTGATATTCGTTGCGCGGAATGCCGATCTTGAGGTCGATCTTCTTGGCCAGCGCGCCGGGGATGGCGGTGTAGAAGCTGGGCCAGCCCGTGCCGCTCTCGTACTTCCAGTCGGACTTGAACAGCGCCAGGCCACAGCCCAGGCAGGCGAAGGTCCCCTTGCGGTGCTCGCCCAGCAACGGGCTCGATCCCGGCCGCTCGGTGTCCTCGCGGCGCAGCACCTCATAGGCGGCGCCCGGCAGGCGTTTCTTCCAGTCGCCGTCGGCGAGTTTGCGGAAGGCGGACGCGGCATAGGGGTCGGCCGCGGCCAGGGCCAGGCCGGGGACGGCGGTGGCCAAGGCCGTGGCCATCAGGAAGTTGCGGCGGGAAAGGCTCATGGTGCTCATGCCTCGAATACGTGCGCGCGACGGCGAAAGTTACAAGCCCGGACAGGTCCGGTCAGGCCGCCATTCATAGCAGACGTCCGGCGTCTTTTCCTCATTGCCCTCGCCGTCCGTGAACTGGACGGCCGCGAAACCGCGGTCCTCATAGAACTTACGGGCGCGGCTTTGCTGAAAGGTCCAGAGGCGTCGCGGCTGTCCATCGGCCAGGACATGCGCCAGCAGCGCGCTGCCCACACCCTGCCCGTGGCGGTCCGGGCGGACATAGAGTTGGTTGATCCAGTCATCCGTGAAGACGATGTAGCCGGCGACCTCTCCCTCGATCTCGGCAAGCCAGGCCTGGGCATTGGGCAGCACCTCGCCGGCCATCCAGCCGGTCGCCTCCTCGACGGTGTGCAACTGGGGCAGAAAGGTCAGCGTCCGCATGGCCGCGATGTGCAGCGTCCCCATCGCCGCCGCGTCCGCCACCGCCGCGCGGCGCAGGATCAAAGACCCGCGCCCTCTTCCAGGCCCAGCATCAGGTTGAGGTTCTGCACCGCCGCGCCCGACGCCCCCTTGCCGAGATTGTCCAGCAGGGCCACGAGGCGGACCTGGCTTGCATCGGCGCTGGGGAAGACGAACAGCCGCATGCGGTTCGTACCGTTCAAGGCCTCGGGATCGAGGGCGGCGACATAGCCCCCCGCCCCGGCGCGCACGCGCGCGAGTTCGGCGCACTCGGCTTGGCTCGCCACCTCGACGAAGCGCTCCCCGGCATAGGCTGCTTCCAGGGCCGCGCGCAGGTCTTCGGGGCTGGGCTGGCCGGGCAAGGCCCACAACGCCAGCGGAACCTCGACGATCATCCCCTGGGCATAGCGCCCCACCGACGGCGCGAACACCGGCGGATGGACCAGGCCCGCGTGGGTCTGCATCTCCGGCAGGTGCTTGTGGGCCAGCGACAGGCCGTAGACGCGAAAGGCGTCGTTCGTGCCCTGCGGCGCCGGCGCCTCGAACTCGGCGATCAGCCCCTTGCCGCCGCCCGAATAGCCAGAGATCGCGTTGACGGTCAGCGGGAAGTCCGCCGGGACCAGGCCCGCCGCCACCAGGGGCCGCAACAGGCCGATGAAGCCGGTGGGATAGCAGCCGGGGTTGCTCACCCGCGTCGCGCCGGCGATGGCCGCCCGCTGACCCGCCGCCATCTCGGCGAAACCATAGGTCCAGTCGGGCGACGTGCGGTGGGCCGTCGAGGCGTCGACGATGCGCACGCGGTTGGACGTGACCAGCGCCACGGCCTCACGCGCCGCGTCATCCGGCAGGCACAGCACGACGGCGTCGACGCCGTTCAGCAGCTCGGCGCGGGCGTCAGCGTCCTTGCGCCGCGCGGGATCGATGGAGACGATCTCGAGGTCGGCGCGGTCGGCCAGCCGCTGGCGGATCTGCAGGCCGGTGGTTCCGGCTTCGCCATCGATGAAGACTGTGTGCGCCATGACGTGAGGGTCCAGACAAAGAGAAAGGGCGCTCCGGTTTCCCGAAACGCCCTGTCCGAAACGCGCGTTTTCGCGGCTTCGCTTTTAGCGCTTCGAGAACTGGAAGCTGCGTCGGGCCTTGGCCTTGCCGTACTTCTTGCGCTCGACCACGCGGCTGTCGCGGGTCAGGAGGCCATGCGGCTTCAGGACCGCGCGCAGGCCCGGCTCGTAATAGGTCAGGGCCTTGGAGATGCCGTGACGGATCGCGCCGGCCTGGCCGGAGAGGCCCGAGCCCTGCACGGAGACGATCACGTCGAACTGTCCGGCGCGGTCGGCCAGGTCCATCGGCTGGGCGATCATCATCCGCAGCACGGGACGGGCGAAATAGATCTCCTGGTCGCGGCCGTTGATGGTGATCTTGCCCTTGCCGGGCTTGATCCAGACGCGGGCGATGGCGTTCTTGCGCTTGCCGGTGGCGTAGGACCGACCCTGGGCGTCGACCTTGCGCTCGTGAACGACGACGTCCTCGGCCTGGGTGCCCAGGCCCTTGAGGGCGTCAAATCCAGTGGCTTGGACGGGGGTGACAGCTTCCGACATGCTCAGGCGCTCCGCACGTTCTTGGCGTTCATTTCGGCGAACGCGATGGTCTCGGGGTTCTGGGCGGAATGCGGATGCTCAGGGGCGTTATAGATGCGCAGGTGGGTCAGCTGCTTGCGGGCCAGCGGGCTTTCCTTGGGCAGCATGCGCTCGACGGCCTTTTCCAGCACGCGCTCGGGGAAGCGGCCGTTCAGGATGGCGCCGGCGGTGCGCTGCTTGACGCCGCCCGGGTGGCCGGTGTGCCAGTAGTAGATCTTGTCGGTGAGCTTCTTGCCGGTGAACTTCACCTTGTCGGCGTTGACCACGACGACGACGTCGCCGCAGTCGACGTTGGGCGTGTAGTCGGCGCGATGCTTGCCGCGAAGACGCTTGGCGATGAAGGTCGCGAGACGGCCGACCACGGCGTTCTCGGCGTCGATCACGATCCACTTCTTCTCGACCTCGGCGGGCTTCAGCGAAGCCGTGGTCTTCATCATGGGAAATTCATCCGGATATTGCCGAAGCGAGGAGGCCCCGGCGTGAGCGGGCGGATATGCGGTCTTGAGGCGCCGATGTCAAGCCGGTTCGCGCGCACCTATGTCACGAAAGTCGTACAAAATCCGAAGGTTAGGGATATGGTATCTCAATACCGTACCTATTTGACCTGTGCGGCGGCCTTTTCCTCGGCCAGATAGCCGGCGCTCAGCGTCTTCATCTCCCGGGCGCGCGGCAGCAGCGTCGGGTAGAACTGGACGAAGGTGGTGTCCACGGCGGCGTGCTGTTCGTGGCAGACGTTGCATTGCGAGGTCTGCGGCAGCGCCGTGCTCGGCCCCTCTCCGTTGAACGGGAAGAAGGCCCAGCCGCTCTTGAAGCGGGCGGTGTCCTTGACGTGGGTCTCGATGCCGAGCCGGGCGGTCTGGAAATTGCCCTTCTTGTTGATCGAGCCCCGCCCCTCGCCCTTGCGAACCTCAAGCACGAAGATGGTCTTGTCTGGCCAGGTCCCGGTGCGTTGATAGGCATCGTAGGCGGCGCGATCGACGAACACATTGTCGAACATGTGCATGTCGGCCATTCCGGGGTTCTCGACATAGGCCATGTCCATGCCGCTCGAGAGATAGACCCAGGTCCGGTAATCCTTGGGGAATACCAGCTTGCCGTCGGCGGTGTAGGTCACGGGCGGAGCGGCGGCCGGCTGGGCTTGCGCGACAGTCGATGTCCCCAGGCTTCCGGCCAAGGCCAGGACCACGGCACAGGTTTCAAGGCGCGATGGCATCGGGATCCTCAACTCAAGTTAGGCTCCAGTCATGAGCTAGGCCGTTGAGTGGTGCAATGACTAGGAAACCTCGTTTCCAGCCATCATTCGCGATCAGACCCTCCGCACCCGCCAGGCGAACGCGGCGCCCAGACAGAGCAGCAGGGCCGCCGTGAGCTGGTGGGCCACCCCCAGGCTCAGCGGCACGCGGGTCATCAGGGTCACGACGCCGAGCCCGACCTGCACCAGAACCAGGGCGGCGACGGCCGCGGCCAGGACCTTGGACGGCGCCGGCAGATAGCGCGAGCGCCAGGCCCCGAGCCCGGCCGCCAGCGCGGCCAGCGTCAACAGATAGGCGACCAGCCGGTGGTGCAACTGCACCGCCCCCTGGCTGTGCGCCAGCGTCGCCCACAGGCCCGGCCCGGCGTAGTCCCGCGGCAGCAGATCGCCGGCGAACAACGGCCAGTCGTTGTAGACCAGCCCGGCCTGATTGCCGGCCACCAGGGCGCCCAGCAGGATCTGCAGGTAGATCAGGCCCAGCAGCCCCAGCGCCCGGCCGCCCCAGGGACTGGGCAGGGTCTGGCGGGCCGACCCCGCCCACGCGTCCAGCGCCGTCCAGACCAGCGCGCCCAGGAGCGCGAAAGCCAGGCCCAGGTGGAGCATGAGCCGCTCCGGGGCGACCGAGACCCGCACAGACAGGCCGCTCGACACCATCCACCAGCCGACCACCGGCTCCAGCGCGCAGAGCAGGATGATCGCGGCCATCTGGCTCCACAGACGCCGCGGGATCTGCCGGCGAAGGGCGAACCAGGCGAAGGGGGCCAGAAAGGCCACGCCCAGCAGCCGCGCCAGCAGCCGATGCGCCCATTCCCAGGCGTAGATGAAGCGGAACTGCTCCAACGTCATGGTCGGGTTGACGAAGCGGAACTGCGGGATCGCCCGGTAACGCGCGAACTCGGCCTGCCAGTCGGCGGCGCTGAGCGGCGGCAGGGCGCCGGCAATCGGTTTCCATTGGGTGATCGACAGCCCCGACCCGGTCAGGCGGGTGGAGCCGCCCACCACGACCATGGCCAGCACCAAGGCCGCCACGACGACCAGCCAGATCGCCACGGCGCGGGAGCGGTCGGATCGCAGGAACGAGGTCATGGGTCGGCTTGACGCGCTATCTGGGCTGAACTTGGGCGGGTGCGCCTGGGCGGGGACCTACGCCGGAACGCCCGTTCCGTCCACGCTTCCGATCGGGCCCGGGCGGGGGTAAGGACGGAAGATGAGCCTCCGCGTCCGCAAGCTGATCGGCCTGGTCGGTATCCTGGTCTTCATCCTGGCCTACATGGGGCTGATGATCCGCGCCGCCCAGTACGTCCCCGACCACGGCCCCTGGCAGTTCATCTTCTACGCCCTGGCCGGCGTCAGCTGGGGGATCCCCATCCTGCCGATGATCAGCTGGATGAACCGGGGGCGTTAGAGGGTTGCGGCGAGGATCATCGCCCGCCTATAAGGCGCGCTCGCCGCGAGGCGTCGGAGCGTAGCGCAGCCTGGTAGCGCACTTGACTGGGGGTCAAGGGGTCGCAGGTTCAAATCCTGTCGCTCCGACCATCTCGGCGATCATTTCCCCCAATCCATGATCGTCATGGCCGTCACGCTGGTCGGCCAGGAAGAATTAGATGTTCAGCAGGGCGTCCAACCGCTGTTTGGCGGTTTCGAGATCGCGGAGGGCCTCATGGAGGCCGGCGCCACGCGGCGAGGCCGGCGAGGCCGCCCTGCCCTCGCCCGCGCTCAACAGCCGGCGCAGGCCCTCCTCACGGTGCAGGCGTTGGACACCCTTGAGGGTGTAGCCCTCGTCGTGCAGCAGGCGGCGGACGCCGCGCAGGATGGCGATGTCGGAGGGCCGGTAGAACCGCCGGCCGCCCGCCCGCTTCATCGGCCGGATGAAGGCGAACTTGGTTTCCCAGAACCGCAGGACGTGTTGCGGCACGCCGAGCTCGCCAGCCGCTTCGGAGATGGTCCGAAAGGCTTCGGGGCCCTTGGCCATGCCTAGGCCACCGTCACCGCAGCAGGGCGCGGTCGACCCGCGCCTTCATGACCTGGGACGCGCGAAAACCGATCACCCGGCGCGGTTCGATAGCCGCGGGCTCACCGGTCTTGGGGTTGCGGCCCATGCGCGCGCGTTTGGCGCGGACCTGGAAGACGCCAAAGCCCGACAGCTTGACCTGATTGCCCTCTTCGAGGGCGACGGCCATCAGCTCGAGAATCCGTTCGACCAACTCGGAGCAGTCCTGGCGCGTCAGGCCGACGTCCTCGTGGACCGCCTCACACAGGTCGGCTCGCGTCACCGTCGCGCCCTTCATGCTGGCCCATTCCCCTTCACGAACCCGTCACCGTCTCCTGATTGTCCTATCCGCTCAAAGACTTCAAGCGCCAGATTGTGGATCGCGTTCGAGCCGGCCCCTAAAGCCGCAGAACGCATGCGCCCCAGGTCAGGCCGCCGCCCATCGCCTCGAGCAGCAGCAGTTGGCCAGGCTTGATCCGCCCGTCGCGGACGCCCTGGTCCAAGGCCAGAGGAATCGACGCCGCCGAGGTGTTGGCGTGGCGATCGAGGGTGGTGATCACCTTGTCCTCGTCGATGCCCAGCCGCCGGGCCACCCCCTGCAGGATGCGCAGATTGGCCTGATGCGGCACGAACCAATCGACGCTGGCGACTTCGACGCCGGCATCGGCGGCCGCGGCGGTCACCGCCTCGGAGATGTTCACCACGGCGTGGCGGAACACCTGGTTGCCCTGCATCCTGAGCTTGCCCACCTGGCCGTTGGTGGACGGTCCGCCATCCACATACAGTAGGTCCTGCTTGGTCCCGTCGGCGCGCAGGGCAAAGCCAAGCAGGCCGCGATCGGCCGTGGTCCCCTCGCCGGCCATCGGCTCGACGACGACCGCGCCGGCCCCGTCCCCGAACAGCACGCAGGTCCCCCGGTCGCTCCAGTCCATCAGGCGAGTCATGGTCTCCGCCCCGATCACCAGGGCGCACTTCGAGCGGCCCCGCGCGGTGAATCCATCGGCCACCGACAGCGCGTAGACGAAGCCGGAACAGACCGCCTGGACATCGAAGGCGATGCCCACCGGGCAGCCCAGCTTGCGCTGGACGATGGTGGCGACCGCCGGGAAGATCAGGTCGGCGGTCGTGGTGGCGACGATGATCAGATCGACATCGCCAGGGGTCCGGCCGGCGGCCTCCAGAGCCCGGCGCGCGGCGGCCACGGCCAGGTCCGAAACCGGTTGATCGTCGGCGACCTGATGACGCTGGCGGATGCCGGTGCGCTCGACGATCCAGGCATCGGAGGTGTCGACGACCTTGGCCAGGTCGTCGTTGGTCACCACGCGCTCGGGCAAGTATCCCCCGACGCCGGTCACCACGCTGCGCAGGACCTGCGTCACGCGGAGGGCCCGGGCTGATCGGTGGGCGCGATCTCGTCGGACGGCGCGGCCTCAGCCAGCGCAGCGGGCAGCCGGCGCATGTTGCGCTCGATCTCCGCGGCGAAGTCGCTACCGGCGAGGTCCACCGCCAACTGAATGGCCTGGGCGAAGTCGCGGTCGCTGGCCCCGCCGTGGCACTTGAGCACGATGCCGTTGAGGCCCAGCAATGGCGCGGCGGGTGTCGGGCTGAGGCGGTCGCGGAACCGGCGCAACGCGGGCCTAGCCAACATGGCGCCAAGGCTGGCCCCCAGGTCCGACGCCAGGGCGGTGCGCAGCTCGGCGGTGATGAACCGCGCCGCGCCCTCCATGGCCTTCAGCGCCACATTGCCGGTGAACCCGTCGGTCACCACCACATCGACGGCGCCCAGGGTGATGTCGTCGCCTTCGACGAAGCCGCGATAGTCCAGGTCGATCTTGCCTTCGCGCAGCACCCGGTGGGCCTCGCGGACCTCCTGGTGACCCTTCATCTCCTCGGACCCGACGTTTAGCAGGCCGACCGTCGGCCGGGGCACGCCATGGGCGGCGCGGTGGAAGGCCTCGCCCATGATGGCGAACTCCACCAGCCGCTCGGCGTCGCAGTCGATGTTGGCGCCCGCGTCAAGGAAGGTGGTTACGCCGCGCGGCGTCGGCATTCCGGTGACCAGCGCCGGACGCTCCAGGTCGGCGGCCATTCGCAGGATCAGCTTTGAGATCGCCACCAGGGCGCCGGTGTTGCCGGCCGAGACCGCGGCATGGGCCTGCCCCTCGCGGATCGCCTCGACGGCGTTCCACATGGAGGTGCCCTTCCCCCTGCGCAGCGCCTGTGCTGGCTTCTCGTCCATCGCGATCACGCGCTCGGAATGGCGGATCTCGACCCGTCCGGCGGCGGCCGTGTGTCGCGCCAGGGCCGCGGCGATGGTGGCTTCGTCGCCGTGCAGCAGGAACCTCACCGAGCCCGGAAGCGCGGCGATCGCACGCACCACCGCCGGGATCACCACGGGCGGGCCGTGGTCGCCGCCCATGGCGTCGATCGAGATTACCAGGGGTTGGGTCAAGGCGGCGCTTTGTCCTACGACGGGTCCCGCCGGATTCGCGGGCGACGATAGCGCCCGGGCCCGGCGATGGGAACAGCCGCGGCGTTCAGGGTTTCGGCTCGCGCAGCGCCTTTAGCACCGCGAAGGGCGATTCGGGCTCGGCGTCGGGGGTGTAATTGAAGGCGGCGCCGGGTTTGCGGGCGAAGGGATCGATCTCCAGCGCCAGGTGCTCCACCAGATAGTTCGCCAGATCCAGGGTGTCGCCGGCCAGCACATCGGGCGGATCCGGCGCCTCAGGATCGTAGTCGACCTCGCCCCCCTCGGCGTCGGGCGACTGCGGGCTGCCGGCCGGCACCGCGCGGACGGAGATTTCGCCGCGCAGCGGGTGGGTGAACGGTTCCAGTGACACCGCGCAGATCTGTTCCACCACGGCGTCGAATCGTCCGTCGATCTCCACCCCGTCCATCCAGGGCGTCAGCGTCAGCTGGGCGGTGAGCTCCGGCAGCGACTCCAGGCCCAGGTCGCGGGCGATCTGTGCCCGCGCCGCGGCGTCGGGCTCCAGGCGCACGGTTCTGGGGATTTCATGCAGCCGCACCGGCGCGGTCCAGGGCGTCGTCATGTCGGCGTCCAGTCAACCTCGCCGGCCAGCAGGCGCTCAAGCGGCTGAGCCGCCAGGGCGTCGCGGGTGGCCAGGACGTAAGCGACCAACCCGGGAGCGGCCGCGCCGTCCGTCTCGGCGTAGATCGTGCGGGTAAGCAGCGCCTGCAACGGTCCGGCATCCGGCAGGTTGACGAAGGCCGCGTCATAGGATTTTCCGCGCCCATAGAGGGCTTCGCCCAGCTTGCGCATCTTGCGGCCCACCGCCAGGTCGCCCACGCCCATCTCGCGAAGGGCGTGGTCCAGGCTTGTCACAAAGGTGTCGAACAGGCTCTGGGAGACCTCCGTGGCCAGCTCGCCGTGGCCACGCAGCCGGTCGAGCAGCAGGACCAGATGCAGGCTGTAGGCCTCGAACCGGCCCTCCACCGTGTCGGGCACGCCCAGCTCAGCATAGAGAGCGCGCCCGCGAGACTGGTCCACGACGCGGGCATAGAGCGCCCGGCCAACCGCCAGAGCGGGCCGCGGTCGCAACAGACGGTCCAGCAACATGACGCCTCGATTTCGCCCGATCCGGCCCATAAAGCCGCATTGAACTAAGGGGCGGCGAGCGATAGGTCAAAGCCCACCTCGTGCAAAGCAGGTTTCAAGCCGCCTATGTCCTCACGAACCGCCGTCGCAATCTTCGCAACCGCCTTGCTGGCCTCGACCGCGAGCGCGCTGTCGTCCTGCGCGCCGATCACCAGCTATTCCGGATTCCAGGCGATCGAATCCGATCCCAAGGACGTCAAGGTGGGCGCCGACACCAAGTCCACGGTCCGCGCCCGGCTTGGCTCACCCTCGGCCACCTCGACCTTTGACCCCAATGTCTGGTTCTACATGAACCAGCTCAAGGCCCGGGTGGCCTTCAGGCGCCCGGAGGTGATCTCGCGCAACGTCACCGCGATCACCTTCAACAAGGACAGCGAGCTGGTGGAGAGCGTCAACGTCTACACGCTCAAAGACGGCAAGGTGATCGCCTTCAACGGCCGCGAGACGCCCACCCGCGGGCGCGAGTTGACCGTCATGGAACAGCTTCTTGGCAACGTCGGCCGCGGGTCCATGCTGCCGCGCGAGGACGAAAGCGTCCCCGGAAACCGCCCGGGCGACCAGCGGAACTGAGCACGAAGCGACTTCTCCCCCGCAGGCGGGGATCCAGCCAAACCCGACTCAAAAACGCCCCGGAGATCGCTCTCCGGGGCGTTCCTGATTCGGCGGCTCCGCCGACTATTGCGCCGCCAGCACCGCGAGCAGCAGCAGGGCGACGATGTTGGTGATCTTGTTCATCGGGTTCACCGCAGGGCCCGACGTGTCCTTGTAGGGATCGCCGACCGTGTCGCCGGTCACGGCGGCCTTGTGAGCGTCAGAGCCCTTGCCGTGCAGCACGCCGGCTGCGTCGGTGAATCCTTCCTCGATCACCTTCTTGGCGTTGTCCCACGCGCCGCCGCCCGAGGTCATCGAGATGGCCACGAACAGGCCCGTGACGATCACCCCCATCAGCATCGCGCCGACGCAGGCAAAGGCGTCGACCTTGCCGGCGATGGCGTTGATGACAAAGAACAGCGCGATCGGCGAGACCACCGGAAGCAGCGAGGGGATGATCATTTCCCGGATCGCCGCCTTGGTCAGGATGTCCACGGCGCGGCCGTATTCCGGCTTCACCTCGCCGGTCATGATGCCGGGGTTCTCGCGGAACTGCCGCCGGACCTCGACCACCACCGACTGGGCGGCGCGGCCGACAGCGGTCATTGACATGCCCCCGAACAGGAACGGCAGCAGACCGCCAAACAGCAGGCCCACGACGACGTAGGGGTTGGAAAGATCGAAGGCCACCGGGCCCAGGCCGTCGAAGAACGAGCCCGGCGTGGCGTTGGCCGCGAAGAACTTCAGGTCTTCGGTATAGGCGGCGAACAGCACCAGCGCGCCCAGGCCGGCCGAACCGATGGCGTAACCCTTGGTCACCGCCTTGGTGGTGTTGCCGACCGCGTCGAGGGCGTCGGTGGTGACCCGGACTTCCTTAGGAAGACCGGCCATTTCAGCGATGCCGCCGGCGTTGTCGGTGACCGGACCGAAGGCGTCCAGCGCGACCACGAAGCCGGCCAGCGACAGCATCGCGGTGGTGGCGATGGCGATGCCGAACAGGCCCGCCAGGTTATAGGTGACGATGATCCCGACGATGATCACCAGGGCCGGGGCCGCGGTGGATTCAAGGCTCATGGCCAGGCCCTGGATCACGTTGGTGCCGTGGCCGGAGACCGAGGCCTGGGCCACCGACCTCACCGGGCGGAAGTTGGTGCCGGTGTAGTACTCTGTGATCATCACGATCAGAGCCGTGATCACCAAGCCCACCATGGAGCAGGCGAACAGAGACGTGGCGTTGAAGGTCTTTTCCAGCGGCGTGCCGGCGTTGACCGTCAGATCGCCAGTCACCAGCGACGGGATCAGGAACCAGAGCGCGATGGCCGACAGGACGCCGGTGACGATCAGGCCTTGATAAAGGGCGCCCATGATTGAGCCGCTCTTGCCAAGGCGCACGGCGAAGGTGCCGACGATCGAGGTGATGATGCAGACGCCGCAAATGGCAAGCGGCAGCAGCATGACGTTGCCCAGCAGCGCCGAGCCGCCGAAAAAGATCGCCGCCAGCACCATGGTGGCGACCGTGGTCACCGCATAGGTCTCGAACAGGTCAGCGGCCATGCCGGCGCAGTCGCCGACGTTGTCGCCGACGTTGTCGGCGATGGTCGCGGCGTTGCGCGGGTCGTCTTCGGGGATGCCGGCTTCGAGCTTGCCGACGAGATCCCCGCCGACGTCGGCGCCCTTAGTGAAGATGCCGCCGCCCAGGCGGGCGAAGATCGAGATCAGCGAGGCGCCGAAGCCCAGCGAGACCAGGCCGTTGATGACGTGGCGGTCAGCCGGGGCCAGGCCTTGAGGACCGGTCAGGAAGGCGTAGTAGCCGGCGACGCCGATCAGGGCGAAGCCCGCCACCAGCAGGCCGGTGATGGCGCCGGAAGTGAAGGCGAGCTTCAAGCCCTTGGCCAGGCTCTCCGAGGCGGCCTGGGCGGTCCTGACGTTGGCGCGAACCGAAATCAGCATGCCGGCGAAACCGGCCGCGCCCGAAAGCACGGCGCCGATCAGGAAGCCGGCGGCGGCGTAGGCGCCGATCAGGACGTAGAGCGCGACCAATACGACAACGCCAACAATGGCGATGGCGGTGTATTGCCGCTTCAGATAGGCCTGCGCGCCCTCCTGGATGGCGGCGGCGATCTCTTGCATCCGCGCGTTGCCGGGCGAGGCCCGAAGCAGCGTTGCGGTCTGCACGGCGCCGTACAGCACGGCCAAAAGCCCCGCCCCGACCACCAGCATCAGTATGGAATTCATTTCGAGCGCACCCCTTTACGATCGCGCGGAGGGGGAACGACGGCCGCCGTGCGACCGCATCGGGTTCCCAGCCCCATGTTTGCCCCGAGACGGGCGCGCCCTCATAGCGCCCCGAACAAGGGCCGGGAAAGTGCCAAACTTGGCTCGCGGGCGCAACCTGCCCCGCGGAGGGTGCTCAGGGATGGTCCGCGGCCACCGGTCTGGGCGGCATCACGCGCCGTTGCGGACTCTGCGAAGTGACCACGACGGAGCTGATCATACCCGGCCCGGCAATGGCGGCGGCATCGCGCAGCAGCGCCGCGTTCAGCTTCACCTCATCGACCTTCTGCCAGTCGCCAGCCAGGACGAACGGTGTCTTGTGGCCATCGCGCACCAGGGCGTCTCGGAAGGCCGGCTCCTTGTCGCGCAGCCGCTGCAGATCGGCGCTGCGCGTCAGGTTGAGGCGCACGTAGACGAAGACGTAGTTGACTAGGCGGTCCTGGACGATGATCGGCAGGCCCACCGGCTGCAGGTCGAGATACTGGCCCACCTGCGACAGGGCGGATGTTTCCGCGGCGTGGGCGGCAGTGGCCAGCAACAAGGGCGCCGCGAGACTCGCAAGGTTTCTGAACATTCCGCGCAGCCTAGCCGGCCTCTGGTTTCCACAAGGTTGCGCGACCGTGACCGCGCCGGCGCAAGGTGATAGGGTCGGCCATCAGGAAAGCGTGGACCTCAGACAATGAGACTCCCGACTCGACGACAAGCCGCCGCAGGGCTGTTGTTCGCCGCCGGCATCGGCGCCCCGCTGGCGCGAGCCTGGGCGCAGTCGGCCCCCCGCGAGCCGAGGGGTGCGGACCTGAATGGCCAGGAGCCGAGGGTCGAGCAGCCGGCCATCGCCGAGGAACCGGCGACGCAGATCGACACCGGCCGCGACCGGTATGAACACATGCTGGCCCCGGTCAGCGTCAATGGTCAGGGGCCGTTCCAGTTTCTCATCGACACCGGGGCCAACGCCTCCTGCATCTCACGCGACCTCGCCCAACGTCTGTCGCTCACGGCGCTGCCGCCTGGCCAGGTCCACACCGCGGTCGGCGTGCGCGAACGTCCCAACGTCCTTATTGAACACCTGCGGGTCGGCGACCTTAGCCGCAGGGGCGTCCACGCCCCGGCCATGCCGTTCGGCAAGGGTGTCGACGGCGTGCTGGGTGTCGATTGGCTGAAGGGCCAGAGGCTCGAACTGGGCTTCAGGGCCAGGAGCCTGGCCATCACCCGCTCACGACCCGACGCCGCCGGCGAGGGCGCCGTGATCGTTCCCGCCCGTCGACGGCTTGGCCAGTTGACGATCGTCGATGCCGATCTCGGCGGCCAGCGAATCAACGCGATGATCGACTCCGGATCGCAGGCGACGATTTGCAACGCCGCCCTGCGCAATCTGGTGAACGCGGGCGAACGCCAGCACGGCGGCGCGCCGACGACGCACCCGGTAACCCTGGAGACCCTGGCTGGCGAGTCGTTCGAGGGGGAGATGATCTATCTGCCGTTCATGCGGCTGGGCGGTCTGCATCTGGGCAATGTGCCGGTGGTCTATGCCAACATGCACATCTTCGACCTCTGGGACCTCCAGTCCGCGCCGGCCGTGGTGCTGGGCATGGATGTGTTGACCCAGTTTGATAGCGTGGCGCTCGACTTCGGCCGCTCGCAGGTCCGCTTCGACATCAGCCAGACAGCCACCGCGGCGGCGAAACCCGCCGGCGCGACCTGACTCTCGCCTAGATCGGCCGCCGGAAGGGCTTGCCGCCCTTCGGATTCGCGCCGGGCGCTCGCGGGCCTGACGGCCTGGGGCCCTGGGACTTCGCTCCATCGCGACGGGGTCCAGCGTCGGGACGCGCTCCACGGGGCCGGTCCGCGGCCGGCGGGGCGGCGGCAGGGTCGATCCGGATATCGCCCTCGGCCGCACCCTTGATGGCCTGTCGGAAGCGGGCTTCGGTCTCCGCGACGATCTCGAACTTGGTTTCGCGATCAAAGATGCGGATCTGGCCGATGTCCTTCTTGGTCACATGCCCCAGGCGACAGATCAGCGGGATGAGCCATTTAGGGTCCGCGTTGTTCTGCCGGCCGATCGGCATGCGGAACCACTCCGCGCCAACCCCGCCGGCGTTGTGGGACGGCGCGGCGCCGGGTTCGCGCATGGGGTCATAGGCGGTTCCACCGCGCGGCTTGGCCGACGGGATCAACTGGCCGGTGTCGCGTGCATCGTCGAACAGGTCCTCCGGCTCCGGCAGGCGCTGGCGGTGCATGCGGATCAGGGCCGCGGCGACCGCTTCGGGGGAGCTGTCCGCCAGGATGCGGCGAGCCAGGACCAGGTCTTCCTCCGACGCGGCTTCCGTCAGGATCGGATCGTCCAACAGCCGCTGCTGGTCCTTGGCGCGGATCTCGTCGGCCAGCGGCGGACCCGACCAGCCGGCGTCGATGCTGGCGGATTCGAACAGCCGCTCGGTGAAGCGGCGCTTGTTGTAGGGCACCACCAGGACGGAGGTGCCTTTCTTGCCGGCTCGGCCTGTGCGGCCACTGCGGTGCAGCAGGCCCGCCTTGTTGACGGGCAGCTCGGCGTGGATCACCAGGCCCAGGTCCGGCAGGTCCAGGCCCCGGGCCGCCACGTCGGTGGCGACGCAGGCCCGCGCGTGGCCGTCACGCAGGGCCTGCAGGGCGTCGGAGCGCTCCTTCTGGGTCATTTCGCCGGAGAGCGCGACGGCCGAGAAGCCGCGCTCGCGCAGGGCGCTGTGCAGGTGCCGCACCCGCTCGCGGGTGTTGCAGAACACCAGGGCCCCGGGACTTTCGAAGTAGCGCAGGAGATTGACCACCGCGTGCTCGATCTCGTTCGGCGCCACCCGGATGGCGCGGTATTCGATGTCGCCGTGCGCCTCATCGCGGCGAAGCGTGTCGATCCGCAGGCTGTCGCGCTGATAGCGGCGGGCCAGCATCGCGATGTCCTTGGCGATGGTGGCCGAGAACAGCAGCGTCCGCCGTTCGGTCGGCGTGGAATCGAGAATTTCCTCCAGGTCCTCGCGGAAGCCGAGATCGAGCATCTCGTCGGCCTCATCCAGGATGACCACCTTCAGACCCGAAAGGTCCAGCGCCGCGCGCTCGATGTGGTCGCGCAGGCGACCGGGCGTTCCGACCACAACGTGGCAGCCGGCCTGCAGCGAGCGGCGTTCGCGCAACGGATCCATGCCGCCGACGCAGGTCACCACCTTGGCGCCCGCGTGGGCGTAGAGCCATTCCAGCTCGCGGCTGACCTGCAGGGCGAGCTCGCGGGTCGGCGCGATCACCAGGGCCAGCGGCGCCACCGCGCGGCCGAACCGCTCAGCCTCGCCCAGCAGGCCGCGCGCGGCGGCCAGGCCGAACGCCACGGTCTTTCCCGAGCCAGTCTGGGCGGAGACCAGCAGGTCCTGGGCGTCCGGGGCCGCCAGGACCGCGGCCTGTACGGGTGTCGGCTCGGCATAGCCCTGTTGCTCAAGGGCTTTTGCCAGCGCGGGGTGGGTCGGGGGGAAGGGCATCACGGTTCCTTGCGTCTGCATGCACGAAACGCAGCGGACGCGGCAAAAGCCCTAGCACAAAGCAGAAGGCAAGCCCTCAGACCGTGGGTGGACGGGCAAGGGCGGCGTTCTCAGCGCCGATTCTGAGCGACAGCACCAACGCATTCAGCAGCGTGAAGACCGCCGCGTAGACGGGCAGCCCAAACACCATGGGCAGCACGGCGATCTCGCCGGCGACCACGGCGTAGTTGGGGTGGGCCAGGAACCGATAGGGTCCCTTGCGCACCAGGGGTTCGTCCGGAAGGACGATGATCCGCGTCGTCCAGCGCGCGCCCAGAGAACCCAAAACCCAGATGCGCAATCCCTGCAGAACCAGATAGGCCGTGAGCCAGGCCGCGCTGACCGGACGCGGCCAGGCGATCGCCCAGAGGCCCATAAGCCAAGCCGTGTGCAGACCAACGATCAGGGGATAGTGATTCGCGCCATACTCGCGGGCGCCCCGGGCCAACAGCCGCCGCGTGTTCCTTCGCGCCAGAACGAGTTCAGCCACGCGTTGCGCTGTCACCAGGGCGAGAATTGCAACCTGGAGCATCACGCAGCGAGAAGGGTGACAGTGCTTGCGGTGAAACCCGGACCCAGCGCGGTAAGGACGGAACGCGGCGCCATGCCCTCCCGCCGGGCGCGATCGAGCACGAACAGCACGGTCGGCGCGGACATGTTGCCATGATCGGCCAGGACGGACCTTTCATGATCCAGCGCGCCCTGCCCCAGATCCAGCGCACCTTCCAACGCCTCGATCACCTTCATGCCGCCCGGGTGACAGACGAACCGGTCGATATCCGGCACACCCAGCCCCTGGGCCGCCAACATCCGATCCATGGCGGGGCGCAGTTTCTTTCGGGCGAAGGGAGGAATGGAGCGGGCGAAGATGACGCCGAGCCCCTCGGGATCAATCCGCCAGCCCATGATGTCGAGCGTATCTGGCCAGGTGTGCTCGCCGACACCCGCGACCTGGGCGAAGCCCGTTTCGCCGGCGCGCAGGATACAGGCCGCGGCGCCGTCGCCGAAAAGGGCCGTGGCGACGATGTCGGCTTTGCTCGGCTCATCCATGCGGAACGCCAGGGAGCAGAGCTCGACGCAGACCAACAGCACGACCGCCCCAGGCTCAGCCCTGGCCAGCCGCGCGGCCAGCGCCAGTCCCGTCGCCCCGCCGGCGCAGCCCAGCCCAAAAACCGGGACGCGGACGGCGTCGCAGCGAAAGCCCAGCCGTCCCATCGCCAGCGCTTCGAGGCTTGGGGTGGCGATTCCGGTCGACGAGACGGTGACGATCGCGTCCACGTCGCACCCCCTCAGACCGGCTTCAGCCAGCGCGCCTTCAGCTGCCGCGACGAACAGGTCCACCGCGCCTTCGACATAGACAGCCATTCGATCCGGCCAGCCGCGCGGCTGCAGGTACCATTCGATGGGCCTGATCATCTGGCGTGTCCGCACACCCGCTGTTGTGAACACAGGGGCCATATGTTCGAAGCCGGGAAAGCGCGGGGCCAGAAGCGCGTTGGCGAGTTCCGACACCTGATCCTGCGGTAAGTCATGCGGCGGCGAGGCTGTGGCGAGGGCGAGGAGTCTCACGGGGTGGGTCATCGGCTATCCGGGAGGCTCCATTGCACCATCTGGCAACACGCCGACCTCGGCCTGGTTCCGGCTAGACCCTGTCCCGGCTGACTTGACTCAAGTCAGCCGGGATAAAACAGGGTCGTCGCCTACATCTGGAGCCCTTCTCCTCCACTCAGGTTGAGCCAACCTGAGTGGGAAGGACTCTAGACGTGACTCCAGCCGCGATCTGAAAGGGTCAGCACGCGTCCAGCGGCCCGCACCTCGACGCCCTCACCCGCCGAGATTTCGCCGATCACGGTGAAGCCCCGCGGCGGCGTCTGGGCAAACGTCGCCACCACTTCGTAGTCGTCCCCGCCCGTCGCCAGCCGGATGAGGCCCAACACGCGATCGGCCTGCCCGGCGAGCCAGCTCGAGCCCGCCAACGAAAGCGGCAGGCGGTCCAGGTTGAGGGAGAGGCGCACGCCACTGGCCCTGGCGACATGCCCCGCATCGGCCACCAGGCCGTCGGAAACATCCGCCGCGGCGGTGGCGTGACGCTGCAAGATATCACGCAGATCGAGCCTTGGGGTCGGCAGGCGGTAGCGGTCGGCCAGCCAGCCACCGGCGTCCTGAATCTCGCCACGCACGGCCGCAAGGCCGAGCCCCCCATCGCCGATCGTCCCGCTGACGGCGACGAGGTTGCCGGGTTCCGCGCCCGCGCGTCGCACCATCGCGCCCTCAGCAACCCAGCCCAGCGCCGTCAGGCTGGCGGTCAAGGGGCCAGGGGTCGACACCGTATCGCCGCCCAGCAGCGCGACGCCGAATGTCCTGAGGTCCTGGGCCAGCCCGGCGGCGAAGGTCTCGCGCTCAGTCGGGCCGAAGGCTTTCGGCCAGGCCACCGCCAGGAAACAGCCGAACGGCTCGGCCGCCTTGGCCGCCAGGTCCGATAGGTTCACCCGCACCAGTTTGCGGGCGATCAGGTCGGGACGCTCGCCTTCGGGGAAATGCACACCCCCGACAATGGCGTCCTTGGTGACCACCAGGTCGAAGCCTGGCCGCTGTGGCACGACGGCGGCGTCATCCAGCAGGTCGAAGGCGCCAGCGACCCCGCCGGTCAGCGGACGGAACAGCCGTTCGATCTCGGAGAATTCGTCAGCAGCCGGTTGCCTAGCGTCGGGCATCTTGGGCGACCGCGTCGAGCGCCCCATTCACGAACCCCGGTTCCGGGCCTTCGAAAAAGGACTTCGCCAGCTCAACATATTCGTCGATCACCACCTCGGTAGGGACGTCGCGGCGATGGATCAGTTCATAGGCGCCGGCGCGCAGGATGGCCCGCGCGGTCGCATCCAGGCGGTCCAGCCGCCAGCCGGAGGCCAGTTTCCGCGCGACGGCCGCGTCAACGGCCTTCTGGTGCTCCACCACCCCGCGCACCAGATCGGCGAAGAAGCCTTCGTCGGCCGTCGCCAGCGGCGACTCGCCATCCTCGGCGTCGCGGTCGAAGCGGTGTTCGGAAAACTCGCGGATAACGGCCTCCGCGCCGACGCTCGAGACTTCCATCTGGTACAGCGCCTGAACAGCGGCCAATCGCGCCACCGAGCGCGCCTGTCTGGGACTCCCGGTCCTGGCGGCTGCCGTCATCGTTTGCCGCCGAGCAATTGCTGGCGCAGGGCGACCATGTCAGGGCCGCCCGCGCCGCGCCGCCGCCCTTGTCGCCCTCGCTGAGTTTCGCCCGCGCCCAGGCCTGGGCCTCGTCCTCGACGGTGAGGATGCCATTGCCGATGCACAGCCGCTTGCCGATGGTCAGTTCCATCAGACCCCGCGCCGACTCGTTGGCGACGATCTCGAAGTGATAGGTCTCGCCGCGGATGACGGTCCCCAGGGCCACATAGCCGTCGTAAGGCGCCGCGCCCGCCGGGCGGTGACCGCCCTCCTCAGCCAGCGCGATGGCCCCCGGGATCTCCAGGGCGCCGGGAACCGTCACCAGCTCATGGGTCGCGCCATAGGCCTCCAGAGCATCGACCGCGCCCTTCAGAAGCTCGTCGGCCAGATCCGAATAGAACCGGGCTTCCACGATCAGGATGCGGATCTGGTCTTGGCTCATCGGGTTCCCTCGGCGTGATCGGGGAAAGCCTTAGGCCGTTTCGCGCCAGCGGGCGAGATAGCGCGCCAGCATGTCGATTTCCAGGTTCACCCGGGAGCCGGACTTCAGCTCGCCGAGTGTGGTCACGTCCCAGGTGTGCGGGATCAGGTTGACGCCGAAGACGTCGTCCTCGATCTCATTTACCGTCAGCGAGACCCCTTCGACGGTGATCGAGCCCTTGGCTGCGATCAAGCGATGCAGCGGCTGTGGGACCCGGATCCGGACCCTGTGCGAGCCTCCCTCGCTCGCCACGGATTCGACGACGCCAATTCCGTCCACATGGCCGGAGACGATGTGGCCGCCCAGCTCATCGCCGACCCTGGCCGCCCGTTCGAGATTGATCCGGCGCCCCTGTTTCCAGTCGGACAGCGTGGTCAGCGACAGGGTTTCGCCCGAGACCTCGACGGCGAACCAGTCCTGGCCCTTCTCCACCACGGTCAGGCAACAGCCGGCGTGGCTGATCGACGCGCCGATGTCGAGGGTGGCCAGGTCGAAGCTCGTCTCGATCTCGAACCGACGGTCGCGGTTGGTGTCGCGCACGCTGCGCACCCGTCCCACGTCGGTGACGATGCCGGTGAACATTCAGGCCCCCTTCTTCGTGACCGGCGCGTAGCGTTCCCAGAGGTCCTCGCCGAGTTGGCTGACCTCCACCCGCCGGAAAT
>NZ_JANMBF010000024.1:0-23334 GCF_031360265.1 Phenylobacterium sp.
GCGCCCATTTCCTCGGTCACCGCGGTGGCCAGGTCGCCGAAGCGCTTCTGGTACTCGGCAAGGATCCTGCCCAGCACTTCCAGGCGCTCCTCCCGCGTGGTCTGGCTCCAGCTGGCGAAGGCCTTGCGGGCGGCCTTGACGGCCTTATCGACGTCGGCGGCGTTGCCCATGGCGATGTGGCCGGCGACCTGCTCGGTGGCCGGGTTTTCGACCTCGTGGGTCTTCAGTTCGGTGGGCTCCACCCACTTACCGTCGATGTAGAACTTAAGGTACTCGCGCATGACGTCCTCCCGGGATCGTTGGAAATGTTGCGGGCGCCGGTTGGAACGGTCCGTCCGGCTTCAAAATCCACCATAGTGATCGGCGCTAGCGGGGAGAAGTCAGATTCCCTAATCACGCGCCGGCAAGACCCTACGGCCGATCATGGCGGTTGGATGACCGCCGCCACTGCGTCATCGCGAGTTGCCACGCCACGGCCCGCTCGCTAAAGCCGCTGCATCGAGCCTTCGGAGACTGTTCATGCTGGCCATCGCCGCCATCGCCATCTTTCTCGCCGTCATGGCCGTGCTGAATCGCATCGATTTCGGCCGGTTCGACTGATTTGACCCGGGATCGCCCGGATGACTGAACCCCATGGTTGAGCGAGGCGCGGCCCTGATCACCGGCGGCGCGCGGCGCATCGGCCGCGCCCTGGTCGTCGCCGCCGCTGATGCCGGCTACGACGTCGCTATCCACGTCCGCAGCATCGACGACGAGGCCGAGGCCGCCGCCGCGGACGTCCGCGCCCGGGGCCGCAAGGCCGCCATCCTCGCATGCGACCTGCGCAAGGAAGCCACGACGGTGGCCCTGGTTGGCGAGGCGGAGGCCGAACTCGGCCCGATCACCCTTTTGGTCAACTGCGCCAGCGTCTTTGAGGAAGACGCCTTCGCCGACATGAACCGGGCGTCCTGGGACGCGCATCTGGAGACCAACCTGCGCGCGCCGCTGGTCCTGGCCCAGGTTTTCGCACGCCGCCTGCCGCGGGGCCGCGACGGACTGATCGTCAACCTGCTGGACCAGCGGGTGTTGAACCCGTCGCCGGCCTTCTTCTCCTATGCCCTGTCCAAGGCCGCGCTGTGGGACGCCACCCGGATGATGGCCCAGGCGCTTGGCTCGCGAATCCGGGTGAACGGCATCGGCCCGGGTCCGACGCTGCCCTCGATCCATCAGAGCCAGGCGGCTTTCGACGCGGAGGTCGCGGCGACCCTGCTGCGGCGCCCCGTCAGCCCGGCCGAAATCGCCCAGGCCCTGCGCTATCTGATCGACGCGCCCTCGGTCACCGGCCAGTTGATCGCCGTCGACTCGGGCCAGCATCTGGCGTGGACATCGTCATGAACGCGGGCGTGCGCACCGTCATGACCAGGGTCTTCGTCACCGGCCTGAAGGTGCAGGCGGAGATCGGCGTCTACAAGCACGAGATCGGCCGTGTCCAGCCTCTGGTGGTCGACGTGGAGCTGGATGTGCCCACCGCCGGCGCGCATCGGCTGGCCGAGACCCTGAACTACGAGACCATTCTGAGCGCCGCCCGCGACATCGCCGCCCAGGGGCACATCGAGCTGGTGGAGACCTTCGCCGAGCGCCTTGCGCGCGCCTGCCTGGCCGACCCCCGCGTCACCCAGGCCCGGGTGCGGGTCGAAAAGCCCCTGGCGCTGGCGCCGGACGCGGTGGGCGCCGGCGTCGAGGTGACCCTGGTCCGCGCCTGAACAAACGGTCACTGGCGTTCAGACGAGATTGCGGCATCATCGCCTTGAACCATCGCCCTCGGGCGCGCGGGAGGCTGAGCTGATGACCGACTATCCTGACTATGGCGCGACCGAGGATCGCACCCTGCCGGCCGTCTGCTACGGCCTCTATCTGCTGGCCTTCGCCACCGGGGTCACCGGGATCATCGGCCTGATCCTGGCCTATGCGAACCGCGGCGAGGCGAGCCCTTCGATGCAGAGCCACTATGCATTCCTGATCCGCACCTTCTGGATGGGCTTCGTCTGGATGCTGCTCTCCGGCATGGTCCTGGGCGTGGGCCTTCCGCTCAGCTTCATCGTTATCGGCATCCCCCTGCTGATCCTGGCCAAGATCATGTTCGCGCTCGGGGCGGTCTGGTACGGCCTGCGCTGCGTGGTCGGCGTGATCTACCTGTCGCGCGGCGAAGCCTATCCGCGGCCCTACGCCTTCCTGGTGTGAAGCCGGAACGATGGCCGCCGGGGCGAGACTGATCCCCAAACTGCTGTTCCAGCTCGCCGTGATGCTGGCGCTCTATGGCGCGCTGCTGTTCGGCGGCGCCGGGACCTTGGACTGGCCGTCCGGCTGGGCATTCCTCGCCGTGTTCGGGCTCTGCAGCGTGTCGGTCAGCCTCTGGCTCGCCTTCGCCGATCCGGATCTGCTCGAAGAACGCATGAAGCCGCCGGTGCAGAAGGCGCAGAAGACCTGGGACAAGCTGTTCCTCCTGACCGTGGGCGTGGCGTTCCTGGCCTGGATCTGCCTGATGGGCGTCGACGCCCGGCGCTTTCACTGGTCGCACGCGCCGCTGGGTCTTCAGCTGTTCGGCGCGGTCCTGCAGGTCCTCAGCTATGCCGGCATCGCCTGGGTGTTCCGGACCAACAGCTTCGCCGCCCCGGTGATCAAGATGCAGCAGGAGCGCGACCAGCGGGTCATCTCGACTGGCCCCTACGCCTTCGTGCGCCACCCGATGTACGCCTTCGGATCGCTGAGCTTCTTCGCGGGCCCGATGATCACCGGATCGCTCTGGGCGCTGGCTATCCTGCCGATAATCTTCCTCGCCCTCCACCTGCGCACGCTTGGCGAGGAGAAGATGCTGCGCGCCGAGCTCGAGGGCTACGAGGCCTATGCCCGGCGCGTGCGCTGGCGGTATGCGCCGGGCGTCTGGTGAGCGATCAGGCGGTTACCCGCTCGCGGCGGACCATGCTTGCGTAGTCGTCAGCCAGGCTCAGCGAGATATTCCCCGGCGTGAAGCTGTAGTCGCCGATCTGCGACACCGGCGTCACCTCAGCGGCGCTGCCGGTCACGAAGCACTCGGTGAAGCCCGTAAGCTCCTGTGGGCGGATGTGGCGTTCGATCACCTCGAAGCCCTTGGCCCGGGCGAGCCTGATCAGCGACTGGCGCGTGATGCCATTGAGGAAACAGTCGGGAAGGGGCGTGTGGATCACCCCGTCAGCCACGAAGAACACGTTGGATCCGGTGCTTTCCGCCACATAGCCCCGGTAGTCGAGCATCATGGCGTCGGTGAAGCCGTCCTTCTCCGCGGCGTGTTTCGAGATGGTGCAGATCATGTAGAGGCCGGCGGCCTTGGCGTGGACCGGCTCGGTCTCCGGCGAGGGCCGCTTATATTTGGCCCAGCACATGCGGATGCCCTTGGCCTTCTCGGCCGGGGAGAAATAGCTCGGCCAGTCCCAGACCGCGATCGCCACGTGGATCTTGGTGTTCTGGGCCGACACCCCGATCATCTCCGAGCCGCGCCAGGCGATGGGGCGGATATAGGCGTCGGTCAGGCCGTTGCGGGCGCAGGTCTCCTTGCAGGCCTGATCGATCTGCGCCACCGTGAACGGGATTTCCATGTCCAGGATCTCGGCGGACTTGAAGAGACGCTCGGTGTGCGCCGTCAACTCATAGATCTCACCCCCGTACATCCGCTCTCCCTCGAACACCGCCGAGGCATAGTGCAGGCCATGCGTCAGTACGTGCACCGTCGCCTCGCGCCAGGGCACGAACTGGCCGTCCAGCCAGATCCATCCATCGCGGTCGTCGAAGGGAACGAGAGACATGAGAGGGTGACCTCCTTTCAGAAGGTTCTTCTTGAAACCTCCGCGGGCGCCCCCGTCAAACAAAATGGCGGTTTGCGGTGAGCGGGCCGGCGCGGATGCGCCACCTGCTGATCGTCGACGACGACGACCGCATCCGGGAGCTGCTGAAGGAATACCTGGCCCGGGCCGGCTTCCGGGTGACGGCGGCGTCGGGCGGCGCGCCGGCAAGGCGCCTGCTGGCGGCGATGGATTTCGACCTCGCTGTCTTCGACGTGATGATGCCGGGCGAGGATGGGTTCTCGCTGACCCGCTGGCTGCGCGATCGGAGGCCCCCCGCCGGCCGGACGCCCGTGTTGATGCTGACCGCGATGGGCGAGGCCGCCGACCGGATCGAGGGCCTGCGGCTGGGCGCTGACGACTATCTGGCCAAGCCGTTCGAGCCTGAGGAGTTGCTGCTGCGTATCGAGGCCATCCTGCGCCGCGCCCAGGACCGACCCGCGCCGGGGGGATCTGTGTCGCTCGGCCGCTGCCGCTTCGATCCGGACCGTGGCGAGCTGATCTGTGACGGCGCGCTCGTGCGGGTAACCGAGGCCGAGGTGGCCCTGCTGCGCCTGCTGGCCAGGAGCCCCCACGCGGCGGTCGAGCGGCTGGAGCTGGCGCGCGGCGCGGGCGATCCCTCGGGCCGGGCGGTGGACGTGCAGGTCACCCGCCTGCGGCGCAAGATCGAGGCCGATCCCAAGGCGCCGCGCTATCTGCAGACGGTGCGCGGCGTCGGCTATCTGTTGGCGCCGGACTGATGCGGTTCTCGTCGCGATTGGTCGCCCGCTGGCTGAGGCGGCAGATGCCGAAGACGCTGTTCGGCCGCTCGCTGCTGATCATCGTCCTGCCGGTGGCGATCATGCAGATCGCGGTGACCTATGTGTTCTTCGACGCCCATTGGCAGACGGTGACCAGTCGACTGTCGGAAGGGCTGGCCGGCGATATCGCCTGGGCGGTGGAAAGCTATCGGGACGACCCGACACCGGCCGCCTTCGCCCGGCTGTCCAAGCGGGCCGAGGACTCCATGAGCCTGTCCATCGCCCTGCAGCCGGGCCGACGGCTGCCGGCCGGCCGGCGCGACGCCCCGGTGCTGGTCCAGCCGTTCGTGGCGCCGATCGACCAGCTGTTGCAGCGCGCGCTTTCCGAGCGCCTGGACCAGCCCTTCTGGTTCGATACCACCCGCTATCCGGCCTATGTCGATATCCGCGTGGCGGTTCCGGGCGGGGTGATGCGGGTGCTGGCCCCGCGCGACCGCGCCTTCGCCACCCAGGGCCATATCTTCGTGCTTTGGATGACCGTGGCGACGATCCTGCTGACAGGAATCGCCATCCTGTTCATCCGCAACCAGGTCCGCGCCATCGAGCGGCTGGCCAACGCGGCGGAGGCCTTCGGGCGAGGCGGCGACGTGCCGGCCTTCAAGCCGCAAGGGGCAAGGGAGGTGCGCCGCGCGGCAACCGCCTTCCTGGCCATGCGCGCCCGCATCCAGCGGCACATCGATCAGCGGACGACGCTGTTGGCCTCGGTGAGCCACGACCTGCGCACGCCGCTCACCCGGCTCAAGCTGGCGCTCGCCCTGGCCGAGCCCTCCAAGCGCAACGCCGACATGAAGCGCGACCTGGCCGAGATGGAGCACATGATCGACGAGTACCTGGCCTTCGCCCGCGGCGAGGGCGGGGAGACGGTCGAGACCGTGATCCTGCGCGACCTGCTGGAGGCGGTGAGCGAAGGCGCGGTGCGGGCCGGCGCCCAGGTGAAAGTCACGGTTGATCCTGACCTCACCGCCAAGGTGCGTCCTAACGCGCTGAAGCGGGCGCTGGCCAACCTGATCATGAACGCCGCCGGACATGGCGAACACGTCGAGGTCGCGGCCCGGGCCAGGGCGCAGGGCGGCGTGGAGATTTCCGTGGACGACGACGGTCCGGGCATACCCGAGGCGCGCTATGAGGTGGCGTTCAAGGCGTTCGGACGGCTCGACGAGGCGCGCAACCAGAACACCAAGGGCGTCGGCCTGGGCCTGGCCATCGCCCGCGACGTGGCCCGCGGCCACGGCGGCGACATCATCCTGTCCCGCTCCCCGCTCGGTGGTCTGAGGGCCGTGGTGCGCCTGCCGGGGTAGGGCCCTATCCCCCGAGCTCGCGGGAGCGGCGCGTCGCGCACGCCACCGCCTCGCGCAACAGCGGCGGCAGGCCGTGTTCGCCCAGCAGGACGTTCAGCGCCGCCTCGGTGGTGCCGCCGGGCGAGGTGACCTGGCGGCGCAGGTCGGCGGGCTCGGCGCCGCTCTCAGCCAACAGCGCCGCGGCGCCGACGATGGTCGAGCGCGCGAGCTCGCTGGCCTGCTGGGTCGAAAGGCCGGCCGCGGCGCCGGCGGCCTCCAGGGCCTCGACGAAGGCGTAGTGATAGGCCGGCGCCGAGCCGGACACGCCGGTGGCCGCATGCATCTGGCTCTCCTCGGCCAGGTCGACGACGGTTCCCAGCGGCTCGAACAGGGCGCGGGCCCGCGCGCGCGCGCCGGCGTCCTCGGCGTGCAGGCTGGCGGTCCCGTGGCCGATGGCCGCCGCCGTGGTCGGCATGACCCGGGCCACTGGGCGGCCGGCGAAGTGGTGGGCGATGTCGCGCGCGGCCACGCCGGCGGCGATGGAGACGATCACCGCCTCAGGGTCCAGCAGGCCGGCGTATTGCCGGGCGGCCTCGCGCCACATCTGCGGCTTCACCGCCAGCACCACGGTGCGGGCGGCGGCCAACTCGGCGTCGGGGGGATTGAGCCGGGCGCCGGCGGCCTGCGCCCGCAGCGCCGCCTCGCCAGGGTGCGGATCGACAATCATCAGCTGGGCGGCGTCGAACGTTCCCGCCCGCGCCCAGCCGTCGAGCATCGCCCCGCCCATGCGGCCCGCGCCCAGCATCAGAATAGGTGTGATCATCGGCGGGACCGTAGAGGGCCAACCCCCACGGTGTCATCCTGGTTTCGCGCCGTCTCCAGCGGTCATCCCGGAATCGGCGCAGCCGATGTCCGGCATCCATAGGCGCGACCGATACCGGATGAGTCCCAGCACGGCCGCGGCAGGGCCATCTTCCCCAGGGCGATCATGGGTTCCGGTCTTCGCGTGCGCGAAACCGAGTTGACCTACAGAGGACGGGTGGCGGCGCCTAAGCCTCGCCCACCGTCTCGAACATGCAGGCCGCGACCGCCTCGGCCGGGGATTTGCCGCCCTTGGTCAGGAAATCGAAGGCCGGATAGAAGCGATCGGCGCCCTCGACGGCCACGTCGATCATCGCCGCAGCCTGCGCCAGGCTGGGCTGCTCGCCGGTCATCAGCGCCATCCCGTGGCGGAAGATCACCTCGCCGTCGTCCCACAGCTCGAAATGCCCCAGCCAGACGCGCGGATTGACCTGAGCGATCAGCTCCTGGGCGGCGATCCGCTGGTCGGCGGTGACGGTCAGGTCCATGGACAGGCACAGCTGCAGGCAGTCCCCCTCGGGCCGCCAGGCGAACCACAGCTCATAGTCCTTCCAGTCGCCGGCCAGCGAGAAGGCCAGGTCGCCGTCCTCGGTGCGGTCGAACGGCAGGTTCTCCGCGGCCAGCACATGCTCCACGACGTCGAGCGGATCGGAGCCGATCTGGACGGTGTCGTCAGACGGTAGGGTGTCCATTTGACCCATGGTCCTTTCGCAGCGGGCGGGGAGCAGACGGCCGCCCCCGAATCGCCTGCGATATTGAAATTAGTCTGGTTCGCGGCCGCGGCGTCACCCGGTTCGTGCCTGGGGTGAGCCACATTCGCGTGTGGTGGCGCAAATTCAGACCCTGGCCGCGGGCTTTGGCTTGGCGGCGGGCCTCTTGGTGGGCGTCAGGGCCTCAATCTCGGCCCTGAGCGCGGCGACCTCGGCCTTCAGCGCCTCGAAATCGTCGCGGCGGATCAGGTCGAGTTCGGCGGCCATGCGGTCGGCCTGGGCGCGGAAGGCGCCCTTGGCCTCCTCGCCGGCGGCCTGGGCCATGCCCATCGCCGCGGTGGTCAGCTTGGCCATCTCGTCAAGAAAGGGGTTCTGGGTCTGCATGTCCGGCTCTGTGCGGCGGGTTTCAGGCCCCGCCAAGCCCTCTATATGGCGGACAAGGGTCGAAAGCGAAGGTCTTCTCGTCTAAAGGCACTGGCAGCCTGCAACCAAGGGACCATGCCGCCCGTGCCATTTCCGCATATCGACCCGGTGCTGGTGCAGATCGGCCCCTTCGCGATCCGATGGTATGCCCTGGCCTATGTGGCGACCATTCTGCTGGGCTGGCGCTACGTCGCCGCCATCGTCGGCAACCCCAGGCTCTGGGTCCATCGCGCGCCGCCGGCCACCGCGGCGCAGATCGATGACCTGATCCTGTGGCTGACGCTGGGCGTGATCGTCGGCGGGCGGCTGGGTCACGTACTCTTCTATACGCCGACGTTGATCTGGACCGACCCCTTGGAGATCTTCAAGACCTGGCACGGCGGAATGAGCTTCCATGGCGGGGCGCTGGGCGTGCTGCTCGCCGGCTTCCTGTTCGCCCGGCGGCACGGGATCAACCCCTTGAGCCTGGGCGACGTGATCGTCGCGGCCGAGCCGATCGGCGGCTTTCTGGTCAGGATCGCCAACTTCATCAACGGCGAACTCTGGGGTCGACCGACCCACGTTCCCTGGGGGATGGTGTTTCCGGACGGGGGACCGCTGCCGCGCCATCCGAGCCAGCTCTATGAGGCGGCGCTGGAGGGCCTGGTGCTGTTCGCCGTCCTGCGCTGGGCGACCCATGGCCGTAAACTGCTCAACCGCCCTGGGGTGGTGATGGGGATATTCCTGACGGCCTACGGCATGATCCGCATCGGCCTGGAGACTGTGCGCGAACCGGACAGCTACATGCCGCATTTCCCGCTGGGCCTGACCATGGGGATGATGCTGTCGACGCCGATGCTGCTGGTCGGCGTCTACCTGATCTGGCGCGGGATGCGCGCGCCCTTGCCGGTGATCGGCCAGGGCGCAGATGAGTCTGCTTGAACGACTGGTCGCCCAGATCTCCGCCGGCGGCCCGATGGACGTCGCCCGATACATGACCCAGTGCCTGCACGATCCCGATTTCGGCTACTACGCCACGCGGCCGGCTCTGGGCGAGGCCGGAGACTTCGTCACCGCTCCGCTGATCAGCCAGATGTTCGGCGAGCTGGTCGGGGTGTGGATCGCTTCGTCCTGGGAGCTGATGGGCCGCCCCGATCCCGTGCGCCTGGTGGAGATCGGGCCGGGCGACGGGACCCTGATGGAAGATGTCCTGCGCACCGTGCGTCATGCGCCGGGGTTCCGGGAGGCGGCCGACATCTGGCTGGTGGAAATCTCCGAGCCGCTGAAGGCCCGGCAGCGCAAGCGGCTGGGTGAGGATTTGCGGTGGACCGCCAGCCTGGCGGAGGTTCCCGACGGCGCGCCGCTGATCCTCATCGCCAACGAGCTCCTCGACTGTCTGCCGGCGCGGCAGTTCGTGCGCACCGCCATCGGCTGGGCCGAGCAGGTGGTGGGACTGGGCCCGGACGCGGGGACCCTGGCCTTCGGGCTCGCCGCGACGCCTGCGGGCGGGTTGCTGCCCGACGCCGTGCCCGGCCAGGTCTATGAGCAATCCGCCGCCCAGGCCGCGCTTGGGGCCGAGCTGGGCGCTCGCGTCGCCCGCGACGGCGGCGCCGCGCTGCTGATCGACTACGGCCGCGCCGAGCCCGGCTTCGGCGACACCTTGCAGGCGTTGAGCCGCCACCAGAAGGTCGATCCCCTGGAGAGCCCTGGCGAGGCCGACCTGACCGTCCACGCGGACTTCCCGGCCGTCATGGTCGCGGCGCGGGAGCAGGGGGCCCAGACCGCGATCCTGACACAGGCGGCCTTCCTGGCCAGGCTTGGCATCGGGGAACGGGCCGAGACCCTGGTCCGCGCCCGGCCCGGTCGCACCGGAACCCTCGGCCGCCAACTCAACCGGCTGCTCAGCGCCGAGGAGATGGGCGAACTGTTCAAGGCCTGCGTGATCCATTCGCCCGACTGGACGCCGCCCGCGTTTGAGGACGAAGTCTTGGAAGACGGGGTATGACGCTTCCGGTCCTCACCTCGCGCCTCCTGGAGGAAGCCGGCGTGCGCCACGCCTTCTTCACCCGCGCCGGGGGAGTCTCCGAGGGGATCTATGAGAGCCTCAACGTCGGCCTGGGCTCTGCCGACGATCCGCGGGCCGTGGCCGAGAACCGTCGCCGCTGCGCCACCCACTTCGGGGTCGATGGCGTGGTCACCGCCTATCAGGTCCACTCCGCGCTCGCCGTGACCGCCCAGGGCGCATGGCTGGACGACCCGCCCCAGGCCGACGCCGTGGTCAGCGCCACGCCGGGCGTGGTCTGCGGGGCGCTGGCCGCCGATTGCGCGCCCGTGCTGCTGGTCGATCCGCAAGCTGGCGTGGTCGCCGCCGCCCACGCCGGCTGGAAAGGCGCGCTGGCCGGCGTCGTCGAGGCGACGGTGGCGCGGATGGTGAGCCTGGGCGCCGCGCGCGGCCGCCTGCGCGCCGCCGTCGGGCCCTGTATCGGACCCAGCTCCTACGAGGTCGGCCTGGAATTTCGGGAGCGATTCGTCGCCGTCGATCCGGACCATGGCCGGTTCTTCGTCGCCGGCGCTGCACAGGACAAGCGGCTGTTCGACCTGCCGGGCTTCGTCCTTGGCCGTCTCGCCGCCGCCGGCGTCGAGACACGGGAATGGACCGGCCAGGACACCTGCGCCGATCCTGATCGGTTCTTCTCCAACCGTCGCGCCTTCAAGCGGGGCGAGCCCGACTATGGCCGGCTGCTCTCGGCGATCATGCTGGCGCCGTAGCGTCACGCCTTGCCCGCACCCGCGCGGCTGCTACAAGCCCCGCCCATAGCGAACCTTCTGTGGGGGCCCGATGAAGCTGCTGGCCGGCAACTCCAATCGAACGCTGGCGGAAGCCGTCGCGGCGCATCTCGACCTGCCGCTGACCAAGGCCCAGGTGAAGCGGTTCGCCGATAACGAGGTCTGGGTGACCATCGACGAGAATGTCCGCGGCGAGGACGTCTTCGTGATCCAGTCCACCAGCTATCCGGCCAACGACAATCTGATGGAGCTGTTGATCTGCGTCGACGCGCTGAAGCGGGCGTCGGCTCGGCGGATCACCGCGGTGATGCCCTATTTCGGCTACGCCCGGCAGGACCGCAAGACCGGCGGCCGCACCCCCATCTCGGCCAAGCTCGTCGCCAACCTGATCACTCGCGCCGGCGCCGACCGGGTGCTGACCATGGATCTGCACTCCGGCCAGATCCAGGGCTTCTTCGACATCCCCACCGACAACCTGCTGTCCGCGCCGATCCTGGCCGCCGACATCAAGGCGCACCATGCCAAGACGTCGGAGCTGATGATCGTCTCGCCCGACGTTGGCGGGGTCGTGCGCGCACTGGCGCTGGCCACGCGGCTCAAGGCCGAGCTTTCCATCGTCGACAAGCGCCGCACCGGACCGGGCAAGAGCGAGGTCGCCAACATCATCGGCGATGTGTCGGGCCGCCGCTGCATCCTGTTCGACGACATGATCGACGGCGGCGGGACGCTGACCAACGCGGCCCAGGCGCTGGTCGACAATGGGGCCTCCGAGGTCTCGGCCTATGTGACGCACGGGGTGTTGTCCGGCGCGGCTGTCGAGCGGGTGAACGCCTCCATCCTGAAAGAACTGGTCATGACCGATTCGATCTCGCCGCCAGACCGCGCCGGCGATGGCGGCAAGATCCGCTATGTGAGCTGCGATCGGCTGATCGGCGAGGCGATCCGCCGCATCGCCAACGAGGAGTCGGTGTCCAAACTGTTCGATTGAGATCGTTACCTCGCCCGGCAAAGCTTGCTCAGAAAGCGTTTACCGTGCGACTCCACTCTGCTGTCGGGGGACGAACGCAAGAGTGACGCCCAATTTGCCTTGGGGCGTCCGGGAGAATGCCTTCCGATGACCTCCGCCACGCTGATCCGCCATTCCCGTCGTCTGGCGGCCATCGCCTTGGTCGCGCTGCTCGCCGGATGCGCCGGCCCGGCCCCGCAGGCTCCGCCGCCGTCGCCGCCCGTCGCCGCGGTTGTTCCGCCCATCAGCCTGTCGCCGCGCGTGATCGAGCAGGCCAGCGCCTATCGCGCCTATGTCAACCATGCCAGCAGCATCTCGCCGGCCTTCGCCGACGGCGGCGGCGTGGCCCAGGCGGTCCGCACCGGCTCGGCCTATGAACCCAAACAGCTGCTGCGCGGCGCCATAGCCTATGGCGCGCTGGCGGCCTTGCAGGACGCGGCCTTCGTCGCCGGTGTCCGGAAATTCGTCTCCGATCCGGACCAGCGCCGCACCATCGCCTACGAGATCATGAAGGATCCGACCTATGCCGTGGGGTTCTCCGGGTCCGCCGGGGCCGCGGGTCGCGTGGTGGCCGCGCTGGCCGACGACGGCCAGCGGTTGCTCGACACCGGCCGATCGGTGAAGCAGGCGGCCTACGATGTGCAGCACGCCGCCTGGTCGAAGGCCGACGTCCAGGACCGCGAGGCCCGGCTGGCGCAGGCCAAGCAGCTGTCGGCGACCGCCACGCCTGGCGAGATGGCCGAGACCGCCCTGTTGCAGCAGGCGGTGACCGGCGGCGCGCCGTTCGGCCAGGCCACCGAGGCGCTCAGTCCGCCCTATCCGCCGGTTGTGGTCCGCAGCCTGGCGGTGGCCGCCCTGGCCGCGCTGGGCTACGCCGATGACGCCAGCCTGGCGCAGGTCATGCCAATGCTCAGCGAGGTCAACTCCGCCCAGTGCCTGAACATGTCCAAGCTCAACCTCTACCAGTGCCTGGCGGTGGCCAAGCCGCACTACGAGGACATGTTCTGCATCGGCCAGCATATCCTCATGGATACCGGCCGCTGCCTGATGAAGGGCGCGGGCGTGATCGATTCCCTGGACGCCAAGGCGCTAGCCGTGGCCCAGGCCGCCGCCCTGACCCCGGCATCGGCCACGATCACGGCGCGCTCACGCTCGAAAAGGCGCTGAGGATATAACCCGTCTGCCCGTTGCGCCGGACGGGGCTTTTGTGTATCTACGCGCACCTTTCGGCCTGACCCGGCCGTCATTTGCGTCGCCGCGCACCCTTCGCGCGGCGGTTTCGTTTTGAGGCAAGGCCATGGCCGAGATCGTATTGAACGTTGAAGTCCGCGAGCGGACCGGCACCGGCGGCGCGCGCGTCGCCCGTCGCGCGGGCCTGGTGCCCGGCGTTCTGTACGGCGGCGACAAGGACCCCGTCGCCATCTCCGTCAAGATGAACGAGTTCCGCAAGGCGCTCTACACCGGCAAGCTGCTCGGCCACCTGGTGACCCTGAAATACGGCGAGGAAACCCAGCCGGTGATCGCCAAGGCGGTCGACATGCATCCGGTCACCGATACGCCCTGGCACTTCGACCTCTATCGGGTCGATGCGCACCAGCAGATCAAGATCAATGTGCCGCTGCATTTCAGCCACCAGGACGAGGCGCCCGGCATCAAGCGCGGCGGGACGCTCAATGTGGTGTTCCACGACGTCCAGGTCTCCTGCTTCGCCGACCAGATCCCGGAAGAACTGGTGGTCGATCTGACCGGCCTGGACATCGGCGCCTCGATCCGCGTCTCCGACCTGAAGCTGCCCGCCAACGTGACCGCCGCGATTCCCGTCGAGACGGTGGTGGCGACGATCTCCGGCGCCTCCTCGCAAGCCGATGCGGACGACGCCGCTGACGCCGCGACCAGCGAAGTCGCCGCGACCGAAGCCGCCGCGGCGGCTGAAGAGGGCGGCGAGGCCTAGTCCTCGCGTCCCGGGTTTCTCTCGGGGGGCCAATGCTGCTGATCGCCGGCCTGGGCAACCCGGGCCAGACCTACGCCCGCAACCGCCACAACATCGGCTTCATGGCGGTGGACGAGATCGCGCGCCGGTGGGACTTCGGGCCCTTCCGGGCCCGGTTCCGCAGCTTCGTCGCCGAAGGCGCGATCCCGACGCCCTCCGGCGAGCGGGTGAAGGCGCTGATCCTCAAGCCGCAGACCTTCTACAACGAGGCTGGCCGCGCGGTCGGCGAGGCGTTGCATTTCTTCAAGATCGATCCGGCCGACCTGGTGGTCTTCTACGACGAGATCGACCTGGCGCCGGGCCGCTTCCGGATGAAGGCTGGCGGCGGGGCGGCCGGCAACAACGGCGTGCGCTCGATCGCCGCCCAGGTGGGCCCCTACTTCCGCCGCGCGCGGCTGGGGACCGGCCATCCGGGCGAAAAGGAGCTGGTCCAGGGCCACGTGCTCTCCGACTTCCACAAGACGGACCTGAAGTGGGTCGAGCCGCTGATCCAGGCGGCCGCTGACGCCGCGCCGCTGTTGGCCGCCGGCGAGGATGAGAAATACCAGACCGAGGTCATGCGCCTGGCGCCCGCCCAGAAGGCCGACCCGCGCAAGCTCGCCCGGGGCGACTGACCTCAGGCCATCGCGGGCAGGGGTTCGCGGCCCAGGCAGACTGCCACGCAGCGCCGCGCCAGCAGTTCTCCCGGATCGATGAGCGGCGCGCGCAGGTCGGTGGCCCTCAGCACCAGCGGCGCCTCGGTGCAGCCGGCGATCACCGTCTCCGCCCCCGCCGCGGCCAGGTCGGCGGCATAGCCGACCATCTCGCGCCGCACTGCCTCGCCCGTGTCGCCGGCCTTGATCTTGTAGATCGTGGCCATGAACTCTTCCTGCCGCTCGGCGTCGAGGGTGACCAGCCCCATGGCCTGGGCGGCGAGGTATTCCCGGTAGAGCCGCAGGCCGCCCCGCGTCGCCAGCACGCCGACCCGCCGGGCGCCGGTGTCGCGGGCGGCCTTGGCGCCGGTCTCGATCATGTCGATCAGCGGCAGGCCGCAGGCGCGCTGGATCAGCCCGGCGTGGGCGTGGGCGGTGTTGCAGGCGATGGCCAGCACCTCGGCCCCGGCCCCCGCCAGCCCGCCGGCCATTTCGGCCAGCACCACGCCGGCCTCGGTTCCCGGGACATTGCGGTCGGGGATCTTGGGGTTGATGTCGACGATGACGCGGATGTGGTCCTGATCGGACCGGGCGGGGGTGAAGGCCTGCAGCTTGGTCAGGAAATCCAGGGTCGCGGCCGGCCCCATGCCGCCCAGCACGCCCAGCACCAGGGAGGTTGAGGCGGCCTCGGTCACTGGAGGTGGCCGTCCATCACCGACTGATAGGCGAACAGGCCCTGCGCCCCGCCGGTGTGCAGGAACACCACTGTCTCGCCGTCGAACCGGCCGGCGCGCGACAGCGCGATCAGTCCCTTCATCGCCTTGCCGGTATAGACCGGGTCCAGCAGCAGGGCGTCGGTGCGCGCCGCCAGCTTCAGCGCCGCGATCACCGCCTCATCCATGATCCCATAGCCCGCGCCCACATAGTCGCAGTCGGCGACCACCATCTCGCGCGTCACCCGGTCGGCATGACCCAGCAGGGTGGCGGTCTCCACCGCCAGCCGGAACACATTGGCTTCCTGCACGTCCCGGGGCGCGCGCACGCCGATGCCGAGCACGGGAATGTCGGCCCCCATCACCGCCAGCCCCGCGACCAGACCGGCCTGGGTGCCGGCGCTGCCGGTAGCGGTGACGACGCGGTCGATCTCCAGGCCCATGTCGTTGGCTTGGCTGACCAGCTCCATGGCGCATTCGGCATAGCCCAGCGCGCCGATGGCGTTCGACCCGCCGCCGGGGATCACATAGGGGCGCCGACCGAGGGCCGCGACCTCGGCGGCCACCTGGGCCAACGCAAGGGTCATGTCGGTTCCGGCCGGGACATGGCGGATCTTCGCGCCCATCAGCTCGTCGAGCAGGACATTGCCGGAGCGAATGTAGTCGACGGCGTCCGATCCTGTCCGCGCCTCCAGGATCACCTCGCAGCTCAGGCCAAAGCGGACCGCGGCGGCCACCGTCTGGCGCACGTGGTTGGACTGCACCGCGCCTTGCGTCACCAGGGTGTCGGCGTCGTTGGCCAGGGCCTCGCCCAACAGGTATTCCAGTTTGCGCGTCTTGTTGCCGCCGCCGGCCAGGCCGGTGCAATCGTCGCGCTTGACCCACAGCGCCGGTCCGCCGCCGCCCGGCGTCATCAACGCCTCCGTAAGCCGGGGCAAGGGCTCCAACGGGGTCGGCAGGTGGGCGAAGCGGACCGGATTGAAGCGGGCGAGATGCATGGCGCCTCGCCTAGCGCAAATTCAGGCGCGGGGCGAGGTCAGGGCCGGACCTTCTTTGGCAAGGCGGCGACTTCCTTCGGCGTCAGCTTGGCGATTTCCGAGACGATGCAGCGCGACAGGCCCGAGGGGCCGGCGCTCAGGTCCAGGTCGAGCGGCCGGCAGATCTGGCTGGAGCCCATGAAATTGCGCAGCACGATCGGATCGGACGAGAACGACGCCGCCAGGCAGTTGTTGCTCATGCTCACCCGATAGACGGCGCGTCCGGCGACATCGAAATAGAGCGTCCGCGCATCGCCCACGGTGTGGTTGCGGATGTCGCGGGTCTGGAAGCACGGCGTGGCCGGCGCCTTGACGTCGGCGGCCTGCGCGGGCGCGGCGAGGATCAGGGCGCTCGCGGCGCCGATCGGGCCAAGGGCGATCTTCATGGTGTGTCTCCTGTCCGGTGAGAACCTATCACTTCGTCGCCGGCTGCGCTGAACCGCGCCTGAACGCGGCGGCTACCGACCTTCGAACACTGGCGCGCGCTTGTCGACGAAGGCCCTGGCGGCTTCGCGGTGGTCGGCGGTCTGGGCCGAGTGGACGTGGTGGGTGGCTTCAAGGTCCAGGCAGTCGTCCCAGTCCCCGGCCATGGCGCGGTTGAGGTTCTCCTTCATGTAGCGGAAGCAGATGCTGGGTCCGTCGGCGAGCCGGCGGGCGACCTCCCGGGTCTTCGCCGCCAGGTCCTCAGGCGAACAGACCCAGTTGGTCAGGCCCAGGCGCAGCGCGTCCTCGGCGCTCACCCGGTCCGACAGGAAATACATCTCGCGCGCCTTGGCTGACCCGACCAGCTGGGTGAGGAAATAGGAGCCGCCGTAGTCGCCAGCCAGCCCGACCTTGGCGAAGGCGGTGGTCAGGATCGCATTGCTGGCCATGATCCGCAGGTCGCAGGCCAGCGCCAGCGACAGCCCGGCGCCGGCCGCCGCGCCGGGCAGGGCGGCCAGGGTCGGCTTGGGCATCTTGAACAACTTTCCGGCGGTAGCGCGCTGGTTCACCCGCTGGCGGTGGATGGCCTCGTCGAGGCTGGGGCCCGATCCGCCACCGCTATTGCGGTCGTTCATGCCCTTGACGTCGCCGCCCGCGCAGAACCCCTGGCCCGCGCCGGTCAGCACCACGCACTTGACCGCGGGGTCCAGCTCCGCCGCCGCAAGCTGCTGGCCCAGCGCCTGGTTCATCGCCTCGCTCATGGCATTTCGCGCGGCCGGCCGGTTGAGCGTGATCGTCAGCACGCCGGCGTCGAGGTCGGCCAGCAGGTCCGAGGTCCCTGTCTCGAGTTTCGTCATGGCTTGGTTCCTCCCATTGTCTTGTTGGCGGCGACCCTAGGCCCTGACCCGCGGGGAACGGAAGCCTTCGCCGTCGCCAGACCTGAACTCCAGCCTTTCCGGCAAGCCGCATCGGGCCTAACATCAGAATCTCCTCGGGGGGCCGCGCCAAGCGGCTGAGAGGCGGGTGATCCCGCGACCCGTCGAACCTGATCCGGGTCATGCCGGCGAAGGGAAGGAAGCGGTTTCCGACCCCTTCGCCCGTGGTCCGTCCACCGAGCCCGCAAGCTCACGGCAGAGGCCACACGCCATGAACAAGCCCATCGCCAATCTGGAGCCCAGGCAGATCCCAACCGGCGAACGCCCGGGCTCGCGCAAGGTCTATCAGTCCGGCGTGCTGTGGCCCGACATCCGCGTGCCGTTCCGCGAGGTCGCTGTCCATCCGTCCGCCAACGAGCCGCCGCTGACGCTCTATGATCCTTCCGGCCCCTACACCGATCCGACCGCCAGCATCGACATCGAGAAGGGCCTGGCAAAGACCCGCGAGCCCTGGGTGGTCTCCCGGGGCGACGTCGAAATCGTTGAGATCCCCCGCGAGGTGAAACCCGAGGACAACGGCTTTGCGAGGGGTACGCACCTCGCGCCGCAGTTCTCGGCGCCCCGCCGCGTCTATCGCGCCCGGCCCGGCGCCAACGTCACCCAGCTGGAATATGCGCGGCGCGGGATCATCACCGCGGAGATGGAATACGTCGCCATACGCGAGAACCTGCGCCGCCTGGAGAGCGACCCCTTCATCCGCGACGGCGAGGATTTCGGCGCCTCGATCCCCGATTTCTGCACCCCGGAATTCGTCCGCGAGGAGATCGCCCGCGGCCGCGCCATCATCCCGGCCAACATCAACCACACGGAGCTGGAGCCGATGATTATCGGCCGCAACTTCCTGGTGAAGATTAACGCCAACATTGGCAACTCCGCGGTGCTCAGCCACGTCGCCGACGAGGTCGACAAGCTTGTTTGGGCGACGAGGTGCGGCGCCGACACGGTCATGGACCTGTCGACCGGCCGCAACATCCACAACATCCGCGACTGGATCGTGCGCAACTCATCCGTGCCGATTGGAACTGTGCCGATCTACCAGGCCCTGGAGAAGGTCAACGGCGTGGCCGAGGACCTGACCTGGGAGGTGTTCCGCGACACCCTGATCGAACAGGCAGAGCAGGGCGTGGACTACTTCACCATCCATGCGGGCGTCCGACTGGCCTACGTCCCGCTGACCGCCAAGCGGGTGACCGGCATCGTCAGCCGCGGCGGCTCGATCATGGCCAAGTGGTGCCTCAGCCACCACAGGGAGAACTTTCTCTACGAGCACTTCGAAGACATCTGCGAGATCATGAAGGCCTACGACGTGTCGTTCAGCCTGGGCGACGGCCTGCGCCCCGGCTGTATCGCCGACGCCAATGACGCCGCCCAGTTCGGCGAGCTGGAGACCCTGGGCGAGCTCACCCGGATCGCCTGGAAGCACAATGTCCAGGTGATGATCGAGGGCCCCGGCCACGTGCCGATGCACAAGATCAAGGCCAACATGGACAAGCAGCTCGAGGTCTGAGGCTAGGCGCCCTTCTACACCCTGGGTCCGCTGACCACCGACGTGGCCCCCGGCTACGACCACATCACCTCGGCCATCGGGGCCGCCATGATCGGCTGGTTCGGCACGGCCATGCTTTGCTACGTGACGCCCAAGGAGCACCTGGGTCTGCCCAACCGCGATGACGTCAAGGTGGGCGTCATGACCTACAAGCTGGCCGCCCACGCCGCCGACTTGGCCAAGGGCCATCCGACCGCGCGGGCCTGGGACGACGCCATCTCCCGCGCCCGCTTCGAGTTCCGCTGGGAGGACCAGTTCAACCTCGGCATCGATCCGGAAACCGCCCGCGAATACCACGACGAGAGCCTGCCCAAGGAGGCGTTCAAGACCGCCCACTTCTGCTCCATGTGCGGCCCCAAGTTCTGCTCGATGAAGATCAGCCAGGACATCCGCGCCGACGCCGCCCGACAGAACGATGTGGCGACCGCCGGGATGGCCCAGATGGCCGAGAAATTCCGCGAAAGCGGCGGCGAGATCCTGGTCCCGGTTCCGGCGGCGGAATAGTCGCTCACCCGGGCGGCGTGGCCCTCGCGCTGATCTGCAGGATCACGAACTCGGCGGGCTTGAGCGGCGCGGTTCCCACCTCGACGATCAGCCGACCCGCCTCGATATCGGCCTCCGTCATCGTGGTCGCGTCGCAGCGCACATAGTAGCCTGTGCGCGGGGTGGCCCCCTGAAACGCGCCGGCCCGCCAGAGCTCTGCGAGAAAGCTCTCGACGCTCTGCCGCACCGCGGCCCACAGCGGTTCGGCGTTCGCTTCAACGGCGGTCCATGTCAGGCTCTCGCCCAGGCTGCGCTCCAGAAACAGCGCCATGCGACGCACCGGAACGTATCGCCAGTCCTCCTCCTGGGCGGTTCCGCTGGCCAGGGTTCGTGCGCCCCAGATGACCACCTGGCCGCCGGGCAGCCGCCGCAGCGGATTGAGTCCCTGCAGCGCGAGCGCCGCGCTCTCGGCCGAAGTCAGCTGGGTCGCCAGCCAGGTCACGCCCTGGAGCACGGCCTCGATCCCGCTGGCCGCTTTCCAAAGGCCGCGCGTCCGCTCCAGCCGGACCATGGCGCCGGCCACCGCGCCGCAGTTCGTCGTGGGTTGCCCCGCGCCTGCGCCCTGGATGTGCGGGAAGGTGGCCATGGCGTTGGGGTGGCGCAGCGCCGCGGCGTCGTTCAGCCAGGCCTGCGCGGACGCCGCGCCCGTCACCGTGGCGGGCAGGTCGAGGATCAGCAAGGCGCCACGCGCCTCGGCATAGGCCAGCGCGCCGGCCTGCGCCGCCAGACCGGTCTGGCCGGGCAAGGCCATCAGGTCGATCCGGGGCAGGGCGTCCAGCGCCCGCAGGCCCCTGGACCCATCTTCCGCTCGCACGACCCAGACCCCGTCGCCACCGTTGCCCAGGAACAGGGACACCGCCATGCCGAGGTCGCCGGCGTCGGCGAACGGTCCGAACGTGGTCTCGAAGTCCGCCGGTCCCCCAATCCGCACCGCTGTGTCCGCCGGACCCGCGCCGCCCGAACCGACGAAAGCCGTCATCGTGGGCGCCACGACGATGAGTGGCGGATCTGACAGCGGGCTTGCGACGGCGCCGGGCATGTGGACCCCTTGTGAGGATCAAAGACTAGCAGTCGCCGGCGTGGCCTGGCCGCTCGCAAATCCGTGAACGGTCAGTAGGGTGAGCGGATGGACAGTCCTGATCTCGCCGCCGGCGGCGCCTACGCCGACCTCGACCTCTCCGGCGTTGAGTTCGCCGAGCGTAACCTGGAGGGCGCGGCCTTCACCGCCTGCACGTTCACCGACCTCCAGCTTTCGGCGGTGATCCTGCAGGGGGCCAGCTTCACCGAATGCAAGATCACACGCTGCCGGTTCGCCCACGCCGACCTGCGCGAGATCACCTTCACCCGTTGCGACTTCGCCGACCCCGACAGCCATTCCGGGGTTCAGATCGCCTTCAGCCAGCTTGACCACGCCCGGTTCACCGCCTGCGATCTGTCGTTCGCCGACCTTGACCGCTCCAGCTTCTATGACGTGGTGTTCGACAACGCCAACCTGCGCGGCGCCCGGTTTCATCGCGCCGACTTTTCGCGGGCGTTTGGCGGCAAGGTGGTCCGCACCACCGCCACCTTCACCGCCTGCAATCTGGAACTCGCCGATCTGTCCGACGCCCGGCTGGCCACCTGCGACCTGGCCGGATCGAACCTGCGGGAGGCCGATCTCACCGGGGCCGACCTGACGGGCGCCAACCTGACCGACTGCGATCTCTTCCAGGCGCTCACCGCCGGGGCCATCCTGACTGACGCTGACCTGCGCGGCGCCCACGTCTCGGGCCTGCACCTGGCGGGCCTGGCCGCCTATGACGGCCTGAAGATCACGCTGGCCCAGCAGCAGACCCTGCTCACCGCCCTTGGCCTCGATGTCCATGCCGACTGACGCGGCCTGTGATGGGCGTCACATCCGCCGCCGGCCCTTTGTGTGACTGGAAGGCGTGCTGGACGACGGCCCTGGGGCTGGGGCTCCGGCTGAAAGGGGCGACGCCAGACCCTCCCCCGCTGTCGCGTCGCCCCTTTCTTTCCGACCCTCGCCTACACCCGGGCCCTGGCGCGGGTTCTTCGCTCCGCATAGTCCAAACGCGTCATGCGCGCCGTGACCCGGGGCTCTACGTCTCGCAGCGCGAGCCAGGTGAGCTTGGCGCGTGCGAGGGGCGCAATCGATGGAGCGGATCAGGCGGCACATTGCCGGGCGGTTGCGTCAGCGCCGGCGCGAACTGGACCTGACCCAGACCGCCGTGGGTCGGGGCTGCGGCGTTTCGTTCCAGCAGATCGCCAAGTATGAAACCGGCGTCAGCGCACCCTCGGCCGCCCAGCTGTTCGCGCTCGCCCAGGCTCTGGCGACGCCCGTGACCTATTTCTACGAGGGTCTCGACGGTGATCGGGCGGACCAGAGCCAGGCGTCAGGCCTCGACCACCGCCTTGCCGACGGGGGTCACCGACAACATCGCCAGCTTCACATGCTGCCAGGCGAACGGGATACCGATGATCGTCACCGCCAGGCCGACGGCCAGCACCAGGTGATGCAGCGCCAGCCACCAGCCGGCCAGGATGAACCATAGGATGTTGAGGATCAGGCTGGTCGGCCCGGTGTGCCGGTCGATCACCAGCTTGCCGAACGGCCAGTAGCTGAAGCCGGCGATGCGGAACGCCGCCGGCGTCCAGGGCAGGCCGACCACCGTAATCGCCAGGATCGCCCCGGCCAGCAGCCACAGCGTCCCGGAAATCCATCCGCCAAACACAAACCACAGCATGTTCATCAGCAATCGCATGGGGTCACTCCGCGGAGCCCGCAGCCGTAGCATGGCGCCCGCGGAGTGCGACACATCTACATCGGGCTCTCACAACCGGGACGCCACGGCGCCATGGGTTGCGCAATCCAGGGCGAGGCCCACCCCGATCCGTTGCTGCACGGAGCGGGGCGCAACCTTTGGCTTGGTGTCAGGCCCGGGCGCCGCGGATCACGCGATTGCGGCGCAGCACGACCCCGAGGCCGCCCATGCCCAGGATCATCATCGCCCAGCTGGCCGGCTCCGGCACGCCGCCGCCGGTCAGGGATACGCCGTCGAGCACCGCGATCGGCGGCAGCCCGCGCGGGGTTCCGATCGACAGGAAGCTCAGGGTCTGGGAGGTCGAGATCGCCTTGAACTTGAAGGTCTGGTTCATCCAGCCCGTGAAGCCCTTGCTGGGATTGGCGACGAGCGGGGTGAACGCCGTATCGCCACCGAAGCTCACCTTCAGCATCTCGGTGGTCGCGCCCACCCGGTTGGCCAGCTGCGCCGCGCCCCAGTTGAACTTCAGGGTGTAGGTGTTGCCGACGGTCAGGCCGTTCACCGTCTGCGAAATCTGTCCGCTGGCGACCGGATCGCCGTCGAGGCCGACAAACGCCCCGCCGTTCGGGCTCAGCGTGTTGAGGCTCGAATAGAAAAAGGTCCGAGGATCGCCAAATTGATTGGCGGCGGAATCGGCCAAGGTCGTCGGCGTGCCCCCGGCTCCGTGACCAAATCCGTACCAGAATTGCAGATGCGTGCCGCCCAGGCCTGTCCAGTTGGCCACGCCCTGGCCGCCGAACCCGGCGCCGAACTGGCTGTTGGTGGCGTAGCTGGCGGTTTCGAAGCCGCCGTTCTTGATGAACTCAACGGCGTTTGCCGCTGTCGCTGCTGTCGCGGCCATCGCGGCAGCCGCCAATATGTTGATAAGCTTGACCATTGCCGCACTCTCTACCAGCCCATGCGGGATGCCTGGGAACCTGATCGCCTAACCGCTTCCTCGATCTGAGGTTCCGGCGCGCCGCAGGAAAGATGGCGAAATCCTGGTGAATGTTCTGG
>NZ_JANMBF010000054.1:0-16163 GCF_031360265.1 Phenylobacterium sp.
AGCGCGTGAGGGTCATGAGAAAACTCCGTCGTCGATGATCGCAGGCTCGCGCTTCGCCCCGTCGGCGAATATTCGTGTGCGCCCCCTAGGTAGCGGCACGGAGGCGGGTCTTCTCCGGCCGGCGATGCGCCGGGCGCCAGGATCGCCGGGGAGATCTCGCCCCCAGGCCGGTCCGCCGATTTCCTGCGGCGCCCTTGCGTTCCTTGATCCCGATCAATCGACACAGTGCGCCATGGCGCAGGTTTGTTCCTGTCCGCCATCCGATCCCGGGTGGGCAAAAGGTGCGGCGGCGATCGAGATCATCGACAACGGGCCCGGGTTTCCGAGCGCTTTCAATCCCCAGCCGGACGGCGGTCTTGGCTTCCGGGTGGTCCGCGCGCTGGCGGTTCAGCTGGGCGCGACGGCCCCGTTCTCGTCGTCGGCCGAAGGCGTGCGCTTCACACTCACCCTTCCGCTGGCGGGGATCGGCTAGAGCAGCGCCCGGATGGCGCGGGTCAGACGATCGTTCAACAGCGGCTTTTCGATCAAGACCGCGTTCGCCAGCTGGGTGCGGTCGCGCAGCCGCGCGTCCGGCGAGCTGGTGATGACGATGGCCGGCAGGTCCATCTGCTGCGCGCGCAGGGCCTCAAGCGCGTCGATTCCGCTCAATCCCGGCAGCGCCTGATCCACGACCAGACAGGCTGACGTCCGGGGCAGCGCCAGCTTGAGCAAGCTCTCGGCGCTCGCGCAGGTGACGACGTTGAAGCCTTCGATTTCAAGGGCGTACCGAAGGGCCCTCCGCAGCCCGTCATCGTCATCGACGACGATGACGGTCGAGGGTGGAGGACGAGGACTGATCATTTCAGGCCACTGATCCAAGGCGGGGACAGGCCCCCCATGGTCCCCAGTGGAACGACGATGTCCTTGATTCAGCGCAACGGTGCGCTCAGCCGCGGGCGAGCGTGACCATCCGGATGAGCTCGCTCAATCCCCGCGCGCCGGTCTTGGACATCATGTTCGCGCGGTAGACTTCGACCGTGCGCGGACTGATGCCCAGTTCGAAGGCGATGGTCTTGTTCATCTTGCCGTCGACGACGCCGGTCAGCACGTCATGCTCTCTCGGCGACAGGGTCTCCAGGATGGCGCACAGCCGCGCCTTCTCCGCCTGGTTCTGCTCTGCGCGCGAGCCGCTCGAAAGCGCCAGGCGGATGGATCCCAGAAGGGCCTCGTCCTCGAACGGCTTTTCGAGGAAGTCGATCGCGCCGGCGCGCATGGCCTCGACCGCCATGGCGATGTCGCCGTGGGCGGTGATGACGATGACCGGATGCGGCACGCCACGCTCGGCAAGCACCCGGACCAGCTGCAGGCCGCTCATGCCGGGCATGCGGACGTCGGTGACGATACAGCCCGCAGCGAGCTGGTCGATCTGCGCCAGGAAGGCGTCGGCGGAGGCATAGGTGCGCGTGGTCATCGCCGCGGCGTCCAGCAGATAGTCCAGGGAATCGCGCATGGCGTCGTCGTCATCGATGATGTGGATCACCCGCTCAGTCATGGTCCACCAGCTCATCGGCGAGCACGCCGTGCAGGGTGAAATGGAAGATGGTCCCGCCGCCCGGGTTTGGCTCGGCCCAGATGCGTCCGCCATGGGCCTCGACGATCGTCCGCGAGATCGACAGGCCGACGCCCATCCCCTGGGTCTTGGTGGTGTGGAACGGCTTGAACAGCTGCTCGACCTGCCCGGGGGCGACGCCCGACCCCGTATCGGCGACGGACACCTGGCGCATGTTGTCCGGGGCGGTCTGGGCGGACACCAGCAGATCCCGACGCGGCATGTCCTCCATGGCGTCGATGGCGTTGCGCACCAGGTTGAGCACGACCTGCTGAACCTGGGTCTTGTCGGCGAGGACCAGGTCGGCGCCCCTGGCGATCTCGAAATGAAGGTGGACGCCGCGCTCGCGGGCCCCGATCATCGCCAGGGCGCAGGCGTCTTCCAGCATCCGGGGCAGGCTTTCGACGCGCCGCTCCACCTCCCGCTTGGCGACGAAATCCCGCAGCTTGCGGATGATGTCGCCGGCCCGGATGGCCTGCTCGGCGCCGCTCCGCAGCCCGCGCTTGATCTTTTCGCGGTTCTGCGGCGTCGCGTTGAGCAGGTGCTCGGCGCCCTTCATGTAGTTGGCGATCGCCGACAGCGGCTGGTTCAGTTCGTGCGCCAGGGCGGAGGCCATTTCGCCCATGGCGGTCAGCCGGGACGTATGAACCAGCTCGGACTGCAGGTCGGCCAAGCGTCGCTCGGCGCTCTCGCGCTCTGAGAGGTCCCGCGCGAAGCCGGTGAAATAGGTGTGCGCCACCCCCTCCATTTCCCCTACGGAAAGTTCCATGGGAAAGGTCGAGCCGTCCTTGCGCGCGCCCACCACGACGCGGCCGATGCCGATGATCCGCCGCTCGCCGGTGGCAAGGTATCGCGCCAGATAGCCGTCGTGGGCGCTCCGGTAGGGCTCGGGCATGAGCATGGATACGTTTTGGCCGATCGCTTCGGCCGCGGTCCAGCCGAACTGGCGCTCGGCGGCGGCGCTGAAGGAGCGCATGCGACCCTCCCGGTCGATGACAATCATGGCGTCCGGAACGGTGTCCAGAATCGAGCGGAGATGGGCCTCGCGTTCCTTCAGATCCTCCAGCGTCTGGGCCGCCTCGCTTCGCCCGAAGCGCCAGGCGGCCAGCGCCAGGCCGCCGCCGGCGCCCAGGAACAGCAGGGCGGTCACGAGGGTGGCGCGGTCGGTAACCAGGGCCGGGCCGGCGGTCGCCCAACCGGCGAGCAGGCCAAGCGCGGTGACGCAAACCGATGGACCCGCGCCGCCGAGGATCGCACTGGCCATCACCGCGGGCAGGAAGGCCAGGAACACCGACCGCTCCTGGAAGATGGGATAGAGGAGGAATTGCAGGGTCACCGCCACGGCGGCCGCGCCCAGCGCGACGCCATAGGTCGTCCACCGGTGGCGCGCCGAAAGACCTGCTGCTGTCGGCCACGGCCCGGCGCGGTTTGGCATGGCGAAGGCATAGGCGGGGCCACCGGACATATCAATCGCGTGTCGCCGCGCGCCCATGGGCGCCGGCCCTTCGCCGGTCATGCGCAGGCTCCGATCTTTTGGAAGCTTCACCGCGCCGCGCCGGGCGGAACACTCCGGAACGACCCCTAGGTAGCGCTACGGAGGCGACGGATTCGCGCCGTGACGGAAGGGCGGGTGAAGCGGTTGACGCCGATCAAGGCCGCGGCGCCTGGGGGGTGTCAGACTGCCGTCCCATCAGGAGGCCTGCCGATGTCCCAGCGCAATTCCGGACCGCCGCCATCGAGGATTCGCGGCTTTTTTCGCGGCCTCGGAGAGCTTGCGCAGTTCCTCAAGGCCAGTGCGCTCGCGGTGCTGGAGGTGGCTTTCGGCCGGTGGCCCCGGGCCTTCGGCGCGCGGTCCAGGACCAAGCGCCACAAGGCGATCCACAGCCCGGTTCGCGCCGGCCATTCGCCCCACGGCCACAGGCATCCGCCCGCGGCGCCAAAATAGATCGAAAGGACCCGCCATGAGCGAGCGGTTGAGAGATTTCGCGGCGATGCTGGTGGTCGCCATGGCCTCGGCGGCAGGCTTCTGGCTCCTGCGCGAGCACTGGCGGCACGCCTCGGGCTATCTGGTCTATCTGCCCTACCTCCTCTTCCTCGCCTGCCCGCTGATGCACCTGGTCATGCACCACGGCCATGGACACGGAGCCAACCACCATGAGCCCTTGCCACCGGGCGGCCGTAGCCGGCCGCGCGCCTGACGCCGAGCTCGTCCCGGGCGTCCCGGCGAGCGTGACTTCGTCGCTGACACAGCCGTTCGGCGACGGCTGAGGCGTGAGGAACTGAGCGATGTCGCGACGCATTGTCACCGTCGTCGAGGTCCCCGCGACGCCCGAGCAGGTGTTCGCCCGCCTTGACGACCAGACCCGTCTGGCGGGGCACATGGAGCGCCCGTCGGCTATGATGGGCGGGGGGCGCATGACCTACGACTTTGACGCCGGCCGCGGCCAGAGGGTCGGATCGCACATCCGGATGGCCGGCTCGGCCTTCGGCCTTTCGCTCGCCGTCGATGAGGTGGTGACCGAGCGCAACCCCCCGCGGCAAAAGGTCTGGCGGACCGCCGGCGCCACCCGCCTGATTATCCTAGACGCCTACAGCATGGGGTTCGACCTGGAACCCATCGCGACCGGCGCGCGCCTGCGCGTCTGGATCGCCTACACTCTGCCAAAGGCCGGCGCCCGGCGCCTGCTCGGCCGCCTCATGGCCCCGGGCTATGCCCGATGGTGTGTCGGCCGGATGGCGCGCGACGCGGTCGATTTCTTCGCCAAGAACCGGCCTGGCCCCCGTGTTGTCGCCGCCGCCTCGCCGCCTCACGCCTAGATCCTGTCGAACCGCCAACAGCGCTGATCGACCCGTTTGATCGAGGTCAAGGTGGGGGTTCAGCCAAGCCGCCAAGCTGGTCCGTGGCCGTGGCGGTCGAACGCCGGTCGAACCACCCGGAGCAGGAGACTTCCATGAAGCGCCTAATCCTGAGCCTCGCCGCGTCGGTGGCGCTGTTCGCCGCCCCCGCCCTGGCCCACGACCCGAAGGCCGCGGTCGACGGCGCCTCCGCCAAGCTCATGGCCGAAATGACGGACACCGAGCTCCATGCGCACTGCAAGCGGCTGATGGGCCACAGGATGGACGGCCGCGTTCCGCACGAGCACAGCGCCGAGAAGCTGGGCCACGCCCCGCCGCCGGCGAAACCGCTTTCCGCCGCCGAGATGCAGGTCCAGCATGAGAAATGCACGGCCATCATGGCCAAGGCGTCGGCGGGCCTGAAGGCGAAGTGAGCTCAGGCGGCCGCGCGGCGGTCGAAGCGTCGAGGATGGGCGTGGATCGATAGCGCGGCGGAGCCTTGGGGAGCGCCGGGCGTTTGCAGGTCGCTGTCCCGGAGGGTCTCTCGCCCGCCAGACGGGGCGCGGCGGGGAGAACAGCTTGAGCCGACCACCACGACATCCGGAAGCCCACCGTGTCGCCCGCGTTGGCTGGCTGCGCGCCGCGGTCCTCGGCGCCAACGACGGACTGCTGTCGACGGGAAGCCTCATTCTCGGCGTCGCCGCGGCTTCGGCGGGGCGCCCGGGCATCCTGCTGACCGGCGTGGCCGGCCTGGTCGCCGGATCCATGTCGATGGCCGCGGGAGAATATGTTTCGGTGAGCTCGCAATCCGACGCCGAGTCGGCGGACCTCGCCCGCGAGACGCGCGAGCTTTCCGCGGACCGGGACGCGGAACACCGCGAACTCTCCGCGATCTACGAACGGCGCGGGGTTTCTCCCGATGTCGCCGCCGTCGTCGCCACCCAACTCATGGCCAAGGACGCCCTTGGCGCGCACGCGCTCGATGAGCTTGGGATTTCGGCGGCCACCGCGGCGCGACCGATCCAGGCTGCGCTTGCCTCCGCCGCCTCCTTCGCGGTGGGTGGCGCGTTCCCGCTGCTGATGGTCGTGGCTTCGCCGACACGCCTGCTGACACCCGTCGTGGCCGTCGCATCGCTCGCGTTCCTGGCGGCGCTCGGGGCGATCGGCGCCAAGGCCGGAGGCGCGAACCTGTTCAGGGCCATGGCCAGAGTGACCTTCTGGGGGGCGATTGCGATGGGCGTTACGGCCGGTATCGGCAAGATTTTCGGAACCGTCACAGGATAGCCTGCCCGCGCCCGCCCTGGGGCTTGCCGGGCGGGTCGGGATCCCCCGGCGGCTTTGCGCGACCGGCCGGCCGACGACAAGAGCTCGGGAGCTTCAGATCCGGTCCACAGCGCCCCTCAGCTTCGCCGCGACCTCCGTGGCCTTCACGATCAGCGCGGGATTGCCGACCGCCTGCATGGAGGCCACGGGATCGATCGCCGCGATCTCCACAATGCCGTCGGCGCGCGCCTGCACCACGACGTTGCAGGGCAGCATTGTGCCGATCTTGTCCTCGATCTGGAGGGCCTGGTGGGCCATCGCCGGATTGCAGGCGCCCAGAATGATGTAGGGCCGGAAGTCCACGCCAATCTTCGCCTTGAGCGTCTTCTGCATGTCGATCTCAGTGATCACGCCGAAGCCCTCGGCCTGCAGCGCCTCGCGCGTGCGCCGTACGGCCTCGCCGAACGAGCTCTGGATGGTCTTTGAAAAGTAGTAGCTCACCGCCTGCCTCCGTCATCGATCCTGGCAAGGGGGTCGCCTTGGTCCCCATGCCGCCGTGGGGCAAGACGGGGCGGGCCAGTCAATATTACAGCCAGCACCCAGGATCGGAGGCCCGGCGCGGGGGCGTCAGGCCGCGTTCCGGGCGATGAAGTTGGCCGCGAGCCCGCACGGGGCCGGGCAGGCCGTGCAGCGCAGGTGCATCGCGTGGCGCAGCACCGCACGGGCCCGATGCAGGCGCACCGCGGTGTTGTTCGGCGTCAGGCCCAGCTCCCGCGCCAGGTCTCCGAGCGACGCCTCCTCCAGGTCCGCCCGGCGCAGGACGGTCGAATAGCTCGGCTTCAATTGCGCGATCGAGATCGATAGACAGGCGGTCGAGACGTCCTCGATCACATCGGATTCGCCAGCCGCGGTCGGCTCTGCGGCGACCGCTTCGTTGAGCCGCCGGCGCGAACCCTCGCGGCGGTAGCGGTCGAACAGCGCATTGCGCAAACTGACGTTAAGCCAGGCGTCGATGCGGTCTTCACGCACGCGACCGGCGCCCTGCAGAGCGCGGATCGTGAAGTCCTGCAAGGCGTCTTCCGCGTCCTCGCGGCAACGCAGCCTGGCCCGCAGGTAGCGCAGATGCCGGGGACGTTCGCAATGCAGACGGTGTTCGACCGCCGCCCGGATTCCGCCGGACCCCGCGACCTCGGCCCCGACGGCGCGATGCCAGGACGGCCCCACCGAGACCGGCATTGCCGACACTCGCATTGCCGGCACTGGCTTTGACGTCTGGCCCAGGGACAAAGCTGTCATCGCGCCGCTCCAAGGAGGGTGACGACGCCAGCAGAGCACGGCCGCCGCGCATTTGACCTTGCGCTGAATCAAGCCGCGACCCGCTGTTCAAACCTGCCGGGACCTGGAGGGTCCCTCAAATCGCGCCGGAGTCCACCAGGCATAACGGAGGACCGAAATATGAGTTCCCGGGCGTCGCGCCTTGCAGCGCCGTGGCGCGACCGTGGGCAAGGCGGGCGCGATGCCAGCGGCCGGCCCAAGCGTGGGGCGCGGGCGGGCCTGGCATTGTTGTCGTCTTCGTCAATAGTGATATTGGGTCTGGCGAGGACCGCGTCCAAAGGCGCGCCGCCAGCGTTGGCGGCCCCCGCGGAAGCCCTTGGCGGCACTGGTTGGGGGGACGCGCGTTTGGCGAACATCAAGGCTGCGACCCATGGGGCCGCCGGGATGACCGAGATCAAGCCCACGATCCTGGTCAAGCTGGCCTACAGCCTCGGCCAGGCCGCCCAGAATGGCGGGTTCGATGCCGCGATCGGCTTTGTGTTCTTCTACTATTCCGCGGTCCTGGGGCTTTCCGGCGCGCTGGTCGGCGCGGCCCTGGCGGTGAGCCTGGCCTTCGACGCCGTGGTCGATCCCCTGGTCGGGTCATGGTCCGACAACATGAAATCCCGGTTCGGCCGGCGGCTGCCGTTGATGATGCTGGCGGCCCCGTTGATCGCGGTCACGGTGGGATTGCTATTCTCGCCGCCGGCCGGACTGGGGCAGGCCGCGCTCTTTGGCTGGCTGGCGTTCACCTCGGTGGCCGCGCGAAGCGCGATTTCACTGTTCAACGTCCCCTACATCGCGCTGGGCGCCGAAATGTCGACGGACTACGCGGAACGCACGCGGGTGGTTGTCTATCGGGCCTTCGCCGGCATCGTCGCCGCGGTCGCCATCACCGCGATCGGCTATTCGGTGTTCTTCGCCCATGGCGGGCTGCAGAGGCCAGAGGGCTATCCGGGCTTTGGCTGGTCGGTCGCCGGATTTCTCCTGGTCTGCATGACGCTGTGCTGTTGGGGCGTGGGCCGGTACGCCGCCCGCCTGCCGCAGCCGGAACAGGTCGCCGGGCGAATCTGGGAGCGGCTGCCAGGCGAGATCGCGGAGATTTTTCGCAACCCGTCCTTTCGACTGCTGTTCATCTCGGCGGTGGTGCTGTTTGCCGCGACCGGCCTGAACGCCAGCCTGAACAATCACGCGTTCGTCTTTGTCTGGCGGATGAAGAGCGAGCTGATCCAGTTCATCAGCTATGCCTACCTGGTGGGAATCCTGCTGGGCGTGACCGTCGCACCGATGCTTCAGACGCGGCTTGAGAAGAAGCACGTCGTCGTCCTGGGCTTCAGCTTGCTGATCGCCAACTGGCTGGTGATCCAGGGCCTGATGCTCGCCGGCGTCTATCTGCCGCTCGGCGGCGCCGCGGTGCTGCCGATGCAGATCAATTCCTTCACGGCCGGCATCGGTACGGGGCTGGTTTCCGTGGCCTATCCGTCGATGATGGCCGACGCCGCCGACGAGCACGAGTACCTCTATGGGCGTCGACGCGAGGGACTGTATTTCGCCGGCCTGGGTTTTGCCGGCAAGGCGGCCACGGGGCTCGGGGTGATGCTGGCGGGCGTGGCCCTGGATCTGATCCGCTTTCCGAAGGCGATTGGCCGCACGGTCGGCGCGGTCCTGCCCCACGAGATGCAGGTCCGGCTGGTGCTGATCTGGGGCCCGGTCGCCGCGGTGTTCGCGGTGGCGTCGTTGTTGATCCTGGCGGCCTACCGCATTGACCGCGCGCGCCACAAGGAGATCGCGATGGCGCTGGGCCGCGCCGGCGCCGAAACCTCGGCGCTGCGCGGCGCGTCGACTCCCGCCGCCGGCCACGCCCGCGCGATCCAGCCCCAGCCTGAGTCCAAACGACCCGCCCAAAACCACGTCTGAGCATCTGCGGAGGATCCATGACCCCCCAATCGCTTCGCGAGACGGCCGGATCCGACCGGACGCTGGACACGCCGACGGTCGCCGCGCTGCGCGCGAATCTGGAGGTCAACAACGGCATCAAGGGCCTGGACATCCTGCGATCGACGGACACCCGGCGGGCTGTCGAACTGTTTCGTCGGGACGGCTTTGTGGTCATCGCCGACGCCCTGAACGACGAGCAGGTGGAGATCCTCGCGACCGGCTGCCATGAGGTGGCCGCCGAGATCCTGGCCTTGGACAAGGACAGGGCGGGCAATCGCGGGTCGCATCGCTATTCCTTTGGCGGATCGAGCCTCACGCGCAGCCAGCTGCATCGCCCGGAATGGCAGATGCTGCTCGACATCGCGCTGGTCACCGACGTGGTGACCGCGATCTTCGAGTCGCCGGACTATGTGCTGCGCGCGGCGAGCGGCGACTTCTGCCTTCCCGGCGCGGTGGAATACCAGCCGCTTCATTCCGACGTCCGCGATTGGTGCGACCCGGCCACGACGCCCTTCAGCGCCTTTCACGATCCGCGCCGGCAAGTCACCGTCCGCGACCTTCCGTGTCCCTATGTCTGCGTGAACTTCCTGCCCCAGGAGGTCACGCGCCTGAACGGACCCACGCGGCAGATTCCGGGCACCCAACAGTCCCGCGCGCCGATCCCCAGTCTCGCCGACGAACCCGAATGGATGCGGCTGAGCACGGTCTGCCCGGCGCCGGCCGGCGCGGTGATGATCCGCGACGTGCGCGCCTGGCACGGCGGCACCCCGAACATCTCGGGCGCCATGCGGGCGATCCCGAACCTGGAGTTCTACGCGCCCTGGTTCAGGGAGCCGATCGTTCCGGGCATATCCCATGGCGACTTCCGGAAGCTGTCCGAGCGGGCTCAGCGCCTGGTCAGGCATTGCGTCGCCGATTCCAGCGAGCCGCTGGTCACCGGCGCGACCCTGCGCGCGCGATGAACCGATCCCGCGGACGCCTCCCATGAACTATCGCCAGCTGGGTCGTTCGGCGCTGAAGGTCAGCGAACTCTGTCTCGGCACGATGAACTTCGGACCGCGAACCCCCGAACCGGAGGCCTTCGCGATCCTCGGCGAGGCGGTCGACGCCGGGGTCAATTTCATCGACACCGCCAACCAGTACGGCGGCCACCTGGGGGTCGGGACCACCGAGACCCTGCTCGGCAGATGGCTCGCCCAGGACAGAACGCGACGCGACAGGATCGTGCTGGCCACCAAGGTCCACGAACCGATGTCGGACGACGTCAACGATCGCGGCCTCTCGGCGCGCCACATCCAGATGGCCTGTGACGCCAGCCTGAAACGGCTCAGCGTGGACCACATCGATCTCTACCAGATGCATCACATCGACCGGACGGCGCCGATGGAGGAGATCTGGCAGGCGATGGACCGACTGATCGCCCAGGGCAAGATCACCTATGTCGGTTCCAGCAATTTTCCGGGATGGAAGATCGCGCAGGCCAACGAGACGGCGATCGCGAGACGACGTCTCGGCCTGGTGTCGGAGCAGAGCCTCTACAACCTGATCGAACGCCGCGCCGAACTTGAAGTGATCCCCGCCTGCCGCGAATACGGGTTGGGCCTGATGGTCTGGAGCCCCCTGGCGGGCGGGCTGCTTGCGGGCGCATCGCAGGACCCGGACGGGCGTCGGCAGTCCGGGCAGGCGAGGCTGGCGGCCGGCGCCCGATCCGAGCAGCTATCCCGATTCAACGGCCTTTGCCTGGGCATCGGCGAGACTCCCGGCACGGTCGCTCTGGCCTGGCTGTTGCGACAGGACGGGGTCACGGCCGCGATCATCGGGCCCCGGAACCGCCAGCAGCTCGCGTCCGCCCTGCAGGCGTCGCAGGTTCATCTGGCCGACGACGTCCTGGCGAAGATCGAAGCGATCTTTCCCGCCTGCGGTCCCGCGCCGGAGGCCTATGCCTGGTAGCAGGATCCGCTGAGGTCGCCAGGCCCGTCTGACCTGGTGACCGCCCTGATTTCGGCCGGGGCGGTCGCCGGCGAGACCGCGTTTTTGGATTTCGGCCGGGCTCCTCGCCAAGACCAAGGTTACATTTACTTCCAGGCGCTAGAGTCCCGCCACGTTGGGGATTTGACGCCCATGGCCCGAAAAAGCGCGACCGGCGCGGCCCGCAAGGACGAGATGATTCGCTGGCTGTTCGAGAACAGTCGCGATCTGATGCAGGTCATCGGCGCCGATGGCCGCTTCAAGCTGGTCAATGGGGCGTGGGGCGCCCTGACCGGCTGGGCGGAGCACGATCTGATCGGGGAGATCGCGCTCAGTTTCTTCCATCCCGAGGACATCGCCGGAACCCGCGACACGATCCGGGCCCTGGAGCCGGGCGAGGTCGCGGAAAACCAGATGCGGGTGAAGCGGCGCGACGGCGACTGGTGCTGGACCGCCTCGCGCACCCAGAAAATGCAGAACGGCGACCTGATCGTCACCATGCGCGATGCCAGCGAAGAGCGCGCGCGGGCCCAGGAGCTTGAGAAGACCCGCCTCACGAGTCGGCTGCTCAGCGAATCCGCCGGCATCGGCGCCTGGGTCTTCGAGCCCCTGGAAGACCGCATCGAATGGTCGCTGGACCTGCTCAACCTGACCGGCGCGGACGTCGAGGACATCCGCACGTCGGAACAGTTCTACGCCCGCGTGCATCCCGCCGACCGCAAACGCGTCCGCACGCTGATGACCCGCGCGGTGACGACCGGAGAAGGCGCCAGCCTGGAACACCGGCTGAAGGTCCGTGGACGGTGGATCTCCTGGCGGGCGACCTTCCGCACCGCGCCGCGGGGTCCGGGGGCCTTCGCGCTGCAAGGAATCTCCGAGGAGATCACCGAACTCGCCAAGGCGCGTGACGCGGCCCGGCGGGGCGAACTGAGGATGCGCCGGGCCGAGCGTGAGGCGCAGGCCAACGCGCAGCGCCTGTCGATCGCGCTGCAGGCCGCCGAGGCGGGGGTCTATGAGATCGACCACGTCGCCAGGACCTTCTGGGCCTCGCCGGAATTCGTGCGGATTACCGGCCAGGGCGAGGCGACCTATGAGCAGGCGACGCAACTGCGCTTTCCGGGGTTCCACCCCGACGACCTCGAGCATGTGCGCCAGGCGTTCCGCGCCCTGCACACCGGGGGCCGCCGGGACGGATCGTTCGAGGCCCGCATCGTGCGGCCGGATGGCGAGACCCGCTGGGTCCGCCTGTCGCATCACCTGAAGCTTGGCCGCAACGGTCGATGGCTGAAGGCGGTCGGCCTGATCCAGGACTTCGACGCGCGCAAACGCCAGGAAATCGAGCTGCTGGAAGCCCAGCGCGCCGCCGAAGCCGCCAGCGAGGCCAAGGCCGCCTTCCTGGCCAACATGAGCCATGAAATCCGCACGCCGATGAACGGCGTCATGGGCGTGATGCACCTGTTGAAGGCCGAGCGCCTTAGCGAGGACGGGCGCAACATGCTCGAGGAAGCGCTCTCCTGCGGCCAGATGCTTGCCGAGTTGCTGAACGACGTCATAGATTTCTCCAAGATCGAAGCCGGACGGCTGGAGCTCGCCTGCGAGCCGCTCGATCCCCGGTCGCTGGCCGAGGGCGTGGTGCGGCTGCTGCGGCCGCAGGCTGACGGCAAGGGCCTGAAGCTGACGCTCGACGCCGACCCCAGGTTGGGATGGGTCAACGCCGACCCGGTGCGGCTGCGCCAGGCGCTGTTCAATCTGGTGGGCAATGCGGTGAAGTTCACGGAGACGGGGTCCGTCACCCTGAGCTGCGCCAGCCCGCGCGCGGGCCTCCTGCGCTTCGCGGTGATCGACACCGGCGTCGGCATTCCCCAGGCCGCCCAGGCGCAGATTTTTCAACGGTTCAACCAGGGCGACGCGTCAACCACCCGCAAGTTCGGCGGGTCGGGCCTGGGCCTGTCGATCACCACCCGCCTCGCCGAGTTGATGGGCGGCGCGGTGGGTTTCACATCGCAGGCCGGCGTAGGCTCGACGTTCTGGCTGGAGATCGCGGCCACGCCGGCGGCGCCGATCGCCGACTGCGTCGAGACGGTGGGGCTGGCGCTCACCGGCCTGCACCTGCTGGTGGTCGAGGACAATCCGACCAATCGGATGATCGCCACCAAGCTGCTGGAAAGCCTGGGGGCGAGCGTGACCACCGCGGCCGACGGCTATCTCGGGGTCGAGGCGGCGGAGCGGGGCGGGTTCGACGTGATCCTGATGGACGTGCAGATGCCGGGCATCGACGGCGTGGAGGCGGCCCGCCGCATCCGCGCGCTGGGCGGGGCGACGGCCCGGACCCCGATCATCGCGCTCACCGCCAATGTGCTGGCCCACCAGCGCCAGGCCTACCTCGACGCCGGCATGGACGGGGTCGTCGGAAAGCCGATCTCGCCCGCCATCCTGCTGAGTGAAATCACCCGCCTCAGCGCCCCGGCGACGACGAGCGAAGCGTCGGTGGCGGCGACCGAGGCGGCTTAGAAGCGGCCGGTCAGTCGCACCGCGACCGTTCGTGGCCGCACCGGCGTGACGACCTGTTCTTGTCCGATCAGGAAGGGACTGCCGAAGGAAAAGCTGTTGGACGTGGCGTTGAACGGATTTTCGAGCGAGGCGCTGAGCGACCAGCTGTCGGCCTCGAGGGCGATGCTGCCGCGCAGAGTGACATAGTCGCCCATCACATTGCTGTGGGCGGCGTCGAAGGTCAGGTGGGAGGTCCCGATATAGGCCGACTGGCCGACCAGGCGAAGGGTGTAGGCGCCGCCAAGCGGGCGATGATAGTCCAGCACAATGCCGGCGGAGGCCCGGGACACGCCCGGCAGGCCGGCGTCGGTCTTCGCCAGGACGTCCGGGCTGCGATGGGTGATCTCGGGATCATTGATCAGCGCCGAGCCGCGCAGATCGAGGTCATTGTTCACCCGCCACGCCGCCTCGACCTCCAGGCCGCTGTTGGCCCCGTCGCCGATATTGGTGGTGAACGCCAGCCCGTCGGCGAGGAACTGATCGCTCTGGACGGACTGCCAGGTGGCGTGGAAGGCCGCGATACGCGTCTGCAGACGGTCATCGAACCCTCGGAACTTGACGCCGACCTCATAGCTCCAGAGCTCGTCGGACTGATACTGCCGGCGTGGGAAGCCCGCCTGGTCGAAGGTCTGGCCGATCTGGCCGCTGGTATTGAAGCCTCCGGGCCGATAGCCCTCCGAGGCCTGGGCATAGATCAGCGCGCCGGGTCGGGCGAGATAGCTCAGCAGGAACTTCGGCGACCAGCCGCTGGCGTCGGCGCCATCGGCGAACGCCTGGCGCCCCGCAGGCTGCCGGACGTCGGAGACCGTGTCGAAGCGAAAATCGAACCATCGCAACCCCACGGTCGCCGAAAGCTTCGGGGTGATGTCCCAGGTGGCCTCGCCATAGATCGCCGTCTCCTTGATCCGGTCGACCCGCGCCTCGGCGTAGACCGGGGCGGATGATGGTGAAGGCGCGGGACCCAAGACCGTGTCGAGCTTGGTCTCGCCGGTGGAGAAGAACACCCCGGCCAGCCCGTGCAGCGGCCGATCGGCGGGCGAGGCATAGGTCGCCTCGGCCACGGTCAGTTCCACGCGCCGGTCCTCATCGAAGGCCGCCGGTCCGGCCGGTCCGGCGAACCGGGCGATCGCCGCGGTGGCGTCGTATCGGCTGACGTACTGGTGGCCGATGCGGACGAGCGACCCGGCGATCCGTCCCCACGCGCCATCGCCCGCCAGCGAGAGGCTGGTCTCGTCGAAATCGTTGTCGTGAGGCTCGCGGACGGCATTGTCGCGTTGCCCCTGCGGCAATCGACGCAGGGCGTACTGAGTGTCGTCGTTGATGATCGACTGGTGGATGACGCCAGCCATCGCCGTCCAGCCCGGAACCAGGTTGGCGAGCACGGCGACGCGACCTCCATAGCGGCGCGAGGCGTTAACATCGGAAAGGCCCAGCCCGACATTGTCGATCTGGCCGCTCTGCGTGTCGCGGTAGGCGACGCCGCGGACCGCGACCCGTCCCGCCACCAGCGGCAGGTTCAGGACGCCCTCCATCTCGGTGTCGCGACCGCCATCCGTGCTCCCCAGACCCAGGGTCAAGCCGCCGGAGAACCGGTCGAGATTGGGCTTGCGGGTAACGATCCGCACCACGCCGCCGATCGATCCGCCCCCATAGAGCGTACCCTGGGGGCCGCGCATCACCTCGACGCGTTCGACGTCGGCCAGCCGCAGGTCCGGATCGGGCGCGCTGTAGGTCATCGGCGCGTCGTCGAGATAGAGCGCGACAATCGATTGCGCCTGACCGGTAAAGGCCCCGTCTGACAGCCCTCGCAGCAGGATCTTGTCGCGGCCCGGGCCCAGATTGGTCACCGTCATCCCGGCGACCTCACTGGCGAGGCCCTGCAGGTCAAGGATGCCATCGCGCCGCAGGCTGTTGTCGGAAAGCGCCGAGATCGCGTAGGGCGTGCGGCCCGGGAGGTTCGGATATCGCTGGGCGGTGACGACAATCTCACCGATGGCGGCGGGCCGGTCGGGGCGGGCCGCCGGGATGGGCGTGACCCGCGGCGCCGTTCTGGAAGGCTCCGCCAGGATCAGCACGGCCCGCGAGTCCTGCAGCGAATAGGCGCAGCCGCTCCGGGCCAGCAGGCGTGACAAGGCGGCGTCGATCCGGAACTTGCCGGAGAGGCCGGGACTGAGCCCGCGGCACGCGTCGAGCGCGCCGCCCAGGGAGACGTCGGCCTGCAGGGCAAAGTCGATCAGCGCCTGGCGAACCGGCTTCGGCGAGATCTGAAGGCGCACCTCGGCCGGGACCGCCTCGGCCCGGCCCGCGACCAGGCTGGCGGTCAGGGCCGCCATTGAGCGCCAGCCGCCCCGCGCCGACCTGCCTGGGAATATCCGGATGTCTCTCAGGGTGCGGCTGCCTTGGCCCTCAGCACGATCTCTCCCCCGACCGCATGGGTGGTGATCGGCGCGAACAGCACAAGGCGCTCAAGCATGGCCTCTTCGGTTTCGATCCGCAGCACGCCGGACACCTTAATGGCGCTGGCGCTTGGATCAACCCGAATGGGGATCGAAACGTAGCTGTTCAGATCGGCCACGACCTGGGGCAGCGGCGCCTCCAGGTAGACCAGCTTGCCCTGGGTTCGCGCGAACGCCACCTGCGGGTCGACGGTGCTGACCTGGGCCGATCGCGACCCGTCGCGGGCGACCAGCTGCTGGCCGGGCGACAG
>NZ_JANMBF010000082.1:0-9831 GCF_031360265.1 Phenylobacterium sp.
CTTCAGGTGCCAGTGGCTTAACGGCCGTGAAGGTTCGAGTCCTTTCCTGGGCACCACCCCCTTGGTGGCATGAGCGCCATTCTTTCGCGGCGCCCACGCGGTTGGCGAGGCTTTTCCTCGACCCCATCTGTTGACCATCGCCACCGGTACCTACCTAGGCGGCCCGCGGCTCTCTATAGTGAAGGCCAGACTTCTCGGCGCAGCGGCGAGGTATCGTGACGAACTTCCAGCATGAGGGCGACCTGCCCGCCGGCGCCCTGGCCGGGGCCCTGGCCGTGGCCATTGATTCGGAGACCATGGGCCTGCGGCTTGGCCGCGATCCCCTGTGCGTTGTGCAGCTCTCCGACGGCAGAGGCGACGCCCACGTGGTGCGGCTGGACCGCGCGACCTATGAGGCGCCGAACCTGAAGCGGCTCCTGACCGATCCGGCGGTGACCAAGCTGTTTCATTTCGGCCGCTTCGACATCGCCATGTTCTGGCTGCACCTTGGGGTGCTGACGGCGCCCGTGTACTGCACCAAGATCGCCTCGAAGCTGGCGCGGACCTACACCGACCGCCACGGCCTGAAAGACGTGACCAAGGAACTGATCGGCGTCGATCTGTCCAAGGCCCAGCAGAGTTCGGATTGGGGCGCCGCCAGGCTCAGCGACGACCAGGTCGCCTATGCCGCGTCCGACGTCATGCATCTGCACGCGCTGCGCGCCCGGCTGGACGAGATGCTGGTGCGCGAAAAACGCGACGGCCTGGCGCGGGCCTGTTTCGAATTCCTGCCGCATCGCGCCCTGCTGGACGTGGCGGGGTGGGAAGACGTCGACATCTTCGCCCACGCCTGAGGTCGGGGAATTGGCGGCGACCTCGCATTTTCCGGACAGATCGATCCCCGCCCGCCGGATCTCGATTCAGCGGTGGCGGCGCCGATCGCGGGTCATTCGCGGGCTGCGCATCCTGCTGCCCGGCCTGATCGTGCTGATCGTGGCCGGCCTGGCCGGGTCGATCGCCCACAGCACGCTCACCGCCCAGCCGAGTGTCGCGACCTCGTCCGACGATCCGATCAAGCTGATCAACCCCCGCTTCGTCGGACGTGACGACCGGGGCCGCGCCTTCGCGCTCACCGCGGCCTCGGCCACCCGCGACCCGCAGGACTATCAGAAGGTGTTCCTCGACAAGCCGGCCCTGATCCTCGACGCCGAGGGACCCGACCCCTTGCGCATCACCGGCGGCGCGGGGGTCTATCACGAGGGCACCCGCAAGCTGGAGGTCAGTGGCGGGGTGCGGCTGTCCGGCGCGCGCGCCGCGTTCGAGACCGCCACCTCGCTGTTCGACACCAAGACCGGCGAACTGGCGGGTCCCGGACCCGTTCATGGCTCCGGGTCGCTTGGCGAAATCGACGCGAAGTCCTATGCCGTGGACTCCAAGCAAGGCCGCATGATCTTCAGGGGCGGCGTTCATACCCGCATGGAATCCAAATGAGGCTGACAGCGCCGATGAAGAGCCTGCTACCCGTCGCCGTGGCGGCGACCCTGTCGCTGGGCGGCTCCGCCTCCGCCCAGCTCGCCACCAACTCCAAGGCGCCTGTCGATGTCACGGCCGATGAGCTTGAGGTGGTCAACAACTGCGAGGCGATCTGGCGCGGCGGCGCCGAGGCGCTGCAGGAAACCTCGCGGCTGCGGGCCGACGTGCTGAAGATCTTCCGCAAGGCGGGCCCGGCCAAGACCAGCGGCAAGGCCGACGCCTGCGGCGACATGGATCGGATGGAAGCTCAGGGCTCGGTATTCTACGTTACGCCTGATCAGAAGGTCCGCGCCAACAACGCCGTCTATGAGGCGGGATCGACCACCATCACCATGACCGGCGACGTGATCGCGGTGCAGGGCCAGAACGTCCTGCGCGGCGACCGCATGGTGTTCAACACCCAGACCGGCGCCGGCCAGATGCAGGGCGCCGCCAAGGGCCGTGGCGGCAAGAACCGCCCGCGCGGCGTCTTCTACCCGTCGCAGACCGCCTCCGACAAACCCCAGCCGAAATAGCGGGGCGACAGCCAGGTGAACCTCTTGAAGCCGGAACGCTTCGACATCCGTCTCGCCGGCGATGGCCTGATCGTCGACAACATCGGCAAGTCGTTCCGCGGCCGGCCGGTGGTCAAGGGCGTGTCGCTGCGGCTGCGCCGGGGCGAGGTGGCCGGATTGCTGGGTCCCAACGGCGCGGGCAAGACCACCTGCTTCTACATGATCACCGGCCTGATCCCCGCCGACTATGGCGCGATCTACCTCGACGGCGAGAACATCACCGCCCAGCCGATGTATCAGCGCGCGCGCATGGGCGTCGGCTACCTGCCGCAGGAAACCTCGATCTTCCGGGGCATGAGCGTCGGCGAAAACGTCATGGCGGTGGTCGAACTTCGGGAACGCGACCGGGGCCGGGCCAGGACCATGGTCACCGAACTGCTTGAAGAGCTGCACATCGAGCACTTGCGCAACGCCCCGGCCCTCTCGCTGTCGGGTGGCGAGCGGCGGCGGGTGGAGATCGCCCGCGCGCTGGCCTCGGAGCCATCGTTCATGCTGCTGGACGAGCCGTTCGCCGGCATTGATCCGCTGGCCATCGCCGATATCCGCGAGGTGATCGCTTACCTCAAGAAACGCGGCATCGGCATTTTGATCACCGACCACAACGTCCGCGAGACGCTCGACATCATCGATCGCGCCTCGATCATCCACGCCGGCGAGGTGCTGTTCGAAGGCCGCCCCGACGAGATCGTCGACGACCCGGAGGTCCGCCGCGTCTATCTTGGCGACCGCTTCAACTGATCGCACCGGAGCCCGCCATGCCCCACAGATTGCGCCTTTCTCTGGCCGCAGCGGCGCTCGTCTTGGTCTTGGCCGCGCCGGCCCTGGCCGCCAACAAGGTCGTCGACGCCACCAAGGCGTTCGGACATCTGGACGCCTATCTGAAGCTGCCGGCGGCCGAGCGCAGTCACTTCACCATGGCGTTCTATCTCCACCTCGGGTCCCGGCCACTGACCGCGCCGGTCTGGCTGGTGGAGGGCGAACGCAAGACGCCGATCCCCCTGCGCGCCGACGGCAAAGTGCTGCGCCTGCCCACCCTGGCGCAGCTGGGCGCCGCCAAGGTGGAAGTCGGCGTCGACGCGGCGACCAGGCTGGGCGCCAGCATCGGGCTCGAGCCCCTGGTCGCGCCGTCCACCGACATGGACGCCCGGGAACTGGCCGCCGCCGTGGCCCAGGCCGCCCGCGGCGCCAAGCAGATCGCCGGCGTCATGGCTTTCGCCGTGCCGACGCCGACATCGGTGGTGTTCGTCGGCGCGACGGTCGGCGAGGTCGAGTTCGCAGATGGCAAGCGCGCGGCGCTCCCGTTGATCAAGGGCGCGGCGGCCTATGCCCCTGCGAGCCTGCCCAATGCCCTGCGCATCCGCTTCGCCAGGCCGCCCCTGAAGCTCGACATCGACTGAACCCGGCTAAGCTCGGCCGCCCCGTCTCGCGACACCCATCTCAGCATATTTCTCGTTCATCTGCCGCCGCCAGCGGGCGCGCAGCGTCGCGGCGCGTTCAGGATAGCGGTCGTCCAGGAATGTCGCGTCCGCCACTCGGTCGGTCCGGAAGCTGCGGAAATCGACCCGCAGTTCGCACCAGGCGATCACAAGCTGAACAGTCTCGTGGTAGCCGACGGCGAACGGCCAGACCGTGCGCTGGCTCAGCCGGTCCTGCTCGTCGCGATAGCTCAACGCAATCTTGCGTCCGCCGTGGATGGCGCGGCGCACCTGGGCCATGTCCAGCCGATCGACGGCGTGGTCGCGGCGCGGTGCGGCCCGGGTCGCCGGCTCAAGCGCGAAGGGCCGCAGGCGCTCGGGCACGGTCGCGCCGATCTTGGCGATCAGGTCCAGCGCCGCCCGCGCCAGCGCCGGGTCGGCCCTTCCCGCGACCCATTGTGCGCCGAGCACAGCCGCCTCGATCTCGTCCTGTGTCAGCATCAGCGGCGGCAGGTCGAAGCCGCCGTCGAGCACATAGCCGACGCCAGCCTCGCCGCGGATCGGCACCCGCTGGGCCATCAGGTCGGCGATGTCGCGATAGATGGTCCGTTTGGAGGTCTCTAGCTCAGCGGCCATCGCCTCGGCGGTCACCGGCCGGCGGCCCCGGCGCAGCACCTGGATGATCTGGAACAGACGGTCCGCGCGCCGCATGGGATGGGTCTTCCTGCCAGACAGCTGACAAGTCTGGCAGGTGCGGGGCGATAGGCAACACCCCCTTGCATCTGGCGGCAGGCGCTGAAGCGGGATGTCTTGGGACTCAGTGCGGCGTGCGGTCGCCGGCCGACTTGGCCACCGCCTTGCGCCGATTTCGCGCCGCCATGTTCAACCCCTCGACCAAGCCGGAAAACGCCATCGCAGCGTAGATGTAGCCCTTGGGCACATGCACGCCGAACGCATCAGCGATCAGGGTCGCGCCGATCATCAGTAGGAACCCCAGCGCCAGCATCACCACGCTGGGATTTTCGTGGATGAAACGGGCCAGCGGACCGGAGGCCACCAGCATCAGGGCCACGGCGACGACCACGGCCGCCATCATGATCGGCAGGTGCTCCGTCATGCCGACCGCCGTCAGGATCGAGTCAATGGAGAAGACCACGTCCAACGCCAGGATCTGCACGATCGCCGCGCCGAAGCCCAGGGTCGCATGCCCGCGCTTGTCCAGCAGGTCGTCGGTGGGGTCGGGATCCATGGTGTGGTGGATCTCGCTGGTCGCCTTCCACACCAGGAACAGGCCGCCGGCCAAGAGGATCAGGTCGCGCCAGGAAAACGCCAGATCGACCATCGGGCGTCCGTCGGCGCCAAGCGGGGCGGTGAACGGCAGGACGATCACCGCGCGGGTCAGGCCGACGATGAACGCCAGCATCGACAGCAGCGCCAAGCGCAGGACCAGCGCCAGGCCGATGCCGATGCGCCGCGCCTGGACCCGGCGCTCCAGCGGCAGCTTGTTGGAAAGGATCGAGACGAACACCAGGTTGTCGATCCCCAGCACCACCTCCATGACGATTAGCGTCAAAAGGGCCACCCACGCCTCTGGGCTGACCAGCAGCGCCGTGATCCCGCTCATGTACGACCTTCCCTGTGGTCTGTGCGTCATGACCCGCGTGGTGTCGCCGGCCTCCTGGCTACTTAGCCTATCCGGCGGACCGAACCAGCGCCGGCCGAAAACCCCCGATTCGCCCGGAATCCGAGCGCCGGCCAGGCGGGGCGCCCGCATCGCGAACTTGTGAACCGAATTGGGGCATTTTTCGCGTGTAGCGCGAAGACCCGGGCCTGTGGGGCGAGCTCTTATTTCAGCGCGTTACAGCCGCGTGATCTAAGTTGTTGAAGTCGTGTGAATATGATCTCTGAAATATATGCGTATCGCCTAGACAGATATTTTGGCGCCTTGAAGCGTCAAGGCACGGCAATGAAATCTTGAGTGCCGTCAATTGATTGTCCGCTTGTGCTTGTCAACTCTCGAGATATTCACCTATTCGGCGCCCATCAGGAGGCAAACTGACGCTAGACGCATGTCGACCCCCAGCCGCCTCCGTCTAAACCCTCTTTTCACTTAATCCCCGATAGGGTTATCTGTCGGTCGAGTTCGCGTGGGGAGTTTCCTTAACATGCTTAAACGGACGAGGACCCTTTTGGGTTCCCTAGCCGTCGCGGCCGTTATGAGCCTCGCGCCCACCGCGGGTGGGGCGCTTGCCGACACCTATTGGCAGTGCGTCCCGTTTGCACGCCTGATCTCCGGAATCCAGATCTTCGGCGACGCCTACACCTGGTGGCGGCAGGCGTTGGGCAAGTATGACGTCGGCTTCCAGCCCAAGGCCGGCGCGGTGCTGTGCTTCAAGCCCACCGAACGCATGCGCTTGGGCCATGTGGCGGTCGTCTCACAGGTGCTGACCGACCGCATCGTGCAGATCACCCATGCCAACTGGTCGCCCATCGAGGGGTCGCGCGGCAAGGTCGAGAAGGACGTGACCCTGGTCGATGTCTCGACCCAGGGCGACTGGAGCGCGGTCAAGGTCTGGTATGATCCCAACCGTGACCTCGGCGGTTCGACCTACGCCACCTATGGCTTCATCTATCAGGACGCTCCGGCCAGGATGATGGCGGCCAGTGGCATCAGCCACGCCGAGAACACCGCCATCGCAATGGCGCAGCAGGCGGCGAGCCAGATGGCCGCGGCCATGCGGCCAGGTTCCGGACCGCTGCAGATGCTGAGCCAGGCCGCCGACTCCACCGATCGCATCGCCGCCCTGATCGCCAAGGCCGCCCGCGGCGACGGCGGCAACAACTAGGCTCGAGCGGCCGGTTGGCGGTTGGTCTTATCAACCCCCTCTTGACCTTCATGGCCCGGCTCGTCCGGGCCTCCCATGATCTCCGTGTCCCAAGAAAAGCAGCTTCACAGCCGCATATGTTCCTGCGCCATGGGGTGCTCATGGGTGGCCCGGACAAGCCGGATCATGACGATCAGGGGCGGGACGCACATCAATTGACGGCGCCCCATTAGCGCCTCACTACGGTCGACCACGAGCGGAGCGCGCCATGCTGAATCTCCTGCGGCGCGGCGCGCCGGGCTTCGAACTCCAGAGCAGCCTTGCCGGATGGACGCCGCCTCCCGAGGCCATCTGGCTCGACTTTCTCAATCCCACGCGTGAAGAGGAACTCGCGGTTGAGGCCGCGCTGAAGCTTGAACTGCCGACGCCGGAAGAGATGGCGAAGATCGAGCCCTCCAGCCGGCTCTACCAGGAGAACGGCGCCACCTTCATGACCGCCACCCTGCTGACGCGCGCCGAGGCGGGCCCGGCCGGCGTCCCGGTGACCTTCGTGCTGGCCAGGGACCTGCTGATCACCATCCGCTATCACGACCTGCGCGCCTTCAGCGTCTTCGCCGAGCGGGCGCCCGGCCAGGGTGTGACCAGCGGCAGTTCGGCGCTGTTTGGCCTGCTGGACGCTGTTATCGAACGACTGGCGGCGAGCCTGGAAGAGACCGGCGAAAGTGTCGAAGCCGCCTCCGCCGCCATCTTTCACCGCCCCAAGGGTCAGCAGTTCGAGACCCTGCTGACCGCACTCGCCGGCGCCCAGTCGGTGACCTCACTGGCCCGCGGCAGCCTGGTCAGCCTGGCCCGGCTGTTCAGCTTCGCCGCCCTGGCCCCGGAAATCGCCGCCGACGCCGAATGCACGGCGCACCTGAAATCGCTGCAGCGCGACGGCCAGTCGCTGACCGAACACGCCGGATTCCACACTAGCCAGATCACGTTCCTTCTGGATGCGGCGCTAGGCCTGATCAACATCGAGCAGAACGGCATTATCAAGTTCTTCTCGGTGGCGGCGGTGATCTTCATGCCACCCACTCTGGTGGCTTCGATCTACGGGATGAATTTTCACCACATGCCGGAACTCGATTGGCGGTTCGGCTATCCCCTGGCGCTGGGCTTGATGGTGGCCTCGGTGCTCGCGCCCCTGGTGTGGTTTCGTCGCCGCGGCTGGTTCTGAGGTCTCTGTTCGGCGAACGTCGGAGGGCAACCGTTCCTTAAGCCGCGCGAGCCCATGCTCGGGCCGTAAAGGCTTTGCATGTCCTCCCAGGCCCAACCTCACCATCTGGCCCTTGACGCCCAGGCGCTGCGCGAAGCCGTCGAGGCGCATCAGCGATACCTCGCGGGCCGCTCAGGCGGTCGCCGCCTCAGCCTGACCTATGCGGATCTTTCGAACACAACGCTGGAGGGCCTCGACCTGCGCGAGGCCGACTTCGCGGGCGCCAATTTCAACGGCGCGACCCTGGCCCGCGCCAATCTCGCCCGCGCCATTCTGTTCGGCGCCGACCTGCGCGAGGCCGACCTGCGGCGCGCCAACCTGAGCCAGGCCGATCTGCGCGGCGCCTGCCTACGCGGCGCCAACCTGGCCGGCGCGGAACTGCCCGGCTGCGACCTGCGCGAAGGCCGCATCGCCCTACAGGACAAGCTCGATGGTTTTCGCATCCTGCGGCACGAGCACCGACCCGGGGAACTGAGCTACGCTATCCTGTCGGGCGCGAACCTGTCGGGCGCGCAGATGTCCGGCGCGGTGGCGATGTCGAGCGATTTCACTGACGCCAACCTCTCCGGCGCCATGATGGCCGGCGCCAAGCTGACCCGCGCCGTGCTCGACGGCGCGGACCTGTCGGGCGCGGACCTGTCGGGCGCGGACCTCACCGGCGCCTCGATGAAACGCACCGTCCTGGCTGGAACCAACCTTGACCAGGCCAACCTGGCGGACGTGGACATGAGCGACGTCCTGCGCGCCCCGGCGCCCGTGGTCTATGTGCACGACCAGCCGATCGACGAGGTTCTCGCCGACTACGAAAGCTATTGCGACTCCGGCGGTGGGCGCGGGGCGGTGACCGACCTAAGCAACGCCGACTTCCGCGCCATGCCCACCCTCAAGGGCCGCCGATTCACAGCCATGGTAGCGCGTGGCGCGGTGTTCTTCGGTCTCGACCTGCAGGCCGTCCAATTCCAGGGCGCCGATCTGTCCGGCTCCGACCTGCGCGGCTGCGACCTGCGCGAGGCCGACCTTCGGGGCGCGAAGTTGTCCGGCGCGACCCTCATCCGGGCCGACCTGCGCGGCGCCAAGCTCGGGCCCCTGACCATCGGCGACGGGCGCTTTGTCCGTACCGACTTCACCCGCGCCATCCTGCGCAACGCCGATCTGCGCGGCGCTCACGCGGTCCGCGCCCGGTTCCTCGAAGCCGACATGACCGGCGCCAACCTCGACGGCTGCGATCTGACTGACGCCGAACTCGAGGTCTAGCCGCGCCCGAATCCGCAGCTATATGGGCGATCAGCGAGGATGCCCATGAACGCCTGCCACGAGCCCGAGCCGCGCGCGCGGACCATCGCCCTGTCTGGCCGCGGCGGGGCCATGGCGGCGATCGAGATGGGTCCCACCGGCCGGCCGGTGGATATCGTCTTCAGCCACGCCAACGGCTTCAACGGGAGGACCTACCGCAGCATCCTCCAGCCCCTGGCGGGGGCTTTGCGGATCCTGGCAGTGGACCTGCGCGGTCACGGCGCCAGCACCTTGCCGGCGGTGATCGAAGGCCGCGACGGCTGGGCCGAATTCCGCGACGACCTGGCAGCCCTGCTGGCGCAGGCCTGCACGGCGCCCGTGGTGCTGGCGGGTCACTCGATGGGCGGCACCGCCAGCCTGCTCGCCGCAGCCGCCGAGCCGGGACGGGTGCGCGCTCTGGCGCTGTTCGATCCGGTCGCTGTGCCACATGACCAGCAGCGCGACGCCGCCGCCATGGGCGGCTCGGCCCTGGTGCAGGGCGCGCTGCGCCGCCGGACGAGCTTCCCCAGCCACCGGGCCGCATTCGAGGCCTACCTTGGGCGGGGCGGGTTCCGAACCTGGAGCGAGACTCAGGTGATGGACTATGTCGCCGCGGGGTTCTCCGTTGCCGCCGATGGCGAGGTGACCCTGACCTGCCGCCCCGAGTGGGAAGCCTCCAACTTCCGCTCGCACAACTACGACGCCTGGCGCGCCTTCGCCGAGACCCGCTGCCCGATTCGAATCCTGCGCGCAGCCGAGGGGTCCACCTTCCGCACCGAAGGCCAGGAGGCCGAACTCGGCGCCCTGGGCGACCGCGTCACGGTGGAGACGATCCCGGGAACCAGTCACTTCCTGCCGATGGAGCGCCCCGACCTGGTCCGCGCCACGCTGGCCGATTGCGTGGCGGCCTAAAGCGTCAGCCCGCCGATCACCTGGGCGTTGGCGGCGGCCAGGGCTTCGTCGCTGAGCGTGATCAGCTTGCGGGTGTCCAGATC